>NZ_CP021425.1:3415000-3715000 GCF_002162375.1 Oleiphilus messinensis | reverse complement strand
CGCGAGCCTGATCAGGTACGAATTTTATCGGGTGTTTTTGAAGGCAAAACAACCGGTACATCCATTGGGCTGATTATTGAAAACACGGATCAGCGCTCGAAAGATTACTCCAATATTAAAGATCAGTTTCGTCCTGCCCACGCCGATTACACCTACATGCACAAATATGGTACCCGGGATTACCGGGGCGGCGGACGCTCTTCTGCAAGAGAAACTGCTATGCGGGTTGCAGCCGGGGCTATCGCGAAAAAGTACCTGGCTGAAAAGTTGGGTGTTCAGATAAAAGGATATCTGTCTCAACTTGGACCGATTAGAACCGAAACGGATCAGTTTGATTGGGAGCAAGTTTATCAGAATCCATTCTTTTGCCCGGACCCGTCGTTATTGCCAGAGCTGGAATCCTACATGGACGCACTCCGCAAAGAGGGGGATTCCATTGGTGCAGCGGTAACCGTTGTGGCCAAAGGCATTCCTGTAGGCTTGGGTGAGCCGGTATTTGATCGTCTCGATGCTGAACTGGCACACAGCCTCATGAGTATCAACGCAGTTAAGGGGGTTGAAATCGGGAGCGGCTTTGATGTGGTTCAGCAAAAAGGTACGGCACACCGTGATGAGTTGACCCCCGAGGGGTTTTTATCGAATAACGCCGGGGGCGTATTGGGGGGGATTTCCACGGGGCAGGATATTGTTGCTCGTATTGCCCTCAAGCCAACGTCGAGCTTGCGCCTACCCGGGCGTAGTATTGATGCAAGTGGAAATCCTATCGAGGTGGTGACGACCGGGCGACATGACCCCTGTGTTGGCATTCGGGCAACACCAATCGCAGAAGCTATGATGGCCATTACCCTGATGGATCACTATCTGCGCCATCGTGCGCAAAATGCGGATGTTGTGGTGACTGTTCCAGATATTTGTTCGTGATATCGATACTGTCATTTACCCTTTCAAATTTCTATTTCTGGTTTTTTGCGCTCCTTGGTGGACTCGCCCCTTTCTGGGGGCTCTACCTGGAGCACCTGAACTATTCCCACATAGAAATTGGGCAGTTGATGTCCATTTTAATGATTACCAAAGTGATCGCGCCCAATCTCTGGAGTTGGGTCGGGGATCGCAGCGGTAATCGACTGGCGCTGGTGCGCTGGGGAAGTTTCTTCGCTTTTCTGATCTTTTCCGGATTTTTATTCAAACAGACCTTTGGCTGGGCCGTTCTCTGGATGGTTGGCTTCAGTTTTTTCTGGAACGCAGTATTGCCGCAGTATGAAGTCCTGACGCTCCATAATCTCGGCGCGGAACGCAAACGATACAGCCACATTCGACTCTGGGGGTCAGTGGGATTTATTGCTTGTGTGATTTTACTTGGCGGGTTGTTTGAGTCGGTTTCAATTACCGCGTTGCCCGGGATACTGTTAGGCATACTCTTTCTTATCTGGCTAGCCTCGTTGATGCCGGTGAAACAGCCGGAAGTACAGCAAAAATCGGGTTTCTCCGGGTTTGGAAAATTGCTGCTGCAACCTGCAGTACCTGCGTTTTTTGTGGTAAATCTTCTCCTGCAGATTTCCCATGGTCCCTATTATTCGTTTTTCAGTATTGCGTTGGAAGGCCATGGCTTCAGTAAAACCGCAATCGGTATGCTCTGGGGGTTAGGGGTGTTGGCCGAAGTGGTGTTGTTCGTGTTTATGCACCGGATTTTACATCGTTATTCATTGCGGGCATTAACGCTTATCGCGTTGCTGTTAACATTGGTCCGATGGCTGATGACGGCCTATCTTATGAACAATGAGTGGGCATTGATTGTGGCCCAGATTGGTCATGCGGCATCTTTCGGAATAATGCATATCGTTGCAATCCATTTTGTGCATTTACATTTCAAAGGCTCCCATGAAGGGCAGGGACAGGCGTTATACAGTAGCCTCAGTTTCGGTTTGGGCGGTGCGTTGGGAGCGCTATTCAGCGGCTACATTGCGGAGCACAGCAGTTTTGAATGGTTGTTTCTCATGGCGGCGGCCTGTACTGCGGGAGCGTTAGTCCTTGCTTTCTTTTACTTCAAACCTGCACGCGGTCGGCAATGGGTCGACTAGGCCCTGGTGTGTTTCAGGGCTACAGCCATCCTGGTTCTAGGTTTCCTTCCTTTCATTATCTGATAATTACCTAATCCTGAGTAAAATAGTCTGAATATCAAGCTGTTATCAAATTGTCACATTGAATGAATAATTTTTTACCGATGCTCAAAGTTTGATTCCCGTCATATCAGAGCCCAAGTGTTCTCTGATCTAATCATGGACACCAAGCCAGGATTCTGATCGTTGATGTCTGGATTCTCAACTGTGTTATCAACTCGGAATTATCTGAGTCTGGCCAACGTTTAATTGCGTACTTTGTGCGAATTATTTTTGATTTTTACAAAATGGATGTAGGAGATCCCTTATGTCAGACAACTTGCTCGGTAACTTCACAGATCAAGCTAAAAATGTTTATGAGCCACTGGTAAAAGCAAACCAATTGCTTTTCAAAAAACTGGAAAAAGTCGCTGAGTTTCAGATGGAAGCATTTAAGTCTTATGCGGATATGACTGGCTCGCAGTTTAAGGAGATTCTCGAAGTTCGCGACCTTGAATCCCTTAAAAACTACACCACTCACCAAACTGAAATGGCTTCCAATCTCGCTAAAAAAGTCGTTGAGGACATGAAAACATTGTCTGAAATGGGTATGGAATTCAAAGGTGAGATGGAACAGGTTTTAGATGAAGCGAAGTCTGCTGCACAGAATTCGAAAAGCGAAAGCTGATTTTTAAAACGTTGTATTCCGCAATGTGAAAACCCGCACTCAGTGAAATCGGTGAGTGCGGAGTTAGATAGACAAGGCAGTTTCAAACAAGTAGCGATTAGCCAGCACTAGCAAGCGGGTCGCGACAAACGAGTAATAACGGATAAGTGGTAACGGCGAGTCAGTAATGAGTGAACGGTTTTCAGTAAGCGGAATGACACAGAAGTCGATTAAGAATACCTTTGATCAAATGGATCAAATGGATCAAATTAGCCAGCAGTACCGAAAGGCCTTCGAAGAGGTCGCAACAAAAGCGGATCACATTGATGATTCGCAAATTGCAGCAGTATTCGAAATGTTGGGAACCTATCGTGATATTTGTGAGCAAATGGCATTGCACCCCTTCAAGGTTGCGAGCAAAGAAACCCAAATGGTTCGAAAGCAGTTTTCACTGTTGAAAAATACCGCTATGCGTGCGGTTGGGCGTTCGGTTTCTCCTGTGGCCGTTCCAGATGGAGCAGATCGCCGTTTTTCTGATCAGGAATGGTCAGATAATATTTTATTTGATTATCTCAAACAGGCGTACCTGATCAATGCCAATACGTTACTGGAGATGGTATCGGAATTGGAGGGAACACAGGCTCACACGCGAGATCAATTTGTTTTTTATACTCGACAGTTGGTAAATGCGTTATCACCCAGTAATTTTGCCCTGACCAATCCGGAAGTATTGCGTAAGACCTTTTCCAGTAAAGGCAAGAACCTGGTCGAAGGGGTGAAAAACTTTTGGGATGATTTCAAAAGTAGTCCTCAGGTGTTGAATATTTCCATGACCGATTTTTCCGCCTTTCGGGTCGGCCAGAATGTTGCCACAACCCCGGGGAAAGTCGTTTACCAAACTGATTTGATGCAGTTGATTCAATACGAGCCGACGACGGAAAAAGTCCAGAAAACGCCAATATTGATTATTCCACCCTGGATCAATAAATATTACATTCTGGATCTTACCGCCAAGAACTCATTGGTAAAATGGCTCGTGGATCAGGGCTTCACCGTATTTATGACATCGTGGGTAAATCCGGGGCCCGCCCTGAAAAACAAAGGATTTGAGCATTATATGCAAGATGGCCCGCTGTCCGCGTTCTCTGCCATAGAAAAAGCGACCGGGGAATCTGAAATTCATGCCGTCGGCTATTGCGTTGGCGGTACATTGCTCGCGTGTACCCTGGCGTATCTGAAAGATAAAGGGGAGTCGAGAACCGTCAGTGCAACTTATCTTACAACTCTTCTGGATTTCTCTGATCCTGGCGGGATTGGTGTGTTCATCAATGACCACACCATCGGTGGCATCGAAAAGCGGCTGGACAAGGCTGGCTATTACGATGGCCGGAGTATGGCATTCAGTTTCAACATGCTCCGTGAAAACGATTTGTTCTGGTCGTTTTTTATCAATAACTATTTGAAGGGTGAAAAACCGGCGGCATTTGATCTGTTGTATTGGAATTCAGACAGTACGAATTTACCGGCCAAAATGCACGGCTGGTATCTGCGCCATATGTATCTCGATAATGAATTAATCCAGCCCGGCAAGCTCGAGCTCATGGGTGTTAAACTGGACTTGGGTAAAATCGATACACCGGTGTTCTTTTTGTCGACAATTCAGGATCACATCGCAAAATGGAAAGCGACTTATCTTGGCGCCAAGGCTCATAATGGTGATGTGACATTTGTGTTATCCGGGTCGGGCCATATTGCTGGTGTGGTGAATCCGCCGGGTCCTGAAAAGTACGGTTACTGGACAAATGCAGAATTGTCCGAGACTTCAGACAGCTGGTTCAATAATGCGGAGAAACATAAAGGTTCCTGGTGGCCAGCGTGGAAAACATGGTTGCTGGAGCGCTCTGACGAAGTTGTAGAAGCTCGTCAACCTGGTGATCGTGAATTGGAGTGTCTCGAAGATGCGCCGGGCTCCTATGTCAGAATGCGCATTGCGGATGTCGTGAAGGAAACGGGCGAATCAGACTGATTTATACGCGAGTTTGACAGATCCCAGGGGGGGATTACCTTTCCCCCCAGACCTCTTTTGCGGCTTCAATCAATGCAAGCGCGGCATTGCTGGTGATTCTGCTCTTGTAAGAGACCGCACCGATGTGCCGCGTCACTCTCGTCTCAGGCAGGTTGAGCACATGCAAGTGTTCATCTACCATTGTGTTAGGCAACATACTCCAACCCAGCCCAGCGCTGACCATCATTTTGATGGTTTCCAGATAGTTGGTGGGCATGGTTGCTTTCAGTTCCAGTCCTGCTTTTGCGAATAAATTGCTGATGAGCTCATAGGTGTACGTACCTTCGGCGGGAAGTATCGCTTCGAAATACTGTAAATCCTCCAGTTTCAAGTCCTGTGAATGTGCCAATGCATGTTCCCCGGAGCAAACCAGGCTCATCGGGTCATCCCAAAGCAAGTGCTCTTCCAGTTGGGAGTCTGTGCGCTGATGAATTGTAATAAAAGCCAGATCGGCCTGATTTTTCAGAATTTCCTGATAGGCTTTCTCCGACTCCAGAAATCGCAGTTCAAGGCTGACCTGTGGATACCGTTGTGTATATTGCTTTAGCACCAATGGCAGTCGGTGCAAGCCTGCGTGGTGGCTACAAATTACTTTGATACTGCCCTGTACGGTGTTACCAATGTTTTTTACCGCATTCTCGGCGTTGGTCATTTCACGCATGATGCGCTTTGCTTTTTCCGCAAATACAACGCCAGCTTCACTCAACACGGCTTTGCGTTGAGAACGATCGAACAGGGGAACACCCAGTTCCTGCTCTAATGCTTGTACCCGTTTGCTGATGGCCGGTTGGGTCAGGTGTAAGTGGTCTGCGGCTTTTGAAAATGACCGGTTTTCGACCACACTCAGAAAAGCCTTGATGTTTTGGCTGTCCAAATTGACTTGCTCCTGAATCTAGCGGATGAAACTCAGCCGCAGTGATTTTAGTATTCCAAAGAGGAATATTCAGGATAATAAAAATAAATTCATTTTATGTTGTTTGCAAGTTACCATATTCTGCATGTGATACGTACAACAACCGGGTGTGATGATGCACGTCCGGAATGACCGGAGGAATCCAAATGGCTGGTAAGACCCTTTACGATAAATTATGGGATGATCATGTTGTAACGCAGCGTGATGATGGTTCATCGTTGATTTACATCGATCGTCAATTATTGCACGAAGTGACTTCGCCCCAAGCTTTTGAAGGTCTGAGAATTGCCGGACGCACACCCTGGCGTCTCGATGCCAACCTGGCAACGCCTGATCATAATGTTCCCACCACGGATCGGACTGCTGGTGTTGAGGGCATTGTCGACCCGGTATCCAAAATTCAGGTTCAGACCCTCGACGATAACTGTGATCATTTTGGTATTGTTGAGTTTAAATTGAACGACAAGCGTCAGGGGATTGTCCACGTCGTGGGGCCGGAACAAGGCGCAACCTTGCCCGGTATGACGATTGTTTGTGGTGATTCACACACTTCTACCCACGGTGCGTTTGGGGCGTTGGCCCATGGTATCGGTACGTCTGAAGTAGAGCACGTGCTGGCGACCCAGTGTCTGGTGCAGAAAAAAATGAAAAACTTGCTGATTCGTGTTGATGGTCAGCTGGGTAAGGGCGTGACCGCCAAAGATGTAGTGCTGGCAATCATTGGTGAGATTGGCACTGCCGGTGGTACCGGTTACGCGATGGAGTTCGGTGGCGAGGTCATGCGGGCAATGTCGATGGAAGGCCGAATGACAGTCTGTAACATGGCGATCGAAGCCGGTGCCCGTGCGGGTCTGGTTGCTGTTGATGAGCACACGCTGGATTACGTAAAAGGCCGTCCTTTTGCACCTCAAGGTGAGCATTGGGAACAAGCTGTTGCCAGCTGGAAGGACTTGCATAGCGATGATGACGCGGAATTTGACAAGGTTGTGGTGCTGGATGGCTCGGCAATCAAGCCGCAGGTCTCTTGGGGGACATCTCCAGAGATGGTTGCTTCAGTGGACGCCTTGGTTCCTGATCCGGATCAGGAAAATGACCCGGTGAAGAAAGAAGGCATTCAGCGTGCGCTGGAGTACATGGGCTTGAAAGCCAATATGCCGATTTCTGAAATCAAGCTGGATCGCGTATTTATTGGCTCATGTACAAATTCACGTATAGAGGATTTACGGGCAGCGGCGGAAGTTGTCAAAGGCAAAAAAGTTGCAGATTCCGTCAAGCAGGCTTTGGTGGTGCCAGGGTCGGGTCTGGTTAAGGCACAAGCTGAAGCAGAAGGTCTGGATGCGATTTTCACTGCTGCGGGGCTTGAGTGGCGTGAGCCGGGATGCTCAATGTGTCTGGCGATGAATGCGGATAAGTTGGGTCAGGGCGAACATTGTGCATCAACTTCCAACCGTAATTTTGAAGGACGTCAGGGCTTTGGCGGTCGTACCCACCTGGTTAGCCCGGCTATGGCAGCGGCTGCGGCAGTTGCAGGACACTTTGTTGATGTGCGGGAATGGGTGTAATCGTCCATTTGTGAATTTTGTTTTAAAAGGTAATTAGTCATGAAAGCATTCACCACCGTTAAAGGTATCGTGGCACCAATGGACCGGGCCAACGTTGATACGGATATGATCATTCCCAAGCAGTTCTTGAAATCCATCAAACGAGCCGGCTTTGGGCCTAATCTGTTTGATGAAATGCGTTATCTTGATGAAGGTGCTCCGGGGCAGGATTGTTCTGCGCGGCCTCTGAACAAGGACTTTGTCTTGAATCAATCCCGTTATACGGGCGCATCCATTTTGTTGGCGCGGCGTAATTTTGGTTGCGGTTCGAGCCGGGAGCATGCTCCCTGGGCCTTGGATGATTACGGTTTTCGTTGTGTGATCGCCCCCAGCTTCGCCGACATATTTTTCAATAATTGTTTTAAAAATGGTATTTTGCCCGTCGTTTTAACAGAAGAGCAGGTTGAACAGCTCTTCCAGGAAACCTTTGCCAGCGAAGGGTATGAGCTCGAGATTGATTTGCAGGAGCAAGTTGTGCGTGCGCCGTCCGGTGAAACCTTTGCTTTTGAAGTTGATGCCTTCCGTAAGCATTGCCTGCTGAACGGGTTGGATGATATCGGGTTGACATTGGAGCATGCCGAGGCCATCAAAGCCTATGAAACGAAAAAGCGCCAGGCTGCACCTTGGCTGTTTGATGTTGTGAAGTAATCAGAATTAAGAGAAAGAGGCGAGATAAATGACCAAGAAGGTATTGCTGTTGCCGGGCGATGGAATCGGCCCTGAAATTGTGGCTGAAGCTGAAAAAGTATTGAAGGCGCTGAATGCGTCCGAAGGTTTGGGGCTGGAGTTATCCACTGCCAATGTAGGTGGTGCGGCCATTGATGCCAGTGGCGTACCGTTGCCTGATGATACCCTGGCTGCGGCCAAAGCAGCGGATGCGATTTTGCTCGGCGCCGTAGGCGGGCCGAAGTGGGATACGATTGACATGGCGATCCGTCCGGAAAAGGGCCTGCTTGGGCTGCGTTCCGGGCTGCAGTTGTTCGGTAATCTGCGACCTGCTATTTTGTACCCGCAATTGGCCGGTGCATCAACACTGAAGCCTGAAGTCGTTTCAGGTCTTGATATATTGATCGTTCGTGAGCTGACGGGCGGGATTTACTTTGGCCAGCCTCGGGGTATTCGAACACTCGAAAATGGCGAGCGTCAGGGGTATAACACTTACGTTTACAGTGAGAGTGAAATTCGCCGGATTGCAAAAGTGGCGTTTGAAGCGGCACAAAAACGTAATGGCAAGCTGTGCTCGGTAGACAAAGCCAATGTGCTTGAAGTCACTGTATTGTGGCGTGAGATTCTGGATGATATGGCAAAAGACTATCCGGAAGTTGAATTGAGTCATATGTATGTCGATAACGCGGCAATGCAATTGGTAAAAGCGCCTAAACAGTTTGACGTCATGGTTACCGGAAACATGTTTGGTGATATTCTTTCGGATGCGGCCGCCATGCTGACCGGTTCCATCGGCATGCTGCCATCGGCGTCACTGGATGCGGACGGGAAAGGTATGTACGAGCCTTGTCACGGCAGTGCACCGGATATTGCAGGCCAAGGTATCGCGAACCCGTTAGCAACTATCTTGTCAGCGGCAATGATGCTTCGTTATAGTCTGGGGTTGACCGATGCAGCCGACAAGATAGAGAAGGCGGTGAGTGCGGTTCTGGATCAAGGATTGCGTACGCCTGATATTTATTCCGAAGGCACGCAAAAAGTAGGTACTGCCGAGATGGGCGATGCAGTTGTTGCGGCATTAAACAGCTAAGATCCCTATCTGAAACCCGGCGAGTATGTTAGGCTAGGCCGTGAAATTCATTAATTCAGTATTGTGGTTAAACCGATGAAAAAAGTAGGATTAGTAGGTTGGCGGGGCATGGTTGGCTCCGTCTTGATGGAAAGAATGCTTGCAGAGGATGATTTTAGTGTCATCGATGCGACGTTTTTCTCCACCTCCCAGGCGGGACAGGCAGCACCTTCCTATTCCGGGAAAGCGTCTGTTTTGCAAGATGCAAACGATATTAATGCACTTGCGGATATGGATATTATTATCAGTTGCCAGGGTGGGGACTACACCAAGTCGGTTTTTCCCGGACTGCGTGAAGCAGGCTGGAAAGGGTACTGGATTGATGCGGCTTCTGCGCTGCGTATGCAGGAAGATTCCGTAATCGTGCTCGACCCGGTTAACCGGTCTGTTATCGATACCGCTCTTGAGAACGGTGTGACCAACTTTGTTGGTGGCAACTGTACTGTCAGCTTGATGTTAATGGCGTTGGGTGGTTTGTTTGAACAAGATCTGATTGAATGGATCTCACCGATGACCTATCAGGCTGCCTCTGGAGCCGGAGCCCAGAATATGCGTGAGCTGATCGCGCAGATGGGGTCGATTCATGGCTCGGTTGATGAATTGTTGGCGTCTCCTTCCAGTGCGATTCTGGAAATCGACAAACGTGTTGCAGATCAGATGCGTGGCGAAGCGTTTCCCACAGATAACTTTGGCGCTGCACTCGCTGGCAGTTTGATTCCCTGGATAGACTCTCAACTTGAAAGCGGCCAAAGCCGGGAAGAGTGGAAAGCTGAAGTTGAAACCAACAAGATTCTGGGGCGTTCTGCGTCGCCAATTCCGATTGACGGAATCTGTGTACGGATTGGAGCGATGCGATGCCATAGTCAGGCGTTGACAATCAAAATGAAAAAAGATGTTCCGGTTGCGGATATCAATAACATCCTGGCGGAAGCCAATGATTGGGTTAAAGTGATCCCGAACGAGCGTGATGTTACGATTCGTGAATTGTCGCCCGCTGTAGTGAATGGCACGTTATCCGTACCTGTTGGCCGGATCCGCAAGTTGACAATGGGGCCCGAATATATCTCGGCATTTACCGTTGGGGATCAGCTGTTGTGGGGTGCGGCAGAGCCGCTGAGAAGAATGCTTCGCATTCTGCTCTGATAGCTGGCTTGATTGAGCATTTTAAAACCGGTTCAGGTGTTTCTGAACCGGTTTTTTCGTATAAAATCCTCTCCCTCATCAATTTTCAAATCATTCTGTGAACTAATCCTTCCCTTAAGTCCACGGAATTGAAAAACTCATCTATTATTATTTTCAAGTTGCTGTTAATACGACGAAAAAGGCAGAATTTTTTTTTCAGTGTTGGCCGTGTGCTGAAAGGTGCTTGGCAAGTCATCTGATTTTTTGCCTAATCGGTATTTATAAACAATACTTGATACTTAGTTGCATATCTGAATGCTTTTTCTAAGTAAGCACGGGCAATCTGTATACAGTAAAGTGGATACAGACGATGACAAAAGCGTTTTGACTCTACTTTGTACAAACTGCTCAGATTTGATAAAAAAAGGAAAGAAAATATGATGCGCAAGCTCGCAATTGCTCTATCGCTTGTAGGCGCAATGGGTACTGGAACTGCAAGTGCCTTGGGGCTTGGTGAGGCGACTGTGCGGTCATCTCTAAACCAACCCTTGCGTGCAGAGATTGAATTAGTGAATGTCCGCGACCTCGAGCAGAATGAAATTTTGCCGGGGCTTGCCACACGAGAAGAGTTTGCTAGGGCTGAGGTAGACAGGGTTTATTTTCTATCCGATCTCACATTTGCGGTTTCAAGGAACGAACAAGGGAATCCTGTCGTAATCATCTCTTCGAACAAGCCGGTCCGAGAACCTTTCCTGAATTTTCTAGTGGAAGTGATCTGGCCTAGCGGGCGATTGTTGCGGGAGTATGCGTTATTGATCGATCCTCCTGTGTTTAGTGAAGAAGCGGTAAAGCCGGTTCAACCCGCTACAACTGCAGTCAATGCGTTGCCCGAAATTGAAGAAATAGATACCGCTGCAAGTACGCAAAGCACTTCAGTATCACCTTCAGGCGTTTCAGCACCCATGGCCGAATCAGCGCCAGCCTATGATGGTGAGGAATATGGCCCGACCGCTAGAAATGAAACGTTGTGGAATATCGCGTTAAAGGTGAGACCCTCGAAAAGCTATTCTCCCCAGCAGATGATGCTTGCCATTCAGGATCTCAATCCCGATGCGTTTATTGATGGCAATATTAACAAGTTAAAGTCAGGGCAAATTCTCAGAGTGCCGGAATCCGGTGATATTGAAGCTCGCTCCAGAACGGAAGCTGTTGGTGCTGTAGTGGAGCAGAATAGGGCGTTTGCAGAAGGGCGGCCTGTGGCTGTTCGTAAAATTGATGCTACAGCACGCTCGAGCCAAACACAAACAGCGCAATCCGGTAGCGCGGGTGGCGCTGAATTAAAGATAGTGGTGCCTCGATCTGATGCCGCCGAGTCAGGTGCTCATGCGGGTGGAGAAGGTGCTACGGGGGCTGTAGCCAATGAGTTGGCGATGACTCTGGAAAAGCTTGATGAGTCTGCCAGTGAGAATACCGAGTTAAAGAGCCGGGTTGAAGACCTGGAAACGCAACTGGAAACGCTACAAAGTTTACTAACACTGAAAGATGACCAGTTGGTGGAATTGCAGCGTCAACTTGGAAAGTCCTCGGAGGAAATTGAGCGTGTATTGAAAGAGGCGGAATCCTCTTTGCAAGCCGGAACTCAGGGTGAGCCAGCCGATACCGGAGATGTTGCAGGCACCATGACAGATCCGGCGATGGGAGATATGTCATCTACGGGGGAGGTATCTTCGGTTGATGGCGGCATGACTGACAGCGACCCTATGGCCATGGGTGATGCTGCTTCAGGTGTTGATTCTGCTTCAGGCATTGATGCTGATAGCACTGGTGCGGATCAGGTCGAGAAACCGGTTGATACTGGAATGGCTGAAGCTCCGGTTGTGAAGCCAGAAGCCAGTGCACCGACATCCACTAAGCCGGTAATCAAAGCAAAAGATAAGCCGGTTGAAATTCCGCCTGAGCCCAGTTTTGTCGAAACAATTCTGAACAATCCGTTATATTTGGGTGGAATTGGTGCAGGTGCGTTGGCGTTGATTATCGGTTTGATACTGGTTTCAAGAAGTAACGCCCGACGAGAGCAGGAGTTTCACGAAAGTCTCGCTCAGGCAGAGTCTAGCGAAGATGATATGGATATCTTCGGTGGTGCCGCGATCGAGGATGAAACCGAAGCTGAAGCACCTGAGCCCGAAAAGGACGATCCACTCGCAGAAGCCGACGTTTATATCGCATACGGTCGGCTTGATCAGGCCGCTCAGGTTCTGGAAAATGCGATTTCAGAGGAGCCCAGTCGGGCAGACATTCGCTTGAAGCTGCTTGAAGTTTATCGTGATTCGGAAAATGCAGCCGCTTTTGAAACGCAATACCGTGAGGTTGAGGCGTTGAATGATCCGGAAACCCTGAAGCGTGCCGCAGAGTTAAAAGGAACCTTAACTGAAGGTTCTGCAGAACCGGAAATCTCCATCGATGACCTTGAGAACGAGCTGCTATCCGGTAATACCGGAGCCGTTGCCACAGATACTCAGGCGACTGCGGAAGCTGATGACGACCTGGAGCTCGATTTTCCTGATGCGGGTGTAGAAGACGTCACTGCAGAGCGTGTTGAGCAGCTTGATGAAGAGCTGGATCTGGATTTTGATGTAGATGATCTTGACTTGGATGAAGGATTAACGCTGGATAAGCGCCCGGAAACCGCGCAGGAAGTCCGAACTGAGGAAGCGCTCGTATCCGCTGATGAGTTAGATGCGCTTGATCTGGACTTGTCTGAAGATACTGATGAGCTTGAACTGGATTTGGCCGATGAGGCGAGTCCGGTAGCGGAGGCTGCAGAGGATGAACTCGACGCTTTGGACCTGGATCTGACTTCAGATGATCTGTCCGAGACTGTTGACGATGCTGAAATGGCGGATTTGGCATCGTCTCTGGATGAAGATCTCGGATTAAATGAAGACTTGGGCCTGGAAGAGAACGCGGGTTTGGAAGAAGAACTCACTCTGGATGAAGTGTCAGAAAGCAGTGGAGATGATTTTGGCGAACTTGAGCTGGAGTCGGAAGCTCTGGATTCCAGTGACGCATTAAAAGACGCGCCGCAAATGGAAAATGATGAGGAAGCGCAAGAAGCGCTGCCTTCAGATTTTTCGATGTCAGATCTGGATGCAGAGTTGGACGCTGAATTCGATACGCTTGACTTTTCCGAAGAAGATGAGGCCGGAGAATCAAAGCCAGAAGCTGAAAGTGCAATGGATCTCGAAGCAGAAGCTGATCTCGATCTTCCATCAAATAATCTGGAGTCATCCGAGACTGAGCTTGAGTTGGATGCAGACCTGGAATTGGATACAGACCTGGAGCTGGACGCAGACTTGGATATGGATGGCGACCTTAACCTTGATCATCCGGATGAGGCCGAAGTCGAACTCGACTTAACGGATATGGATGATGACCTTTCCGAGCTTGCATTAGAGGATACCCTGGAAGATTTGGAAGCTGATTTGCCAGAAGATGATTCCGCGTTGCTAACCTCTGAGTCGCTTGAAGGTGGAGATACGGTGGTCATGCCTGTGGCCAGGCCCGATGCGGAAGTTGATGTCGATGAGGATGATGATTTCGATTTTCTTTCCGGTACGGACGAAGCTGCAACCAAGCTTGATCTTGCCCGCGCATATATTGATATGGGGGACAGTGAAGGGGCTCGCGATATTCTGGAAGAAGTTGCAATTGAAGGGAATGATGATCAGAAAAAAGAAGCTGATGATTTGCTGAAAAGTTTGGATTAAAAATTTGGCGTAATTCGAATAATCCGTTACCCTTTGCGCTTTTAAGTGTGGCGGTAACAGTGAAAAATGAATCAGACTCTACGGCCAGCTCCCGAATAGGTGCTGGCCGTATTTTTTGTATCGTAGAATATGACGGTGCAGGGTATCGCGGATGGCAGATCCAGAATAATGGTGTTCCCAGTGTCCAAGGGGCGTTGGAATATGGTTTGTCCAAAGTGGCCAATGTACCAGTCAGTACCACTTGTGCCGGCCGAACAGATGCCGCCGTCCATGGTACCGCTCAGGTAGTGCATTTTGACTGCCCGGTAGTCCGGGATCAGCGAGCATGGCTTTTAGGGGTAAACACCAATCTCCCTGACGATGTCAGGTTGCTACACATCGACAATGCTGCCAGTGATTTTCACGCCCGCTTCAGTGCCACTGCCCGACGCTATCGTTATGTAATCTACAATCATTCCCTGCGACCCTCGTTGATGCGCAATCTGGTTACCTGGCAGTTTCGTCCGCTCGATGCTGATCGTATGCATGCTGCAGCCCAGAGCCTGATTGGTGAGTTGGATTTCAGCTCATTCAGAGCGGTCGGGTGTCAGTCTAAAACACCATTTCGAAATGTCCACTTTATCAATGTCACCCGTTACCATCGGTATGTCGTGATTGATATTCAGGCTAACGCATTTTTGCATCATATGGTCAGAAATATTGCCGGTGTATTGATGGAGATTGGCTGCGGTAAAAAACCGGTCAGCTGGTGTGGAGAGGTTCTTGCCTTGAAAGACCGAACCCGGGGAGGTGTCACTGCACCCCCTGAGGGGCTTTATCTGGTCAATGTCCAGTATCCGGAAGCGTTTGCAATTCCCGATTTGGGGTTAGGGCCGGAGTTCCTGCAGCAACCCGAGTAGTTGTGGTAGTTCTAATAGCTTCACTGGTTTGAATAGTTGCGGTATCTCGATTCGTCATCGTCATCAGAGCTAGTGAATCGACGGATGGACCACAAAAAATTTATTCCAGGGGGCTTTGCCGTTATAATCGATGACCCCGGTGGAATCAGGTGCGCGCTAGCCATGGTTGTATCTATGCTGCGAGTGCCGAGTAGATGACAGAAAAGTACTATGTCCAGAGTTCGAGTCAAAATATGTGGTATCACCAATCCGGAGGATGCCCTCTCAGCAGTCGCTGCCGGAGCAGATGCTCTGGGGTTTGTGTTTTATGAAAAAAGTCCTCGTTATGTCGCCCCGGAAGCCGCAGCGCGTATTTGTGCTCAAGTACCGGCTTTTGTTGCCAAGGTCGGCTTGTTTGTTGATCATGACGAAACCGCAGTGAGAAATGTGTTAAGCTCCGTCGAACTGGAGTTGCTGCAATTTCATGGCAATGAGACTGAGTCCTATTGTAAACAATTTGACCGGCCTTATATAAAAGCGGTGAGGGTTAACACCGAGAATCAGATACGAGATGCGTTAGCCCAATATCCCAGCGCCAAGAATCTGCTTCTTGATGCGTATGTAAAAGGTGTACCTGGCGGGACCGGTCAAAAGTTTGATTGGGGGCTCATTCCTGTAGAGTTGGCGCATTATGTTATTCTTGCCGGGGGACTTGACCCCCAAAATGTGGCCGAAGCAGTTTCAATGATCAAGCCCTACGCCGTCGACGTCAGTGGTGGGGTTGAACAGGCCAAGGGCATAAAAAATCAATCAGCAGTACAAGAATTTATTAAAGAGGTGTGGCGTGCACAAAACGTTTACTGAAGACTTTTTAAAATCATTGCCTGACGACAAGGGGCACTTTGGTATATATGGTGGGCGCTTTGTTTCCGAGACCTTAATGCCGTCCTTGCTCCAGTTGGAAAAGGAGTATGCACGCCTTAAAGATGATCCTGAATTCCAGAGAGAGTTTGATCAGGATTTGGCGGACTACGTGGGGAGGCCTTCCCCGGTCTATTTTGCCGAGCATCTAACCCGAAGAGTTGGCGGTGCGAAAATTTACCTGAAACGCGAAGATCTGAATCATACTGGCGCGCACAAAGTCAACAATACGATTGGGCAGGCGTTGCTGGCTAAATATCTGGGCAAGCCCCGTGTCATCGCGGAAACCGGAGCGGGACAACACGGTGTTGCAACCGCTACGGTAGCGGCGCGACTCGGGTTGGAGTGTAAAGTTTTTATGGGGGCGGAAGATGTTCAGCGTCAAGCCCTCAACGTTTACCGTATGAAGCTCCTTGGTGCAGAAGTATTACCGGTAGAGAGCGGAACCAAAACACTGAAAGATGCCATGAATGAAGCGCTTCGTGACTGGGTTACCAACGTAGATAATACTTTTTACATTATCGGTACCGTAGCAGGGCCCCATCCATATCCGATGCTGGTTCGGGACTTTCAGTCGGTTATCGGTCGCGAAACCAAAGCGCAGATTATGGAAAAAGAAGGTCGTCTTCCAGACGTTCTGGTAGCCTGCGTTGGTGGTGGCTCAAATGCCATGGGGATGTTTTACCCGTTTATTCCTGACTCCAGCGTTGAAATGATCGGTGTTGAGGCTGCGGGATACGGTATTGAAACAGGACAGCACGCCGCGCCATTGTGTGCCGGAAAGCCGGGTGTGCTGCATGGTAATCGTACTTATTTGATGGAAGACGAGAACGGTCAGATTGCCAGTACCCATTCCGTATCGGCTGGCTTGGATTACCCGGGTGTTGGTCCAGAGCATTCCTGGTTGAAGGATGTGAATCGTGCTCAGTATGTTGCAGTAACGGACGAAGAGGCGTTGGATGCGTTCCGGGCATTGACTCGTGTTGAGGGAATTATGCCAGCCCTGGAATCAAGCCATGCAATTGCTTATGGTATGAAAAAAGCCAAAGAAATGAGCAAGGACGAGATAATGGTCATAAATCTGTCGGGGCGGGGGGATAAAGATATCCATACTATCGCCAAAATTGATGGAATAACCGTTTAAGATCCGAAAAATACAGCACTGAGTCATAGATTATGAGCCGCATCGCGCAAACCTTTGAAACACTTAAAGAACAAAACAAAAAAGCTTTGATTCCCTATATTACAGCCGGTGACCCCAATCCCGGTTTGACCCTGTCGCTGATGCAGACGCTTGTGGATGCCGGTGCAGATGTGATTGAGCTCGGTGTGCCGTTTTCCGATCCAATGGCGGACGGCCCCGTGATTCAGCTCGCTTGTGAGCGGGCGTTGGAGCACAACACGTCACTGCGTGATGTGCTGGGTATCGTAAAAGCCTTTCGTGAGACGGATCAAACCACACCCGTGGTATTGATGGGATATTTGAATCCGATCGAGGTGATGGGATACGAGCAATTCGTTTCTGCGGCTAAAGAGGCGGGTGTAGATGGTGTCCTGACCGTTGATTTACCGCCGGAAGAGGCAGAAACTTTTTGTTTGCAGCTCAAAAATGCGGATCTGGATGCCATATTCCTGTTGGCACCCACCACTGACAATGACCGTATCAGTTCGATCTGCCATTACTCAACCGGTTACGTTTATTATGTATCGGTTAAAGGGGTGACGGGATCTGGCGCTTTGGATGTTGCGGGAGTGGAGGAAAAGCTTGCCGAGATAAAGGCAAAAACTGATCTTCCCGTTGGTGTCGGTTTCGGTATCAAGGATGCCAAGTCGGCTGCTGCGGTTGCACAGGTTGCCGATGGTATTATTGTTGGCAGTGCGTTAGTTAACCGTATCGCTGAATTTGCAGATCGTCCAGATGAATTAAAGGCTGCTTTACATCAAATCTTAAGTGAAATGCGAGCGGCAATCGACGCCTGATGAGTAATTTAGCCCATAAAAAGTCATTGGCGCAGTGGCTGGCCTATATCGAAACCATGCATTGTTCCGAAATCGATATGGGGCTGGATCGAATTCTGCTCGTGTACCGAAAGCTACAAAAAAATAATGGTCGTAAAGGTAAGCCCGGGGCAAAAGTGATCACTGTGGCTGGCACCAATGGCAAAGGTTCGACGGTTGCTGTAATTGAGCGGCTGCTGCTCAATAAAGGTGCCCAGGTCGGCTGCTATACATCGCCCCATATCGAGCGTTTTAATGAGCGTGTCAGAGTTAACGGTATTGAGGTGGAAGACCAGAAACTCGTTGATAGTTTTGTTCGGGTGGAAGCGGCGCGAGGAAAAACCAGTCTTACGTATTTCGAATATACAACACTGGTTGCGTTTGATGTTTTTGCGCAAAGTAGCCTCGACTATGCAGTACTTGAAGTCGGTCTGGGCGGTCGATTGGATGCAGTTAATATAATTGACCCGGATTTAGCCATTATCACATCCGTGGATCTCGATCATATGGATTGGTTGGGAGATGACCGCGAAAAGATCGGTTTTGAAAAGGCCGGGATTCTTCGCTTCGGGCAATCTGCGATTTATGCGGAAGCCAACCCGCCAAGCAGTGTGCTTCAGCAAGTGCAGGCTCAGAAGGTGACATTGTTGCGTTTGGGTCAAGCCTATGGGCAGTTAGATGCTGGTGATGATGGCGGTAATTGTACAGACAATCTGGCCGACTCCGTGACGGCTCGTTTTCGCGTTATTCCCTTTGTTGCTGGTCAAAAGACTGACTCTGAGTCTGTTTCGGAGGTTCACTTTCAATTACCGCCCCATGTGCTTCCTCTTCAAAATCGCATGGCCGCAATTCAAGCGGTACTGTTGTTGGGGGAATCACTGGTGCAATCCGAAGTTGATCGGTGTTTTCGTGATATGGTCGTACCGGGACGATTGGAGTTGATCGATGCAGCTCGGCACCTGTGGGTTGATGTGGGACATAATCCTCATGCAGCCCGATTTCTCGCGGGGCGGATTGCGGCTTTAAAATTACAGCATCCCGGTAAGCGATGTTGTGTATTGTTTTCAATGCTATCTGACAAAGATATCGAATCCGTTACGGAAATATTAAAACCCGTTGTCGATGTCTGGTATTTGTTTCCTTTGTCGGTGCCCCGTGCGTGTTCATTGGAGCAGCTCGAATCCCTTGCTCGTAAGCAAACGCTTGAGTTCAAGTCATTTGGCTCCGCTGGCGACGCATTACGCGATTTATTGCAGTCCGAACCAGATAAAACGCCTACACAATTTAATATCGCTTGTGGCTCATTTTACACCGTAGCGGCAGTGAAGAATGAATGGAAACGGTTAAATGGAAAATGATGATCAAATACGGCCTGAACCGGCTGATGGCAATCCCTCATCCCCGTTGAGCAAAGTGGACGGGCTCAAGCAGCGTTTGGTCGGTGCCGTTGTGTTGGTGTCATTGGCAGTCATTTTTTTGCCTATGATTTTTGAAGAGCCACACCAAGAGAAAAAAAACATAGTCATCCCGATCCCGGATCGTCCTCCGGAAAAGATCATTAACATTAGTGCCCCCAAAGCACCCTCCCTCCGAAAGCTCGATGAAACTGCCCAAAGCATCCCTGATGTTCAGGCTCAACCAAGCATGGATGTTGCCCCCAGTGATGGCCAGGTTTATCCAGGCAGCACCCCGCCAGACCTTGCGGTGAATGAGGACGTATTGCAAGCCTCGATAGCGCAAAAGCAAGAAACTACGTCCCAAGAAACTACATCCCAAAAAACTACGTCCCAAAAAACTACGTCCCAAGAAAGAAACACCGTACACAACTCCGGAGATGCCCGCCAATCTGATCAATCTGGTGTGAATACTCCTGTGTCTAAAGCGGCACCGACAGTAGGGAAGGCGTCGCCCGCCATAGAAAAAACATCACCAATCGAAAATACAACACCTGCTGCAGGAAATCTTGTTGGTAAATGGGTTGTACAACTGGGAACCTTTGGTAACCAGAACAACGCCTATCGACTCAGAGATGAAGCGGTGCAGCGTGGTTATAGTACCCAGGTTGTTGCCTTGAATCGTTCCGGTACAACGTTGCTGCGGGTTTTGACCGGCCCATTTGCAAACCGGGATGCGGCGGAGAAAGCAAAAACAGGTCTTTCCAGGCAACTCAATGTGAAACCAATGGTTGTTGAATATGCCGAGTAAAACCGGCTGAAACAGTTTCTAAACTGTATTGACTTTCGGGCAATTTGTCTCCCTCGACTGTAATGGGTACGAATGGTGACAATTTGCTGCGATTTTCCCTTTGTTATCGATTCAGGCCGGAACAAATCTTTGATAGAATGCCCGGCTTTGGATGGATAGCGGAACACCGGTTACCATGGAACAGTTAAATTGGGCTGATGGCGTTATAATAGGCATTATTGGCATCTCTGCGGTGTTGAGTTTGTGGCGGGGGTTTGTCAAAGAAGTTTTATCGTTACTCACCTGGATTGCGGCATTTTTTGTGGCCCGTTTGTTCGCCAGTAATCTTGAAACGCTTCTGGTTGATTCAATCAGTACACCTTCGCTTCGATATGGCGTGTCTTTCTTAATATTGTTTGTTGTAACGTTACTGATTGGTTCGATCTTAAACCGATTGGTCGGGCAGTTGATTAAAGTGACTGGGCTGACCTCTACAGACCGATTGTTAGGCATGTTTTTCGGGTTGGCTCGTGGTATTGTCATTACAATAGTCATGATTGCATTGTTGCGGTTGACGCCACTCAAAGAAGATCCCTGGTGGTCTGAGTCGGTCATGATTGCGCAGCTTGAATTGATCGAAAACTGGTCCAGAGAAATATTTGATAATGATATCGCGCCATTGATTTCAAGTTAATGAAGTCGAGGCAGGCAGTCTGTTTTCTGCTTTGTCAGGCAAGATTTATTTGACTGCAACTGACCGTTGCAGTCATTTGCAGGTTTACCGGACGACATCGTTGTCCGGTCAGTTAAAAAGCATTGATTAGTCCGAAGACGGGGGCATGAGGTAGTTACATGTGCGGTATTGTTGGAATTGTTGGTAAAGAAAATGTAAATCAGTGGCTGTATGATGCACTGACAGTTTTACAACACCGGGGACAGGACGCTGCCGGAATGGTTACCTACCAGGATGATCGGTTCTTTCTGCGTAAAGACAATGGGTTGGTTCGAGACGTTTTTCGTACCCGGCATATGAAACGCCTTCAGGGGCACGTTGGTATCGGTCATGTTCGGTATCCGACGGCTGGGAGTTCAAGTTCTGCCGAGGCACAGCCCTTCTATGTAAACTCTCCTTACGGAATTACCCTTGCGCATAATGGTAACCTGACCAATGCTGAAGATTTAAGCAACGATTTGTTTCGCACTGATCTTCGACATATCAACACAACTTCTGACTCCGAAGTCCTGTTGAATGTATTTGCCCATGAGCTGCAAAAACAAGGGAAGTTGGTTCCTACCCAGGACGAGGTTTTCGCTGCAGTAAAAGCGGTACACAAACGCTGTAAGGGTGCTTATGCCGTTATTGCCATGATTACCGGGTATGGCATCGTAGCATTCCGGGATCCCCACGGTATTCGTCCGGTGTGTTATGGCAAACGAGAAACCTCGCGAGGCGTAGAATATATGATCGCTTCAGAGAGTGTTGCACTGAGTGCACTCGGCTTTACGCTGGTTCGCGATATTGAGCCAGGCGAAGCAATATATATCGAGTCTGATGGTCAGCTTTATACGCAGCAATGCGCTGACGATCACAAGCTGATACCTTGTATTTTCGAACATGTTTATTTTGCCCGCCCAGACTCGATCATCGACCAGATTTCAGTTTATAAAGCGCGTCTGAGAATGGGGGAGAAACTGGCGGAGAAAGTCAAACGGCTTAAACCTGAGCATGATATTGATGTCGTAATCCCCATCCCAGATACCAGCCGTACGTCTGCGATGCAAATGGCCCATGACCTCGGTGTAAAATTCCGTGAAGGGTTTATCAAGAATCGATATATCGGCCGTACTTTTATCATGCCTGGTCAACAGCAGCGTAAAAAGTCAGTGCGGCAGAAGCTGAATGCGATTGAGCTGGAATTTCGTGGCAAAAACGTATTGTTGGTTGATGATTCAATAGTACGTGGCACAACCTGCAAGGAAATTGTACAAATGGCGCGCGACGCAGGTGCCGAGAAAGTCTATTTTGCTTCAGCGGCACCGGCTGTGCGCTACCCCAATGTGTACGGAATTGATATGCCTGCAGCTGAAGAGTTGATTGCCCACAACCGAACCGACAAAGAGGTCGAAAAACTGATCGGCGCAGACTGGTTGGTCTATCAGGATCTCGAGGATCTGCTGGAGTCGGCACGGGAAGGTAATCCTCACGTTCAGGATTTCGAATGCTCGGTCTTCAACGGTGAATACATTACTGGTGATATAGATCAGAATTATCTGGAGCGGCTGCAGCAGTTGCGTAATGACGCCAGTAAAAACAAGCAGCACGGAGAGCAGGGTACGAGTGACGATATCATCGACCTGCACAATAACGACTAGACCTGTTGGAAAATCGGTTATGACAGACGCCACAGATCGGAACAAGATACCTAAAGCGAGTCTTGAAGGGGCCAAAACGGAAACGTTAGCCGTCAGAGCAGGCCAGATCCGGTCTCCGGAGCTGGAACACTCGGAGGCAATATTCCCAACATCCAGTTTTGTTTTTTCTTCAGCACAGCAGGCTGCAGCCCGTTTTGCCGGTGATGAGCCGGGAAATATCTATTCCCGTTTCACCAATCCGACCGTAAAAATGTTTGAAGATCGTATTGCTGCGATGGAAGGTGCGGAGCGAGGTGTTGCAACCTCTTCAGGCATGGCGGCCATATTAAGTACCTGTCTGGGCTTGTTGCAGAACGGGGATCACATCGTCAGTTCCCGCAGCGTTTTTGGTACGACTAATGTTCTGTTCGAAAAGTATTTGAGTCGGGCGGGGATCACCACGACATTTGTTGATCTTGTCGATGTGGATGGTTGGAAAAACGCGGTACAAAGCAACACGAAATTGTTTTTCCTTGAAACACCTTCGAATCCGCTCGCCGAAATCGCAGACATCGCCAAATTGGCTGATTTGGCTCATGGGTGCGACGCCTTGCTCGTTGTCGATAATTGCTTCTGTACGCCCATACTGCAAAAGCCCATAGAGCTGGGGGCGGACATCGTCATTCATTCAGCAACCAAATATCTGGATGGTCAGGGGCGTTGTATCGGTGGTGTGGCTGTGGGCAAAGCCAGCGTGATGGAAGAGGTTTATGGTTTCCTCCGCTCTGCGGGTACAACGATGAGCCCGTTCAATGCCTGGGTTTTTCTGAAGGGCCTGGAAACCTTGGGAATTCGTATGCGAGCCCATAGTGAGAGCGCACTCAAAGTTGCACAGTGGTTGACAGAACAGCCGATGGTCGAAAAAGTTTTTTATTCCGGATTGGCAAGTCACCCTCAGCACGAGCTCGCCAGCAAGCAACAGTCGGCATTTGGCGGTGTGGTATCTTTCACGGTTCGTGGGGGCAGGGCAGAGGCTTGGGCGCTCATCGATTCGTTGAAGATTATGTCTATCACTGCAAATCTGGGGGATGCAAAAACCACCATCACGCACCCCGCGACGACGACCCATGGACGATTGAGTGATGAGGTTAAAGCGAAATCGGGAATCAGTGAAAATCTGATCAGGATGTCTGTCGGCTTGGAAGATGTGCAGGATATCATTGGAGACCTGCAGCAAGGACTAGCGAGTATAGCATAGCCCTGTAGGAAATATATGGCTGTGAAAAGCGTTCCGCAAGGTGTAAACTCTGAGAAAAGATCTATACTTATCAATTAAATACAGAGCTTTTCTAAGAGTAAACCTGAATAAAATCAAGAGCGTGGCATAAACGTGAGTCTGATGGCGGAAAACAATACAGCATCTGAAAAGCAGCGGATATTTCAACAGTACCTTTCCCAGGGCCTCAAAGAAGGGGCTCTGATTGCAATCGTGGCCTTTTGTGTTTATGTGGCCATGGCACTTTTCTCATATAATCCCAATGATCCAGGCTGGACGACGACCGGCCATGTCGGTGAAGCGACAAACTACGCAGGTCGAACTGGTGCCTGGTTTGCGGATGTTTTGTTCTATTTCTTTGGTCAAGTGGCCTATCTGTTTCCGGTTTTGATGGCATACAGAGGCTGGACTATCTTTAAAAACCGTAAAAAAACCAGCCATTTCCACTGGCCTTTGTTTTTTCTGAGGCTCATTGGGTTCCTGTTGATTTTGCTGGCTGCGACCGCATTCCTATCGTTGTACCCGTTTGCTGGCAAAGTCATGTCGGGTGGTATTATCGGACAGGAGATTACCAAATCGCTGGTGCCGGCCTTCAATATCCTCGGCAGTACGTTAATTCTGGTTTCCGTGTTTTTATTTGCGGTTACCGTGTTTACTGGAGTTTCCTGGTTGCGCCTGATGGATGAGCTGGGAGCGCTAACCCTAAAAATCTTCGATTGGTTGTTTGCCTTGATACCGGGAGGGACTAATGAGCAACGAACCGAGCCACCGATGCTTACCCAAAGAGTTGACCCTTCGTTGTCAGACGCTAAGTCTCAGCGCAAGACCACGGCTGGCGAGGATAACGTTAAAGTCCGGAAAAAGCCTGCTCACGTTGACCG
Source organism: Oleiphilus messinensis (assembly GCF_002162375.1). GTDB lineage: Bacteria > Pseudomonadota > Gammaproteobacteria > Pseudomonadales > Oleiphilaceae > Oleiphilus > Oleiphilus messinensis. The sequence goes on along the minus strand of NZ_CP021425.1, from coordinate 3,690,484 downwards.
TGTTGGTCGTGAAGACAGCTCGGAACACGATGAAGAAGCGGCGGGGGGGAAGAAGCTGCTCGGTTTCCTGAAGAAGTCCAATAAAAAGTCCAAAGAGAAGGTGCCGCGAACGGAACCCAGTTTTGGCGAGGTGTTGTCTGACGCAATGGATGAATCCGGCGTAGTGAGTAACAATGCCGGAGCGGAAAGTGCGCCCGTGAACCCGCGGAAAAACAAAGATTCAGAACCGCCAAAAGGGAAAAAAGGAAAATCCGTCCCAATAGAGCCCCTGAAATCAAAACATGCCGAGTTTCGAAAACCCAACAAGATGACCCAGCCATCGTTGTTTGATGAAAGTGATTCACCGATTCCCGCTCTCACCTTGCTCGACCCGCCTGATCCGGATAAAAAGTCCGGTTATTCAGAAGAATTGCTGGAAAACATGTCCAGATTGCTGGAAGTGAAATTACTCGATTTTGGTGTTCAGGCCGAGGTGGTTGCAGTTAACCCGGGGCCCGTGATTACGCGGTTTGAAATCCAGCCTGCAGCTGGCGTCAAGGTGAATAAAATTACCAATCTGGCTAAGGATCTTGCGCGTTCACTGGCGGTGTTGAGTGTTCGGGTTGTCGAAGTCATTCCCGGTAAATCGGTCGTGGGTATCGAAATTCCAAATGAAGTCAGGGAGATCGTCCGATTCAGGGAGGTATTGTCTACGCCTCAGTTTGAAGAGTCGGATTCAGCACTCACGCTGGCGCTGGGGAATGATATTTCCGGTACTGCGGTGGTTGCGAATCTTGCAAAAATGCCCCATTTGCTGGTTGCGGGTACAACCGGTTCCGGTAAATCCGTAGGCGTAAATGCCATGATTTTGAGTGTGTTGTTTAAAGCGACACCCGAAGAAGTTCGCTTCATCATGGTTGACCCCAAAATGCTGGAATTATCTGTTTACGAGGGGATTCCCCACCTGTTAACTCCCGTTGTAACCGATATGAAAGAAGCGGCGAATGCACTCCGATGGAGTGTTGCTGAAATGGAACGCCGTTACAAGCTCATGGCGCATATGGGGGTGCGTAATATTGCCGGATTCAATCGAAAAATAAAAGATGCCATAAAAGAAGGGGAGCCCATTAAAGATCCGCTCTGGAATCCCCATGATGTAATGGACAATGAAGAAGAAAACAGGCCTGACCTTGAGACCTTACCCTTTATAGTGGTCGTGATTGACGAATTTGCCGACATGATGATGATTGTGGGCAAAAAAGTTGAAGAGCTTATAGCGCGAATTGCACAAAAGGCACGTGCTGCCGGTATTCATTTGATATTGGCGACCCAAAGACCTTCGGTAGATGTTATCACCGGTTTGATTAAAGCGAATATTCCGACTCGAATTGCGTTTCAGGTTTCATCCAGGATCGATTCCAGGACTATTATCGACCAGGGCGGAGCAGAACAACTTCTGGGTCATGGTGACATGCTTTACTTGCCTCCGGGAACCGCTTTACCCGAGCGTGTGCACGGTGCATTCGTGTCGGATGAAGAGGTGCACCGAGTTGTTGATGCCTGGAAGCGTAGAGGTTTGCCAAACTATCTCGAAGAGGTACTCACTGGTGGTGAGCCTGACGCTGTGCCAGGTATCGCCTCGGAAGGTGGTGATAGTGGGGATGAAGGTGACCCGCTTTATGATGAGGCTGTCGCATTCGTTACTGAGTCTCGCAAGGCTTCAATCTCTGCGGTACAGCGTAAATTGAAGATCGGTTACAATCGTGCGGCAAACCTGGTTGAGTCTATGGAGGCGGCGGGTGTGGTCAGCCCGGCAGGACATAATGGTGCCCGGGAAGTTCTGGCACCACCAGCGCCCAAAGATTAGTCGTCGTACTGAACAATGAAAGCTTACCAAAAATTGATTTGACTTGTAGCCAGCCTTGGGCGAAAAAGAACGGAATAATTCCGTACGAATGTAATAAAAAGGAGTTGATGTGGGAACTGTAATAAATAGCTTTGTGGCTGCTCTGTTAAGCTTTTTGAGTGCGCTTGCTATTGCGAATACTGATGCGGACGTTGCGGCTCCAGATGATGTAAACCTTCCCCAAAGTGAGCAGCTCAGCGCCACGGGGTCTGCCCAAAATATAAATAGTGATACAACGGATAATCAACTCGCCACTGAAAAGCTGGCAGCGAATCTCAAAGGATTGGAAACCTTCAAGTCTCGCTTTGTACAGTTTATGGTTGATAAATCCGGGGCTGTAATTCAGGAAACACAAGGGCGATTTCTGGCACGGCGACCTGGACAGTTTTTATGGCATACGGACCCACCCCTGGAACAGGTTATCTTTTCAGATGGTTCGTTAGTCACGGTTTATGACCCAGACCTGGAACAGGTCACGATTCAGAAAATGAATCCGGAGGCCGCCAGTACCCCGGCATTGTTGCTCAGCGGCGATGTAGAAAATTTGTCTGCATCTTACCGTGTTGAATATCACTTCAAGCAGGGCGTCGAGATTTTCTCGCTCATACCCAAAAGCAATGATTCATTGTTTGAATCACTGAGTCTCAAATTTATTGAGGGGCAGATAATCGAGATGCGCTTACGGGATTCTCTCGGACAGAAAACGACGCTCTCATTTACGGAAGTTCAGGCCAATATAGAACTCTCCGATGAAGCGCTTCAGTACCCTATCCCTGATGGGGTTGATGTCATTCGTGAGTGATTTGTTTTCCTGTCAAGGCGATCGTTTTGAGCCATTAGCGGCCAGGGTTCGGCCCAAAAAAGTGGAAGATTTTTTCGGGCAGAGCCACTTGCTGGCTCCCGGTGAACCCCTGCATGATGCCTTATGTCAGGGCGTGCTGCATTCGATGATTCTTTGGGGCCCACCAGGGGTGGGTAAAACCAGTTTCGCAAATCTCTTAGCTCAATCCGGCAACGCTTGCTTTATTAGTTTGTCCGCTGTGATGAGTGGTGTGAAGGAGATAAAGGAAGCGGTCGGACAGGCCAAGATGAATCAAACCAGCCGGCAACAACAGACGGTTTTGTTTGTCGATGAAGTTCATCGATTTAACAAAAGTCAGCAAGATGCATTTTTGCCCTATATCGAAAATGGAACCATCGTGTTTGTCGGAGCCACGACAGAAAATCCCTCGTTCAGTTTGAATAACGCACTACTTTCCCGGGCTCGGGTGTACACCCTGAATAAACTCACGGATGACGAGCTCATTGCACTGCTTGAAAAAACAATCACGGCGCAATTCGGTTTCAACGCTACAGGATTGGCTGTATTGGATGAGGCCGTGCTTGCGCTCGCAAAGTTGGCGGACGGTGATGCGAGGAGGGCGCTCAATCTCCTGGAAATCCTGATTCAGCAGGCACAGGCCTCTGGATCAAGTAAGATCGGCATGGCACAGGTGCGGGAACTCGGCCTTTATAACGCCCGATCATTCGATAAAGGCGGCGATATCTTCTATGAGCAGATTTCCGCGCTGCATAAATCCGTAAGAGGGTCAGATCCGGACGCTGCTTTGTATTGGTATTGTCGGATGCTGGATGGTGGCTGCGATCCCTTGTATGTGGCCCGTCGTGTTGTGAGAATGGCGAGTGAAGATATCGGCAATGCCGATCCGAAAGCACTGACCATTGCTTTGGATGCGTGGCAGACCATGGAGCGCTTGGGCTCACCCGAGGGCGAATTGGCGATAGCGCAGGCGGTGACTTATTTGGCTGTCGCACCTAAAAGTAATGCGGTCTACACCGCTTTTAATCAATGTCGTAAAGCCATCGCTGACGCACCGGCCTTCGATGTTCCTGCCCATCTGAGGAATGCACCGACGCAATTGCTCAAGTCGTTGGGTTATGGTGAGGAATACCGGTATGCCCACGATGAACCTATGGCGTTCGCTGCGGGTGAGTCTTATTTTCCGGAACAACTGGATGGGGCTCGGTTTTATTACCCGACAGACCGGGGTCTGGAGCAGAAAATCGGACAAAAGCTGGAGTATCTGCGTGAATTGAATTGTCATGCAGATAAAAAGCGTTATGGTTCCGGGACGCAAGAGCCTGAGTCCTGAGACCGTAAAAAGAATGTCAAGCTAAGCAGGTAGAATCAAATGTTGACTCAAATACTGGCGGTCGCACTTGGTGGCGCGCTTGGCGCGGTGTGCCGATATCTCGTCATTGGTTGGGTGAGTACTTTTGCGGGTACGCAGTTTCCATTTGGAACATTAGCAGTTAATATTCTCGGTTCATTCCTGATGGGAGTTCTGTATGTTGTAGTCATACAGAAAATGCATGCCTATCCCGAATTCAGGGCTGTGACTGTTGTGGGGTTTCTGGGGGCGTTTACGACGTTTTCAACGTATTCCCTTGAGGCATTCCTCATGCTTCAGGAGGGCCGGATCATGCAGTCCGTGATATACACGTTGAGCAGCGTTATACTATGTGTGCTCGCCATTGCGCTGGGTATTTATACATCCAGGTCGCTGTTGTCATAGTATTTCTTGTGTCAGAGCGTTTCTATTGTCAGAGCGTTTCTACTGTCATAATGTTTACGGGCGATTTTTGGAGTGGCTGTAAACCGACATTTTTAGGATTGGAAAAAAGGTAAGTAAAGTTTCATGTTAGATGCCAAATTAATAAGAACTGATATTGATGCAGTAGCCGAGCGCCTGAAAAGGAAAGGTTTTAAATTGGATGTTGCACAAATTAATGAGCTTGAAGCAAAGCGAAAAAATGTGCAGACCAAAACAGAGCAGTTGCAAAGCGAACGCAATTCCCGATCAAAAATGATTGGTAAGGCCAAGGCTGCCGGTGAAGATATCCAGCCCCTGATTGCCGAGATGGACCAGTTCGGTGCTGCTCTTGAATCCGCGAAGGATGAGTTAAAGGTGATACAGGATGAGCTGCAGGCCATTCTGGATGGCATTCCCAATCTACCTGATGACAATGTACCGGAAGGGGCATCAGAAGACGACAATGTTGAAGTGAGATTGTGGGGCACACCGCAGGAATTCAGCTTTGAGCCCCGTGATCATGTTGATTTGGGTGACTTACGCAAGAATCTGGATTTTGATACCGCCAGTAAGCTTACCGGTGCCCGGTTTGCAGTATTGCGCGGGGAGTTTGCTCGACTGCATCGTGCTTTGGCCCAGTTCATGCTGAATACGCACACGCTGGAAAATGGCTACGAAGAAGCCTATGTGCCTTATCTGGTGAATGCGGATTCACTCTATGGTACGGGGCAGCTTCCCAAATTTGAAGAAGATTTGTTCAAAGTTCCCGGAGAGCGAGATTTTTATCTGATTCCAACAGCAGAGGTTCCAGCGACGAATATTGTACGGGATACAATTGTCCCCGCTGAACAAATGCCGCTCAAGTTTGTTTGTCATACCCCTTGTTTCAGAAGTGAAGCTGGATCTCATGGGCGTGATGTTCGAGGTATGATCCGTCAGCATCAATTTGATAAAGTTGAATTGGTGCAGGTGGTCAAGCCGGAAGAATCAGATGCCGCGCTGGAGCAACTTACCGGTCACGCTGAAGGAATCCTGCAACAACTGGGTTTACCGTATCGTGTCGTCATCTTATGTGGCGGTGATATGGGCTTCTCCGCCGCTAAAACCTATGACATCGAGGTTTGGTTGCCGGGCCAGGGTAAATATCGTGAAATCTCGTCTTGCAGTAATACCCGTGATTTCCAGGCGCGTCGCATGCAGGCAAGATGGCGTAATCCTGAAACCGGCAAGCCAGAGTTGGTGCATACATTGAATGGTTCAGGACTCGCGGTGGGTAGAACCATGATTGCGGTGATGGAAAATTATCAGCAGGAAGATGGCTCCATCATTGTGCCTGAGGTTTTACGCCCTTATATGGGTGGACAGGAGCGAATCAACGCACCGCAGTAAAGCGTGCTTTTTGTCTTTTCGGGATACCTACTTTTGGGTATCCCTGCCTTTCTCCCCGACCGTTAAACTATGCTCAATAGCTGATTTGTTGAATCAGGTCGTCTGTTTGTTTCGATCACGAGGATCTTAGATTGGATTTTTTACCCGTTTTCATGCGCATGAAAAATGAAACGTCACTGGTTGTGGGTGGTGATGAGGCTGCGGCTCGGAAAGTTGAATTACTGCTGCGCGCCCAGAGTCAGGTAACCGTGATCTCAACAAATGTCATTGAAGGGCTTCAGGCTCTGATAGACAGTGGCGCTGTAGCCCATCAAGCGTGTTTTACTGAATCGATGCTTGATGGTGTTCAGTTAGTGGTTTCTACGACTGATGATGAAGCGTTACGCGCTCAAGTTGTCGAGTCTACAAAAAAACGAGGAATCCCCCTGAATGTGGCGGGATGCCCGGAGTTGTGCAGTTTCGTTTTTCCGGCTGTAATTGACCGTTCACCCGTAATTGCTGCTGTTTCCAGTGGTGGCGAGTTGCCGGTGTTGACCCGGTTGCTGCGGAGTCGTCTTGAGGCGGCAATTCCAGCGCAATTCGGGCGACTGACCGAACTCGCTGCACAATTCCGTGATCAGGTTAGAGCTGTGTTTCCGAATATTAACCAGCGAAGACGCTTTTGGGAAAAGCACCTTGAAGGGCATTTTGCGGAACTGGTATACGCAGGCCAGGAGTTGGACGCCCAGAAAGCGCTAAAAGATTCTCTGGCTGCTGATCAATTCTCTGCCACGGGTGAAGTGTATCTCGTAGGTGCGGGCCCTGGTGATCCAGACCTGTTGTCATTCCGGGCTCTACGGCTGATTCGACAGGCTGACGTGGTGTTATACGATCGCTTGGTGTCAAAGCCAATTCTGGAAATGGTAAAACATGATGCCGAGCGAATCCATGTCGGAAAGGAGCGAGCCAACCATGCCGTCCCGCAACAGGATATTAATGAGCTGTTGGTTACCCTGGCAAAGCAGGGTAAGCGGGTTTTGCGCTTAAAAGGGGGGGATCCTTTCATTTTCGGGCGAGGCGGTGAAGAAATCGAGCGTCTGGCGGAAGAGTCTGTGCCCTTTCAAGTGGTACCGGGTATCACCGCAGCTTCCGGTTGTTCAAGTTATGCCGGGATACCGTTAACGCACCGAAATTACTCTCAATCGGTTCGGTTTATAACCGGTCACCTGAAAAACAATACCTGTGATCTTCCGTGGCAGGAATTTGTCGCTCCGCATCAGACGTTGGTATTTTACATGGGGTTAACTGGATTGCCGGTAATTTCCAGTAAACTGATTGAGCATGGGCTGGCCAAAACAACACCAATTGCTCTGGTTTCAAAAGGTACAACACCGGAACAACAGGTGATAGTAGGCACACTGGAAACCATCGTTGGCCAGGTAGAAAAGTCAAATATCGCGGCCCCAACACTGATTATTGTGGGTGAAGTTGTGCTTTTGCGTGAGAAATTGCGTTGGTTTGATTGATCTTTGCGTTGTATTGAAGGCGTCTGGTGGGGACGATTAAACCTGGAAGTACTGCAAATGCGAGTACTTCCAGTAAGCAAGGGCAGGGTGCTGAATTATTTTTCCAGGCGTTGAGGTAAAACGCCTTTCAATTTTTCATCCATTTCTCGCAGTGCTTTCTCGGTTGTTTCCCAGTCGATACAGGCGTCAGTGACTGAGACGCCATATTTCAGTTCGGAAAGATCTTCTGGAATCGGTTGGCTGCCCCAGTTGAGATTACTCTCGACCATTAATCCGACAATTGATTTGTTACCTTCGACAATCTGATTCGCGACATCTTGCATTACCAGCGGTTGGATTGCAGGATCTTTGTTTGAGTTAGCATGGCTGCAGTCAACCATGATTACGGATCGAAGGCCCGCTTTTTCCATCGCCTGTTCACATAGGTTTACGCTCACAGAATCATAGTTTGGCTTACCGCCGCCTCCGCGCAGTACAACGTGGCTATACGGGTTGCCTTTGGTCCGAATCACGGAAACATGACCTTGCGAATCAATACCCAGGAAACTGTGGGGGTGAGAAACGGATTTCATTGCGTTAACTGCAACTTCTAGGCTGCCATCCGTACCATTTTTGAATCCGATGGAAACGGATAGACCGCTGCTCATTTCACGGTGCGTTTGTGATTCCGTGGTGCGGGCGCCAATAGCAGACCAGGTAATGGTATCTTGAAGGTATTGAGGTGAAATCGGATCCAGTGCTTCTGTGGCTGTTGGTAAGCCAATTTCATTGATGTCCATGAGGAGTTGGCGACCGATGTGGAGTCCTTTTTCGATATCAAAGGAATCATTCAAATGGGGATCGTTAATCAATCCCTTCCAGCCTACTGTAGTTCGTGGCTTTTCGAAATAAACACGCATAACAATGTATAACGTATCTGAAAGTTCATCCGCGAGCTTTTTCAGCTTCTGCGCATAATCTTTGGCGGCATCGACATCATGGATGGAGCAAGGCCCGATGACGATGAACAAACGGTGGTCTTTCTTGTCCAGAATATTCTGAATGGTCTCGCGCCCGTTAAGGACTGTTTCCGATGCTTTTTCGGTCAGAGGGATATCCGCACGGAGTTGGTCAGGCGTGATGAGAACCTCAGTCTTAAGTACGTTTATGTTGTCTATTCCGGTATGTGGCATGTCTGAATCCAGTTCAATTATTGCTATTAAAAATTATTGCTGTCAGGTTATACGTGCATCAAAACTTGTCAGTTTGAATGGTTTAACCTGCTGCCGCGTTCGTTACGGCTGTAAATAGGGTTTAGAGTATTTATATTGCCGTTTGATGACCATTCTCAAGTGAATATAGCCGATCTGCTGACTTCTAAAAGCAGATAATAATAACAGTTGAGTGTTAATTGCGACACTAAAGAACAAAAATAAATCGTTATTAGCTTTTAATATCGTTATTATTCTTGAAAGTCGTTATCATTCTTGAAAATCGTTATTATCCTTGGCTATTGTTGGTGCGTTTACAGTGTCGGTAACACCAGTAGATACATTGCGTCGTAATGCTGGTCTCCCTATCAATTTTAAGCGGCTGTCCTGATCCTGTTTTGTGGCAGGAATCGGTATTTACGTAATGGACTATTCGGAGTAATTGAGTGCTTCCCATTGAAAAAATCGTGAAAGACTTGCGAGTGCCTGGCCTAAAATACAGGATTGCCAATGAGCAGCAAACTGAGCAGGAAAAAAATGAACTCGTAGAGTTCACCGTCCGTAATTATACCGCCAAAGAGTCTGAGTCCATTGTTGAAAAGTATAAACGCACGTATGCAGATACGCCTTTAACTCCCCGTAATTTCAACTGTTTATATCTCGCCGACCGGGTGGTTGAGGTGTACGTGCGAAAGAACGACCTGGATACAGATGTTCGTGGGGCATTTTCCTGTTGTCGCTACACCATCGCTTACATGTTGTTAAGTAATCCTGTCGATGATGAACATATCAAAGAACTGACCCATTTAGCGCTTTTGATTGATCGAGTAGCGACCCAATATATCGGTGTTTACAGTGGATTTGGACCCAAAGGACGGCAACTTTACGATTTGCTTGATGAGTTTGTTGAGGTTTTTGTAAACCCTAAAATCAGTGACAAAGAGTATCGGTTACCGTTGTTTCGAAACTGGAATGAAAAGCTCAAAAAAATTAATGACCGGCGTGACCGGTCTGTCAGTCGATTGATCGAAAATGAGTATGGTCTGTCCAAGAATCGTTATGCACAGCGGCGTGCGAAAAAAATTATCAATCAATACGCAGGTAATCGAAAGTTACCAGAGCCAGTTTGCAAGTTACTGAACGAGTACTGGTTCGATCTACTGAAGAAAGCACTCCTTCATGAAGAGGGGGAGCTGTCTTCGGAACAGCTTGATAAATATACAAAGCACCTGGTGTGGTGTTTTGTACCTAAAACGACCGAAAAAGAAAAAAACATGTTGCTCTCCATCGTGGAGAATCTTGTTGAGAAACTGGAGCGCTGCCTTGGCGCTGGTGGCATGCTCAATGATCAATCAGCGAGTATCCTGTCTGAAGTTCAGTTTTTTCTAATTCAGCAAATTCAGGGATTGCCGCTGGAGTTGCAGCGCTTTGCCCCATTCGAATCAGACCCTGCTGATGATGCCGGAGCGATGGACACCTCTACACAGCCTCCGCTGGGGGATGGTGTATGGTTACTTGAAAATGGGAGTGACACTCGGTTTCAGATCGCAAAAACCTATCCTGACACCCGGGATTGTTTACTAACCAACTTCCTGGGGATGAAATATGACGTGTTGCCAATGTCAGATGTTTCTACCCGAGTATCAGAAGGACGTTTTAGATTACTGGGTGAATGGGTCGGTTTGACTGATGTTGTGAACGACACGGAACAGGCGCTCATGAAGGTTGTTGAGTCTCAGGTGTTACAAAGACACAAGGCTGCGGAAAAGGCAAAAGCCGAAGCGGAAGAAATCAAACGCCAGCAACGGCTTGCTGAAGAGCAGCGTGAAGCAGAACGACAGCGATTGGAGGCCGAAAAGGTTGCCCTGGCTGAAGCTGCCTTTGCTGAAGAGCGGGCATCCCGTGAAGGCGTGCTCTTGGCAGAGATCGAGGCACTACGACTGGGGGCCTGGGTTGAATACACGCGGGATGGCAAAACGGAAAAAGGCAAATTGGCGGTAAAAATCAAAGCAACGTCTAAACTGGTATTTGTAGACCGTTTAGGTTTGAATCGTTTTGAACTCAAGGCCGCTGAACTCGTGGATCAGCTTGTTCGCCAGGAAGCAAGAATTCTGGATAGTGGCGCGGAGTTCGATGAATCGCTTGAACGAACCGTCAGCAGAATCAGGATAACAGGCAGATGACCGAAGAGTTCGATAGTTGGCTACGGGACGATGAGCGCCGGGAGGAATTCAGATTAAATGTTGCATGCTCTCTTTTTATCGAGGTGATGTCACCTTTGCCCGGGGACACTTCACCCAGTCGTGTTGTGCAGTGTGAAACACTGGATTTGTCTGCTAATGGTGCTCAGGTCGCGCTTCCGGATAAATTAACACCGGGCGCGCTGTTGCCTTTAATTATTGAAGTGGGGGATAAACGTTTCGATTTAATGTGTGATGTCATGTGGTGCCGGGAAGGTACCCTAAGCCTCGCTCAGGGGGCTGAGACACTCTATCTTGCCGGTATTCGTTTTGTTGAAAGTGATGATCTTGCCTACGTCGAATGGAAAGAATCCGTGGCTGAATGGCTGCTGGATGACCTTTGACAGGTCATCCGTGCTTAAATAAGCCACCGGTGCTTACGCGGCTTTCCGGTTAATCCATTTTTCCAGTTTTTCCACCAGAACGTGTCGTTCATAGGGTTTGGTGACATAATCATTCATGCCTGAGCTGAAGCATTTTTCTTTATCGCCATGCATGACATTCGCTGTGACGGCGATAATGGGTATGTCCTGTAAACCCAATTGATTTCGAATCGTCCGGGTCGCTTCGTAGCCGTCCATGAGCGGCATATGGCAATCCATTAGTACCGCGTCGAAGGTTTGTACCTGTAAAATATCGACCGCTTCCTTTCCATTTGCTGCCACTTTCACCTGATAGCCAAGTTTCTTCAATATGGCTTTGGCAACCATCTGATTGACTTGATTATCTTCGACCAACAGAATGGAGTACTCATTAGTTTCACTCTTTGCCTCTTTCTCGATAACTTTGGTCTGGGTCTCTGTGGGGGATTCTGTAGCCATTACCCCCAGTAAGGCATGCTGAAGGCTGTTACGACTAACAGGATTCTGCAATTGAGCTATTTTGCGTTGACTGCTCTGTACTTCAGCGTGAATTTCCGGTTGTTGCCTGTTACTGCAGAGTATCACCGGGTCGTCCCGGAAGCGGTCAGGGAGGAGGGCTAGTTGACTCAGTACCGGAGGCTCTCCTGTCAGGATCACCGTTGGACCGGATGCTGGAACCTTGCTTGTGATGGCTTCGGAGAGTTTCTCTTCTTCATCAATATTGATACTGACAATTTTGAGTTTCCAATACTGCAATTGGTCACGAATGAAATCAAAACCCGTATGGCTCTCGTTACTATGAAGTAGCAAGTATGTGTACGCAGAGAGTGGCTCGGGAACCGGCGGTTCGGAATGAGAGATGTCTTCACGCAGTGGGATTCGAACGGTGAAGCAGCTGCCAACGTCCTCTTCAGAATCAACTTCCAGGGATCCTGACATATGGGTGACTAACTGTTTACACAAGGTTAGCCCCAACCCGGTTCCACCGTATTTACGTGTCGTGTCTGAATACGCCTGGGAGAACGGTGAAAAGATTTTGTGCAGTGCGTTTCTTGAAATGCCAATGCCGGTATCCTCCACCCGCAATACCGCACTGTTTTGTTCTACACCGAGGAATACGGACACACCGCCATGTTCGGTGAACTTGATGGCATTGCCAATCAGGTTGCTGATGACCTGGCGGATGCGCGTGGGATCGCCGTAAACCCGTTCGGGAAATTGCGGGTCGATATACGTTCGGAGATAAATGTTTTTGGCGTTCGAGTTTTGCGCCAGTAAACTCGTGACTTCATCGATTGTTTTCCGCAGATCAAAACTGATGCTTTCCAGTGTCAATTTGCCTGCTTCGACTTTAGAAATGTCCAGGATGTCGTTTAATACCTGCAGCAAGGAGACGCCAGAATTGTAAGCCACGTCAAGTTGTCGTTTCTGGCGCTCGGTGAGGGGTTCTTCCATGGTCAGGCTGATCATTCCCAAGACGCCATTGAAAGGTGTTCGAATCTCGTGACTCATGTTGGCGAGAAAATCTGCCCGCGCTTTAGCGCGTTTTACGGCTTCTTCTTTTGCAATAACCAGTTCCCGGTTACTCTTCAGGAGCTGATCATTTTTATCAGACAGTTCCCGTGTGCGAGCTTCGACAATTTGTTCGAGTTGTTCCGAGTAGGTCTTTAACCGGGCTTCAGCCTGACGTATTTTTAACAGGCTTTTTTCAATGGTATGCAAGTGATCGTTTGTGCTTTCGACGAGTATCCCGATTTCGTCATTTTCATGACCTTTAGGTACCGGTAGTCGAGCTTTTTCCGGTGAATCTACAGAGCGAACACTAATACTCTCGATTACACCCAATAACGGCTTTGTGAGCAACAGATAAAAGACAAAGAGCAGCAGGAAAGACAGGGCCAGACTTTTGATAAAACCGCTTAATATGGTAAAGCCCGCCCGTTTCAAAAATGAAATTCCGGCTTGGTAAGTGTCGACTACAACATTGAGGTTACCCAGATCGACATCATTCAGCTGTTGTACTGACAATCGAGTCGTATAACTGCGGGTGGGGTTGAAGAGTAAATCACTCATCCAGCGATAAGGGGATTCTGCAACCAGTCGTTCCCGTCTGGCCAGTGTCCGGTTGTCCGTATCTACAATATCGGCCTCAATAATAGAGGGATGCTTCAAAAGGCCTTCGAGCAACTCTTCAGCCAGCCGGGAATCAATATTGTAAGCGATTTGTGACGCGGGCGTGTGGCTGATGGTTATGATGGCTTCGATTTCTTCGTCGAGTGCCGTATTTTCATTCAAGTAGTCAAGGAAGACTTGAAACAGGTTGAGTACCATGCCGAGCAGCAGCGCAACAATAACGGTATTGCGCGCGAGCTTGAAAGATAGTCTGTTAGAGAAGTTTATGTTCACTGGGAGCCTTGGAAGTTACATCAGCTATTAATCATCATATGCATTCTTTTTCTTCCAGTCATCATCGTCCTGCATAAATTCGCTCCACTCTTTGTCCATGCTTTCCTTCTTCTCCGAGCCTTCTTTACTCACTTTGTCAGCGAGTTTCTCAAGTTCCTTGATTTTAATCTTGTAAGCCTGAATCGCTTTTTGCGAAGCGGTCATTGATTTGGTTGGTTCCAGTTCACCAATCGCATTGTGGAAATTATGTATGGCGATCCTCAACTTATTCTGGCTGATCGCCTCTTTTGCTTTGGCGGCATAGTAGTCCGCTTTGGATCGGCTGGCCATGTAGGTGATGAAACTGGTATGTTTTTTGGCAAGTGATTTTTCCAGGAACCCTTTTTTGGACTGATTCTGGATGAACTTGATCAGAGCTTCAAGCAATGTTCGAACTTCTTTTGCCTGGGCTTCATTGGTAATTTGTTGGGGCTTGGGTTTTTCTTTACTGGCTTTGATCTGCTCAAGCAATGCGGTGTCCTCGACAAGGCTACTGGCATACTTGAATTTTTCATTCTGGATGACCTTAAGCTCATTGAGCGTATCGATGCAACGCTCAAGCAGTAAAATTTTCAGTTCTCGAGGTAGATATTGGGGTGGCAGATCCAGAGATATACGCTTGAGCCGTCGATAACGATCCTGAAGCGTATTTGCTTTCCGAATTTTTTCGATTTTTGCTTTTTCCCGAGCCTGCCCGATAAACAGGATGGTAATGGATACAAAAATGATCAATACAATAATTGAAATGACAACAGGTGCAGACATCTAGCTGTTAACCATTAAGTTAATTTATCAGGTCATGTTATAACGAAATATCCCCGGTTGTCCGTGTCAAATCCTACATTTGTAGTATTGACTGACGGCCGTTTCTGCGAGGTTACCTAAAGTATAGTTAAATGATTGAAAATGTCAGAAATAGCCGTCATTTTCATAAGGATTATTTGATTTTATAAATCGGGCACCAGTTTGGGTGTTAAATATAGCCGCATTGTGCCACATCCGGGGCCGATTTCCCGCCAATGACTGATGTCGAGGTCGAAAATGATGATTCCCAGAGTCGGGACGTTATCAAAGCCAATATTCCCCAGTGCATTTACAAACTCGGTCAGGCCGGGATTGTGGCCCACGATGGTCACGGTGTCATGTAAGTTATCGATATTGCTGGTCACATCCAGGAGTGTTTCCCAGGATGCCGAGTAGAGTCGGGCGACTTCTGTCGGCTGGATATTTTTGGGTTGAGTGACAACGCTTAGGGCGTTTGCTGTGAGCCGGGTGCGTAACGCCGGGCTTGTGAGGATTTCATCTGTCCTGATATGCAGGTGAGACAGGATTGGAATGATTGTTTGTAAATCCCGTTTACCCCGTTTGTTTAAGGGGCGTTCGAAATCTGACAGATCCGTATCTTTCCATGAAGACTTGGCATGTCGAGCGATGAGCAATCTTTTCACAGTTTTTCAGATCCTAAAATAGAGTATGTCATTCCACTCAGTTCGATGGCTGTATCCTCCATTCACAAGCCTAGCGTGCGATTTTCCCGGGAAGCGTTGGATCGAAGCCACATGGCCTCAAATTTTTCCCGCAATTGTTTTACTTCTGGCCGATTAGTAAAAGCCGCATAGCCTTTTCCGTCTTCAATATCTTTCCGAAATACCAGCATTTGTTCATCGCAGAGCAGAAATGCGGAATTCTCATACGGCAATGTTTTGTTGACGATGTGCAGTTTAATTTTGCTGGTTAAACGACTGGCAAGCTCCGCAAGCCTGTGGTGGCTCGAGATGAGTGCATTTTCGTCAAGAATCAGTATTTGTACCTGTGTGAGCCGGTCTTTTCGACAAAATTTTGAAATGAGCTGAACCAACTTTGGTGAGTCGTAAACTGCTTTTTCCAGATCCGGACTGTATATTTGAATCAAACGATCACACTGGTTAATCGCCTGAGAGGATAGTGCGATCTGATCGGAAGCATTATCGAAATGCCATATCGTATCGTCCTCATTTTTTGTCATCGCGGCGATATTGTGCGACTCGGAGCCAGTTGATCTGTCTTGGCATGCCATGAATAATCGGGGGGCATGATGTACCATCCTGATATGCTCGATTCCGGCTTCCGGGTAGGTGGCTCCAGTCGCCACGAAGCCAAATTGGGCATAAAAAGCTCGCGCATGGCATTGCGCACTCAGTTCCAGCTGACAACCGTTATTGGCTTGCAGGCAGGTCTCAATAAGGTGACCGAGTAACAGTTTACCGTTCCCTTTTCCCCGGTGTGTGGCTCGCACTGCCATTCTGCCAAGTTTGTAGACGCCATTCCCTGTGTTTATAATACGCGCACAGGCAATAATCAATCCGTCTTCAAATACAGCTACGTGGGTTGCGGATTCGTCTTCCGTATCCCATTCCAGGTTTTCCGGGACCTGTTGCTCTTCTACAAACACTTCCCGCCTTAAACTGGTTATTTCCGGAGTAAGCTGGTCACGACTTTCGAATTCGATCATATTATCTTGTATCAGGTTGTGAACTTCATGCTGCTTCAATTTGGTGTTTATTGTGTCTTAATGCCTACGTAGTGCTGTTTTATCAGTTCAATTCAGAGAGTTTAGAGGTTACTGCTTCGAGTTGCCAGCTCGGGAAATGGTGAATCAATCCGTCGAGTGTACAAAACTGGACACGTTATCTGGTTTTTCGGGTTAAAAGGTTTCTCTGGTTAATCGGTTTCATTTTTTTATAAGGTTTCATATGGTTTTACAAAATTTCGATGTCCGGAAATTCCTGGATGAATATTGGCAGCAAAAGCCACTCGTGATCCGAAATGCATTTTCCGATCCGTTCTGGCTGGAAGCAAATGACCTTGCAGGGTTGGCATGTGAGCCCGATGTGGAATCCCGGTTGATCATGGCACAGGAAAGCGAGTGGACTGTCAAAAAAGGGCCATTCGATGACGCTGAATTTAGCAAATTACCTGAAACGGACTGGACTTTATTAGTTCAGGCGGTGGATCAGTGGATACCGGAGGTGCGTGATGTGTTGGGCGCTTTCCGGTTTTTGCCCCAATGGCGTCTTGATGACATTATGGTCAGCTATGCACCAGTTGGGGGGACGGTATCACAACACTACGATTTTTTTGATGTATTTTTGATACAAGGCGAGGGGACTCGGCGTTGGCAGGTAGGCGATGTTTGTGGCTCGCACAGTCCTCTGGTGCCGAATACACCCGTTCGTATTCTTGAGGCGTTTTCACCTCTAATGGAAGTGGAGTTATCGCCTGGAGATATGCTGTACATACCAGCAAAGCATTCCCATTTTGGGGTGTCAATCGAGAACAGTATTACCTATTCTGTTGGTTTCCGAGCCCCGGGTATCCGGGAAATGGTTGATGGTATTGCGACGACTGCGCTTGAAAATCTGTTGGAGGACGATCGATACCGGGATTGCGCCGCGTCTCTCAAAGCGCCAACAGGGGCGATTCCGGCGGCAGCGATAGACCAGGTTCGGTTAGCGTTAACACAAGCACTTTTGGATGATCAGACTATTGCTGACTGGTTTGGGCGATACGTTACGGAACGAAAATATCCTGATCTTGAATTGTTGGCGAGCTCTTCTGAGGCATGGCAATCAAGACTGGAAAACGGAGCCTGTCTGGAGCGAAATGCGGCAAGTCGATTTGCTTACGTTGTTACAGCGGAACGAAATCAAGCGATGCTCTACGTTGACGGACACGCCTTTGCAGTGACAACTGTTCTGGCAGAAGCGCTCTGTGATGGTGTTGACATCGATTCCAAGGCCGTGCTGGAGCAGACGGGTGAACCCGGTTTTGCCGATGTAGTCAGTCAACTGATTGAGAGCGGTGCCCTGTTGTTTATGGGTGATTTTGATTAATACGGTAAAACAGCTTGTGTAGATGAGGGAATGTTAAGGTGTTTATCGCATTGAAGTGCAATACAATATCAATTGTTTGGTACAGTGCATCTTAAGTACGAGTGTACATGAAAATAGTCAAGGAAAGTTTCTTATTTGCGATATTCGGGATATTGCTTTCTCTGTTTTCTTCGCTAATCTCGGCAGCGACTGTCGTTGTTTCGATAAGTGGTACAGAGAGTGAAATTCAGGAAAACATACTCGCCCACCTCGGTACCGTCGACTCAGAGGAGTTAAAGCAGAGCGCTGTGTTGCAACGCCGTATCGGCGCTGCAGTTGAGGCTGCATTGCAAGCCTTGGGCTACTATCACAGCAAATGGTCAACCCAGATTCAACAGGATCGGATTACCGTGCAGGTTGATCCCGGAGAGCCTGTTATCATTGTCGAGTCTGATGTTCGCGTGTTGGGCGGGGCTCAATCTATCGCGGAGATTCGTAGTCTGGTAGCCGCTGCCGGGCTCAAAGTCGGGACTCGCTTGAAGCATTGGGAATACGATCAATTCAAACGTAAATTGGCCGATTTGTGTGCCAAGTATGGTTTTCTGGACTCTCGTTTCGAACAGTCAGAATTATTGATCGACCCGGAGACTAATCAGGCGACCGTTCGCTTGGTTGCAGAAACCGGATCTCGTTACCGTTTCGGTGATGTGGTGATAACCGGCTCCAAAATGAGTGACAAGCTTCTAGGGCGCCTGATTCCTTTCTCCAGGGATCAGTTGGTCGAAAACCAGTTGATCATTCAACTCCGGCGTAATCTTGCCAAAACGGGCTATTTTTCCCACTTTCAAGTCAATACCCACAAGCAACCGGATCACCGGGTCGATGTGTTGGTGGGGTTACAGGATAATACCTCCCATTATTTTGATGTGGGGGTTGGCTACAGCACCGATACCGGCCCACGTTTCAAATTTGGCTGGCGCTGGCCAAGTGTCACATCCTATGGCGATGCGTTACAGTCAAACTTTGAGGTATCCGAGCCAAAACAAACGGTAGCATTTGCTTACCGTGTTCCAGCAAGTGATCCGATCAATCAGTCATTTGATTTCGATACCAGCTGGCAGCATAAGAATGTTGAAAATACCAAAACACAGGTCACATCCCTGGGGGTCTCCTTTAATAATCGCCGCAAGAGCAATTGGCAGCATCGTTACAGCATCAACCTCGATTATGAACGCTATCAAGTTGATGAAAGCGAAATAGAGGATGTTTTTTATCTGGTGCCCGGTGCCCGGTGGACTCGATCTGAAATAGCAGAGGGTATAGATCCGGATAGTGGTTATTTTATTCGATTCGGTATCGAAGGTAGTCACCCTGCTATAGGCTCTGATACCACATTTGCTAAAGGCTTTATCAGTGCGCGCTGGTTGACCCGGCTCTGGACAGAACGTTGGTTAATGCTGGTTCGTGGGCAATTGGGTGCGATCAGTGCCGATAACATTAACGAAGTTCCAATTTCCCGGCGGTTTTTTACTGGTGGGGATCAAACTGTACGTGGCTATGAGTTTGAATCCATTGCCACCCGCGATGACGATGGTGATTTAGTAGGGGGGCGCTATCTGAATGTGGCCAGCGCCGAAATGAGTTACCGGTTTCTAACCTCATGGCGGGCAGCATTGTTTTTTGATGCCGGCCGGGCTTATTCTGAACAGGAGGAGCCGCTATTTACCAGTGTCGGGCCCGGAATTGTCTGGTTGTCACCTGTAGGGCAAATACGACTGGATTTAGCGTTTCCACTGAAGGGGGATGATGCCGGGAATCCTCGAATTCACATATCGATGGGGGGCGGATTATGATTCGCTTAACCCTGAAAGTTACGCTGTGGAGTGCGGTTTTTGCCGTTTTGGCGGGTATTTCTGTTGTTTTCTGGTTAGTGACCACTGAACCTGGCGCACGGTTTGTAGGCAGGACCGTATCGGAAATGCTGAGCGCTATTGAGATAGAGGTTCGAAACGGCACAATCGCCAAGGGGGTTGGCCTCGACTATTTTCGTTACTCAAGTGACTCGGTTGATGTCGAGATCGAAAATGCCCAGGTTGCATGGCAGACTTCCTGCCTGTTCAAAGCCGCCATATGCGCAGATTCACTCAGTCTGGATTTGTTGCAAATTGTGATCAAGCCTACAACTGAAAACGCTACAAGTCCTGACGAAAGCAATGGTTTACCCGTCGTACCCGCACCGTTTCCAATCAATATTCAGGCAGGAAAAATTGGCACATTACGGTTGGTGACCGAGTCGGCCATCGAAGAAATAACGAATATTCAACTGCAGGCAGACTGGCAACATACATTGATCGCTATTGCCAATCTTGACGCAGGTTATCGGGGCTTGCGCCTCAATGCCGCAGGGTCATTTGATATGGCAAAACCCTGGTTAACGGATTTAAGTGGCGGACTGAGGTTACCTGACGAGATACTGGCGTTGACCGGAGCTGATCAACTGCCTGTTGACGGACGTGTACCATTCCGTTTTTGGGGTACCAATCTGGACTATAATTTTGACTTTTCTGAAACTGATTGGTTGCCGGTCTCATTGCTTGGTGCAATCAATTTTGATTCGACCGAGATGCCTTTCAAGGCGACGTTAAAAACACCCGCCAAACTCATTGTCGGCGGTGAGCCACTCATCGTGTTTCCCAAATCTGCGGAGACGGTCGTCAACACCAACAGTAAAGCCAAAGCAGGTGGTGATCCACAAGCAAAGCCTGAGCCCGAAGTACAAGGCTTGCCACTGGAATACCTCGATATTGAGATTGCCGGTACGCTAATCGATCTATCCGCCCAAACGACCATCAAATTCAGTTCACCCCAAATCCCGTTCAATACTGTTCAATCTGATATAGCTCTGCGCAATGATACGCTTGCGCTCGACCATTTTACCCTGTTTGCTGTGCAAGGTCAGGCGAGCGGTAAGGCTGAGATTCAGTTTGACGAGGTTATCTCCCTGAACATTGACATCGAGGCGCAACAGTTGAATCTGTTGGATGCAATGCCGGATTTACCCCTTTACCTGGATGGTCGGATTCTGGTGCGAGGACAGACAGCAACTGAGTTTACCGATATTCGACTCGACTTGAAGAACCTCGATTTGATTTATGCGCATTACCCTGTGCGGATATCCGGTGGAATCAATGGGCGTCTCGATAATCAGGCGTGGTCACTATCGGGAAACCCGAGGGTACAGACAAACCTGTGGTCTGAATTCAATACCGAGTTCCGACTGTCGGGAACCAGTCAGGTCATTCACGCTGAAAAAATTCGATTGAACAGTCAACAAGGGGGGCTGGATGTATTCGGGCGTTATAATCTTGACAGTCAAAAATGGCATGGGGAATTGGCACTCAATAAGATTGCTATCCGACTGCAACAGTTGCAGGACTGGCTTGGTGTTGAAAAAGTAGCGGATTTGAGTGGCGAAGATTTAATTGCGTTTGATGCCGGTTTAAAATTTGCGGGTAAAGGTGAGTCAACAGGTGAAGTTTCGATTACAAAGCTCACCGGAACAGCAGGTAAACATCAAATATCCGGCACAGGAAAGTTGGCTTTTAACCAAGGCTCAACCCCTGGATTGGCTGATCTCAGTCTGGATAAGGTCAAGTTAAATCTGGGGCCGTCCAGAATTGCCTTGAATGGCACACTCGCCAGCGCTTCCGATCTTAGGTTGCAATTGGAGAACTTTGATTTAAACCTTACCGGTCTCGAAACAACGGGAACGGTTTCAACAGACCTTAATATCACTGGTAATATTGCAACCCCGAATATTGCCGGTACTGTTGTTGCGCAGAACCTCGCGTGGCAAACACTGCGAGCTGAGAATCTCGCCCTGGATCTGGATATTGAGGCGTTGGGGAATGGCCCAAGTCGAATTACTGCCTCGATTGCGGACGCTCATGTAGACCATATGCCGGTCAGCCAATTCGAATCGACCATCGAGGGTTCACTCGGCGAGACCCGTTCTGATATCGCCATTAAATTCGGCCGTGATTCCAGAGCAAAGCTTGTTTGTGATACGTCTCTCATTACCAAAGCGGGTAATCTTCGGGTACCCGATTTTGCGCTGAAGAACATCGCTGTGATTTGCGACCAGATTGATGTCGGTATAGCGCAGGATTTTTGGCAGCTGACCGATTCGTTGAGTCTGCACTACGATTTGGCCGGGAGCGCTTTAAGTATCGAGCCCGTTTGTTTTGAGCGCAGAGGTAATGGGCCGCTTAGCATGGCGTCTGATCTGTGTTTAACCAAAGTGGCCGCCGTGTCGCCGCAGGAAAAGCGTGCCAATTTGATGTTCACTGATTTTCCAGTAGATTGGTTCCGGCATTATTGGCCTCAAGTCAGTAACCTGAATGGCTATTTTAGTGGCAAACTCAGTTTTTTCGATCGTGTTGACGCGCCCTTAAATGCCCGAATTGATCTCAATTCCGATGCGCTTAAAGCGGTGCTTAGTGTCTCGGAGGGTACCGATTACAGACCTGTCTTACTCAATGATATTGCGGCTTCACTGGTTGTTGATGGTGATCAGGCAGAGTCTCAATTAAAGTTTGGCTTAGGGCAGGGCGGGGACGTGACCATGGATCTGGGCGTCAATGACCTGTCGGGTGCAAAACGACTGGTAGGAACAGTTGAGGTCAATGCCGTAGACGTAAGTGTACTGAAGCCCTTTTCTACCGAGATTCAGGAGTTGTCAGGATTCCTGAACGCAGGATTGAATATTGATGGTGATATCGCTGATCCGGCATTGTCTGGCTGGTGGAAGTTGGAACAAGGACGGCTCAGTACGGTGAGTGTGCCGGAAACCCTTGAACAGATTACATTGGAAGGCCTGCTGGATAAGCGGAGAATGACCTATGATGGTCGCTTCACTAACCAGCAAGGTGTCGCCTTTATAGATGGTTCAATGGATTGGCAGGAAGAGCTTTTAATGCTGGGACGTCTGCGATCAGATGGTATTACGGTGGTGCCACAGCATGGAATGTCGATTTTATTGCAGCCGGATGTGACCGTTGAAATAAAAGGGGACGTGATTAAAGCCCGAGGTCAGGTGAATGTCCCCAGAGCACGCTTGGAGCTTCAGAGATTACCCGCCAATGCCAAATCAACCTCAGCAGATGCCCGAATCATCAACCGGCAGAGGGCAAGTACAACCAGCCTTTACTATGATGCTCAATTGGAGCTTCTTTTGGGGGATGATGTGCGTTTTACCGGTCTTGGATTAAACGCCTATCTTACGGGTTATCTCGACTTGTATTACCGGGACAAGGGGGAATTGACTGCCCAGGGGGAGATCGAATCACGGGAAGGCGTGTTCACCTATTTAGGACAGCGCCTGGAAGTTCAAAACGGAATACTTTATTTTCACGGTCCCATTGAAGATCCGGATGTTTTTATCGAGGCGGTTCGCAATGCCCAGTCCGGCACAGTAAAAGCAGGGTTGCGGGTTACCGGGCCGGTGTCGCAACCGGAACTTGAAGTTTTCTCCGATCCGCCAATGAATGATGCTTCGGCATTGCATTATCTTTTGACCGGAAATGCCCCGGACAGTGAGAGCCAGGCCGGAGGGGGGCTCGTCGGCAACCTGTTGTTATCCCGTGCTGGTCTGGGGGCTGACTGGTTGAATGATAATGTAATGTCCCGGTTTGGTGTGAGTGATTTCCAGGTCTCAACCCAGGCCGAGGATGGTGGAACCAGTGTGCAATTAAGTGGTTATCTGTCCCCGGATTTATACCTGCGCTATGGTGTGAATTTATTCGATCAGGTTAATACTTTGGCGATGCGGTATCGTCTTCGCTCAAACCTGTTTATAGAGGCAATGACCGGGCTTGATAGTTCTCTCGATGTCATTTATTCCTTTGAAGTACATTGAGAAAATAACGAATAATGTTGGTGGAAACTGGTACGAATGTTCGTCAAAAAAATGATTGCTTTGCACAAATTCACCCCAATGGGTGATAGTAAAATTATGTAAATCGCTAGAATGATGTCTCCTGAGTTGTAAATAAAAATAATCAAGACCTTTAGGACTAAAGTTTAGAGTTTGAGCATGATCCTCCAGTCCTGATTTCTGACCGGATAAATTCTGCTTTCTCTTCTACCCGCCTTATTCTAGGCGGCTTTTCGCTAGCGAGAGTCTTTATACTACTCAATAGCCCTCGCTGGCGGTTTAAATATTCGAGACTTTACGTCCCACCAATCCCTCACGGCAACTTGCTGTAAATTCCGTTGCAGCTTTAACCGAACCAGTCCCGCCGTAATCGGCGCATGTTTGCGCCAAGGGATGTCCAAGTGCATTTCTTGACCTGCCGACTCTTTCCAATAAGTGAGCAACTGCACCAGCGCATAGCTGAGAGAGATGATCTGAACCCACCGATGCAGCACCTGTCTGGATTGCTGCCAAGTCTCATTCCAGCCCCAGCGATTCTTTAACTGATGGAACATGGGCTCAATACTCCAGCGCTTGGCGTAGGCTTTTATGATGTCGATGCCCGACATATTCGTTCGAGTCGTCAACAAGAGCCGGGCAGGTTTTAAGCTACCGTCTTCGTTTTCAAACTGCACCCACACAACCTTTACGAGCTGCCCATCTAAAAAGCGGGCTTTGGCTATCACTGTTCGATACCTCAGTGACTGCTGTCGTCCATAGATCGTGACATTGGCGCAAGTCTCTTCCAGGTTAGTGACTCGCTCTGGTGTGTATTTCTCTCCGTACTTTCGAGGGCGTCCTCTTTTCCCGGTTCGTTCTGGAACATCGTATAAGGCGGTATCCTTTCGGACTTGCCCGATAACGTGATACCCCATACCTTGAAGGGAGGCAATCAGCGTACCCCGCATATACCAGCTATCCATCAGGACAGTGGCCCCGGTAAAAAATGACCTCATCACGCGAAGTAAAATGCCTGCCGTTACCAGCTTGTTACCGTTCCCGCAGGCTCGCGTTAAGCGCGAGATCAGTGGGATCGACCAGGCTTGTTTCTGCCCCTTAACAATCGCTGATAAACTGACCCAACACTGGCCGCGAACAAATTGCGGGCGGTTGGCCTTGTTACCATGCATGTGATGAAACTGACTACTGGGTGCTTTCTTGGAACTCCTTAGCACCAAGGTATCATCAATGGCCAAATACCACTGTTCATTGGGACACCATTGAGTCAGTAACTGACCCAGCTGTTGCGCGAGTGCAACCCATGACCACTTTCCCTTTTGCAACCACTTGAAATAACTGCTCCAGTGACGCTTCATTGCCACCATCAACCAGGCATCAGTGACAAACCCTGTTGGCGTGAGCATCGCCCCAATCAGTAACTCAATAAAGGTGGGTACTGAACGTAGGGGTAGAGCTTTAACCAAAAATGTGATCCAATCAAACAGGATCTCGGGGATATTGCCGTATCCCTTAGCGTCCATAGCGGCCTCCAGAATTTAATCGTTTTTCGTTCTGAAGGCCGCGCCTTATAAAACTATGGTTTTAAAAAGTCTTATAAGGCGCGGCAGCGCGAAGCCTGTCGCAAAGTCAATCATTTTGTCTTACTGGGTTCGAATTCTTTCCTCTGAAACTCTAAACTTTAGCTTTAGGAGACATCATGAAAAAAACAATAAAGGCTGCCATTGCTGTGGCCGCATCATCCCTCACCCTTGGCTTTTCGGCTACATCCAGTGCAGCTGAAGGCTGCAGTCAATGGTGGTTTACGTCCGGTGGTTACACGGATACAAAGCACCCCATTCTGATGGTTCATGGCATTACCGGATTCGATTCGATTGGTGGCTTGATCGGGTATTTTCATACCGTACCCATGAATCTTTGTCGTAGTGGTGCCGATGTAAAAGTAGCCAATGTATCACCGTTTAACGATAGTGAACAACGTGGTTTGCAACTGGCGCAAGACATTAACAATAATGTTTACGGTAGCAACGCCAAGTTCAATATTATTGCCCACAGTCAGGGATCGCCCACGTCCCGAGCTGCGATCACTTTCGACGCTTCCATGAATGCCTGGGGTCAGGGGCGTATAGCCTCGGTAACCTCTGTCGATGGCGTGAACAAAGGGTCGAAAACTGCGGATATGATTCGAGGTGTTATTCCGGTCGACAGCGGAATTGAAGGTGGTGCCGCCGCTTTGGCGAACGCATTCGGTACCGTCATTGGCTGGATCTCCGGAAACGATCACCCGCAAAATGCGATTGCTGCCCTCGAAACCCTGACCACACCCGGAACAGAAGACCTGAACAGTAGACACCCCTATGGTGTTGCATCAGGTTACTGCACCAATGACCGCGCGACACAAGTCAGTGTAAACGGGAACAATGTCCGTTTGTATTCCTGGGCTGGTAAAAGTGTTTTCACCAATGTTCTGGATATTCTGGATCCATTTTTGGTGACGACATCACTCGCTTTTGGCGGAGAGTCAAATGACGGGCTGGTCGCTGTATGCTCTCAGAAACTGGGTTACTACATTGGTGCTTATGATGCTAACCATGTTGATGCAATCAACCATGTTTTGGGGACACGTTCATTGTGGCATAACCCGGTTACACCTTACCGAACCCAAGCGAATAGACTGAAAAACGCGGGTTTGTAATTGCGATAGAAAATGAAATCAATGGCTGGAACGGTATCGTACTGGCCATTGATTTTCGGTAGAAGAGTGAGGTGGTGATGAAATCGGTAAATCAAAGAGCGCGTTATGCTCTGCAGATTGCGGCGGCTTTGTTGATTGTCTGTGTCTGTGGTGTAGCCTATATTTTCCTTTCGATGAACTGGGGTGATGGAGAGCATGATAGCTTGTCGCCAGTTATCGCTTTGGCTGAACCGCCGGCCACGGGGGCGGAGAGTGCAACCGGACAGGTATCAGGCAACAGCAATGTGCCTGACGTAAACGCTAAGCGTGTTGATCAGAATCAGTCCATCCCCGAAGCTGTGGAATGGCAGGCTGAATCCTATGCTGCGGTATTGGCGGGTACGGAAATAGATGGCCAGCTCCAGGTCGACTCTGCCGGAAATCTAGTTCTTGATCTCTCGGTGAAGGACTTTTTTGATTACTTCCTCAGTGCTGTTGGAGAGGTCTCCGCAGCAGATGCTATTCTGGAAATTCAAAAACAGGCACAGGCCCGGGTCCCGGATCAGGCCGTCCAGCAGGTTATGCAGCTTTTGGAAAGCTATGTTGCATACCAGCACGCGCTTCAGGAAATAATGGATCAGTCCCTCCGGCCACCGGAAGAACAAAATTATACTTACTTTGCCGAAACAATGGAAAAAACCTTTGAACATATCAAGCGACTTCGCCGGGAGTATATGTCGCCAGAAGCGGCAGATGCGTTTTTTCGACTGGAGGAGGCGTATGCGGAATTTGCTGTCAATACCATGAAAATCAGAGCGAAAGATCATTTGACACCTGAAGAGCAAGCTATTCAAATCAGAGCATTGGAAGCAAAAATGCCTGACAACATGCATAGCGCACAAGCAGCGGCACGTGAGAGTGCAGAACTTGCGAACCAAGCCCGAGATCTGTTCGATGCCGGGGAGCCGGAAGTGGTTATTCGGGAGCAACTGTCTAAAAACTACAGTACTGAGACAATTGATTCCATGCTTGAACACTACCAGCGTGAACAGGACTGGCAAAATCGACTTGACCAGTACCTGGCGCTGCATCAATATGTGCAGGACTCAGTTTCTGATCCAGCGGAACAACAGCAACAGTTAGAGACATTGCGGCATGCCTATTTCAGCGATGACGAGCTGCCCCGTTTAAAAGCCCATGAAGCCATATATCGAAAAACGGTTCTGGCACAGGGGGCTTTACCTTAGTGTTAGCGACCCCCTGAACCTTCGTGAAATGAATGGATGAAAACGGTATTTGAGTATACGCAACGAAATGTACTGGTAATCCCCCGTGCGCTGTATGGTATGCGAGATGTTGAGCTCATCATGCAATCCAGAAATTCCGGCATTTTTCATAAGTGCCTTGAGCAGGATCTGGTGGATGTCGAGTTTTATTCCACGATGCCTTGCTTCGTGTATATTGAAAGCGGTAAGGAGATACTGACCAATTGCAAGAACGAGCACATCGAACTTTCAGCCAGTAACGGGGTCTTCCTCCCGCAAGGGGCCTGCCTTAATTCTGACTTTGTTAAGAGCACGGATAGGTTAAGCGCATATCTCGTTTTTTTTGACGGGGAGGTCGTCAGTGAGTTTTTACGCGGCTTTAATGTATTCCCCGATCCGAGTTCCGCCAGCCCCGACCATTGTCTAGTTACTGATCCGGACGATCTGATATCTAATTTCTTCAAAACGATTCAGCCAAAGCTAACTGAACCGGGATATTTGAGCAGTAAATTATTGGAACTCTTGCACCTTATCGCCTGGAGAGAGGTAGACAAAAAGCTTCCCGGTATGTTGTTGAACATGAGCCAACAACTGCCAAAGCGAAATCTGGAACAACTTTTGGCACAGCCGGACGTATTACACCTTTCAGTAACGGATCTGGCCCATTTGTCGGGACGGAGTCTATCCAGTTTTAATCGAGACTTTAAGCAGACATTTCAGTCCACACCTCATAAATGGCTGACGGATAGAAGGCTATTTCGTGCCAAAGAGCTGATAGACGTAAACGGCTTTACGGTAACCGCAGCTGCAGCAGAACTGGGGTATGAGAACGTGTCCAATTTTATCAAAGCCTTCAAAGTGCGATTCGGGCACACCCCCAAGCAAAATAATCCATTAAAATGACCGAAATTCGGCATGTTTGACCGTTTATAAGTGGTGCCACTTCTGTAGCGTCGTTAACGTAGAGCGACCTTAACTAACAGAAGGAAAAAACGATGAGTGTAAGAGTAACTCTGAATTGCCCGCTAAAACCCGGAAGCGTAACTTTATTATGGGATTTTCTGGAAAATAATTTACCGAATGTTCGAGGTTTCAAAGGAAATTTGAACGTAAGTGTTCTGTTTTCCGAGGACAATTCAGAAATGCTCCTGGACGAGCAATGGCTGACTCGAGAAAGTCATTTGGCTTATCTTCAGCATATCGATGAAAATGGTGTTTTGAACCAGCTTGCTGAATTCCTCTCTGCGCCGCCAGAGATCAAATACTTTATCCAGGCAGATTTGTAAACATCGATGAGCGGCTGCTGATAGGCACTCGCTCAATTTCTCTTATGTATACGGGGATTAGGATAAAAAATATATCGCCCAGAGAATTTCAAGGCGAAAAGTGCTCATGGAATATAGCTAAAAATGGCCCACTGGCCCTGGTGAAAGGAGATATTGTGGTGAAGGACTTCAAAATTTTGGCTGCTGCAGCGATGCTGGGCGGTGGATTACGGATAGTTTCGAGCTTTTTCAGCTATGATGGCAGTGAAATTCTGAATTTGTTCTATATCATCATAGATCTTTGCTTCGTGCTTGCGCTGGCGGGGGTATTTGCCTTTCTTCGCGAGCGCCTGAATGCCCTCGGCCGTGTCGGTTTGTTGCTCACACTCTGTGGTATTGCGCTTATTGCGGGCCCGGAAGCGACACTATACGAGGTCGGAATTTATCAGATCGGCTCACCCGTGATTGGTGTGGGGACGGTAATGTTTTCGGTAAATCTTCTGCAAAACGGGCTGTTGGGCCGTATTGTACCGCTGTCGTTCCTGTTGTCATTTGCCTTTGGTCTGCTCTCAATGTTGATGAGTGTGACGGTGTTATTCAGTATTGCCGGTATAGCCTTCGGTATTGGTTTTATCGCTCTAGGCTGGCAGTTATGGAAGGGGGCGAATACTCTCCAAGCGGATCTCTAGAGCAGCGATATTACTGCATGAGTATGGCGCTGTTTTAACCACTGGCCCGGTTTTAATTGTAAACAAGATGTAAAAACTGACTGAATTGTGGGCGCCGGATTTCGATTCCGGCGCAACCTGCAGTAGAATAGGGCGCTGGTCGGATTGCGAACTGTGATACCGGCTACTTTTACGGCATGGAATGTCCGGGGTAGAGAGCAAGAGGGATGTGTTGTCATTAATTCAAGGCAAGCGATATGGCTATTTCCTCAGAAGATACGTTGTTCCTGTTTTCGAACCACATAAAAAGTTATCTCGGTGCCCTGAAAGCCAAACAAGTGAGAACCCCCCGCAACCACTGGCGTTACCTTGAGGGTGGTAATCGTAATCGTCCTACCGTTTTGATGGTTCATGGCCTGACGAACTCCAAAACAGTCTGGCGTTCAGTCATGAACCATTTGGTGGCCGCAGATTATCATGTCATCGCCATGGATTTGCCTGGTCTGCACAGTGGCCTGGAGACCTATAATAATCAGTATGATTTCATAGCGCTGGCGGAAGCATTGCAAGACTTTGTCTGTGCCCTGGGGTTAGATCAGTTCAATATTGTTGGTCACTCCCTGGGCGCTAACGTTTGTGCAGTCTATGCCGCCCGTTACGGTGATATGATAGATTCCCTGTGCCTTGTTTCTGCACTCGCATTCGATATCGCGTTATCCAGCCCTGAACAGGAAAATCGCTTTACCGCGTTCCGTAACATGTTGCGATTCGAGACCGCGGAAGACGTAGAGGCTTTCAATCAGAAGCTCTTTTATTCACCGCCAAAAATTCCCAAAACGCTCCTGAAATATCGCCTCAAAGAGCTTCAACGCTACGAGTCGTTTCACGTCCGCTTGCTTGAACACATGCAGTACAGTATGAATGTCTTGCTGAAATGTCTGAAATACCTGCCAAAACACAGCATGATTATCGATGGCCAGAATGATTCTTTTTTGCAGGATGACAGTCTGTTGCTTATTCGGCGTCGTTGCCCTTGGGTAGTCAGGAAACAAATACCGGAATGTGCACACCTGCCGTTCATCGAAAAACCCGTTGAGGTGACACGTCATTACCAAGGCTTTCTGGAACATGTAATCGGTACTTTGACGCCGGAAGCAGACCTCAGCTCTCATCCAGAACCTGTGCTCTAGGGTGTGTTTATCTTTATTTCGGGTGGGGCTACCTTTCACTGAAATCACAAGCTATTTGTGATTGCCCGTATCTTGCCGGGCAATCAGAATAGATCGAATAAGCCTGAAGGGGTCAGGCCAGTGTCGGCATGATGAAGTGATCCGCCAGTAGTGCAATAAAGAGCAACATCAAATAAGTGATGGAATATTTGAATGTTTTGATTGCTGCATGGGGACGTGAATCGCGAATCATGGCACAGGCCCAGTCAATGAATCGAAGGCCCAGAATCACTGCTGAAACCAGATAAATCAAGCCACTCATCCCGGTAATAAATGGAAACAGACTCACGGCAAACAGGATCAGTGTATAGAGCAGGATCTGAAGCTTGGTGTAGGACTCCCCATGGGTAACGGGCAGCATCGGGATATCGGCTTTTGCATACTCTGCTTTTCGATGTATCGCCAGGGCCCAGAAGTGAGGCGGTGTCCAGGCGAATATAATCAAAACAAGTAACAGGCTGTTCGGTTCAACGGCTCCTGTCATCGCGGTCCAGCCCAATAATGGAGGGGCTGCGCCAGCCAATCCGCCAATCACGATATTCTGCGGTGTCGCCCGTTTCAGGAACAGGGTGTAGATGAACGCATAGCCAATCAAGGATGCCAGCGTCAGCCAGGCGGTGAGCGCATTGATTTGGACGAGTAGTATGGTCATCCCGGTGCCGCCGAGTACTGCGGAAAAAAGCAAGGCACTGCTGACCTCCACTTTGCCTTTGGCCAATGGTCGATTGCTGGTGCGGGCCATTAGCGTATCCACTTTGCGATCCACAACATGGTTGATGACAGCCGCTGACGCAGCCATCAGCGCGATACCCAGGTTGCCGAAAAGCATGATATCCCAACCTGGTAAGCCGGGGCGCGCTAACATCATGCCGATTACAGAGGTCAGGATCATAAGTGCAACCACATTGGGTTTGCACATTTCCAGATAATCCCGCCAACTGGCGTGATGTTGTTGGCTGAGGGGGGAAGCAAGTTTGAGTTGGGTATTATTGTTGTCGGTTTTCATGGTATTCACTCTTGATTCATTATTTTTGTCGTGGCGAGAGAAGGTGTACTGAAGACGGAGCCTGTGGCTGGTTTTCTGTGCGCTTGTGCTGGAAGGTCATGCAGTTGTCGCAATCTGTAAAGCTGGAAATTGAAGAAAACGAGGCTGAGCAGCAAGGCCGCGCCGCCGAGATTATGAGCTAATGCGATGGGCAGGGGGATCAACCACATTACATTGACAATACCGAGGGTGATCTGGGTTGTAAGCGCAGCCAGCACCAGACAAAGGGCTTTAGCCAGAGGGTGTTGCCAGGTCAGCGTTAACTTCCGCCAGGTAAAGATACAGAGACCGATCAAATACAGACTGACAAGCAGCGCTCCAATCCGGTGGCTGACGTGAATAGCAACCCGCGCGGCATTGTCCATGGTGCCTCCGAGGTAATTTGGCCCGATTGCCTGGGTAATGTCGAATCCTTGTTTAAAGTCCATATCCGGCAGGTATTGCCCCTGGCAGGTGGGGAAGTCCGGACAGGCAACGGCAGCATAATTCGCAGCAGTCCAGGCGCCGAGGAATATCTGCATTACGACCAGTACAATGGCGATAAAGCCCAATGGAAGAACCGCTTTCAATGCTTTAAATTGTGGGGATCGTTGCGTGCTTTGTACCGGGGGCTGAGTCCTTTGTAACCACAACAGGAATAACAAGCTAAGTGTGGCAAAGCCACCCAGCAGGTGGGTGGCTACGACTTGTGGCCAGAGTTGCAATGTTACGGTCCACATGCCAAACATGCCCTGTGCAATGACCAGTAGCAGAAGCATGAAGGAAAAAACCGGCTGGCTTTTTATTGTGGTATCCCCTGAGCCATCCCGCATTGCCCGTGTGTGTATCCTCATGGCAATCACAGCATGAACTAAAATAACCAAACCCAAGAGGCTCGCAGCATAGCGATGGATCATCTCTGGCCAACCTTTGTGGGGTTCGACCGGAGCATGGGGGTATCGCGCTTCAGCGATAGCGATATCGTCTACATGTTCCGGCACGGTGAGGAAACCGTAACAGCCAGGCCAGTCAGGGCAACCTAGTCCAGCGTCCTTTAGCCGCGTATAGGCGCCCAACGCGACTACTATGAGCGCCAGCAGTGTTGCAACACAGACAAGTCGTTGCAGCAGGGTATGCGTCTTGTGTTTAGCGATGCTGGAGCTTATGTCCGCTTCATTCATAATGTGATCCCTTTAATGGAGTGGTAATCCGTTGATTACCCAATATTGGATAATTTCAATAATCGCTTCATATCTTTAAGAATGTCATTGCCATGACGTTCTGCGTCGTAATGAAGAATCACATTTCCATGGGGATCGACCACCCAGATTGACCAGTCGGTCGCAGTCGCGTTTTGGGGTTTCAGGTTTTCATTCCGGACGGTGTTAAAAAAGCGGATGGCTTGTGCTTCCGCCAGATAGAGTTTGAGTAGTGGGTACTGTGTGAGTTGATCCGCGTTGGAGAAATCTTCCAGTACGGCAAGGCGTTGTACACGGTCAGCCTCTTTGCCGAGTGCAATATTCACCTGACGGGTTGTATACAGGGCCTGTTCACATTGTTGGGAACAAGCACCTGTTCCGGTAATCAGCAATGCCCATTTTGATGCTTTCAACGGTATTTCGGATGCTGAGCCCGGGGACGTTAGCTCATCTGGTTTCAGGAAGTTGGTCGTAAATTCATCTTGAATCATGCTTTGGTTGTGATTGATCGCTGGCATCTCCGTAATGGAAATGGGGGGCAGAATGAGTTCACCTTTATTGGCTGTAGATGTCGGAATGCCAAATCCAAAAAAAAACATGCACGTCGCAAGAATAATCGGCACAAAAGCGATTGCAAAAAGGCCGAGTAAGCGAAGCTGACTAAGACGAAGTGTTTTGTCGGTTGGGGGCGAATTTGATTGAGTGTGTGAATTATCAGTCATGGGATGGTACTCCTTCAGGGTGTTCCCTGTTTGTTTTTATTAGGGCCAGCAGCGTGAGGGTGATAAGTGTCACCGCGAGTGCAAACCACTGAAAAGCATAGCCTCTGTGTTTTGCCGGTGAGACATGGTTAACATGCCACCCTGTCTGCAGTGCACCAGGTTGCTGGTTGTCTTTTAGTCGCACGATGAGTGGATACAGTCTAATCTCCATATCCTGCTCGAGTTGCGCAAGGTTTATCTCTTGTACCCTTTTAGGCCACCTTCGGCCCGTGTCCTTAGCTTCAGTGGCTGCAAATTGTAGTGGCGGGGCATGGTATTGATGTAGTGATCCGTACACTTCAACACTGTTTTGGGGGGTGAAAATCTCGGGTAGGTCTTTACGATACGTCGGTGCGGCTACCCAACCCCGATTGACCAGCACCTTTAACCCGTTTGTCAGCGTAAATAGATGGAGAATGTCATAACCTGCTTTGCCATCTCGGATTTGATTGTCGAGCAACAGATAGCGCATTGGTTCAAAGCGACCGGAGAGGTAGACAGGATGGGCCTGCCATTGATCCGGTGGGGATAGTGTGTCCGGTGGCGGCAGGTCTTGTGGCTCCATCGCGGTTCGTGATTCGATTTGTGCAATCAGTCGTTCTTTTTCTGCCGCTCTGTCCAGTTGCCAATAGCCAAGTTTTATCAATACCGGGGTGAAGAAAATGGCGAACACCAGAAATTTTAATCCTGTTCCGCGAAACCCGAGTTGAGTTATTTTTCTAAACGCGCTATACACAGAAAGGCTTACCCGTCAGCCAGACGTTGTTGACGGGCTGGTTGAACAAAAATAAAAATTGGCCCATGTTATGTATTCTCCTGTCGTTTCGAAGCATGTTGGGACAATAGGTTGTAAATCGCATTTCTGAATTGTTGAGTTATTCCCAAAATGTTGAAATTTACTATCGTACTGTTGTTAATCGCTATCGTAGTCAGTTTGTTCAGTGGTTTGGTTTTTCTGGTTAAAGATGATGGTAAAAGCCATCGCACCGTAAATTCGCTGATTGTCCGTGTCTCCCTCGCGATTTTATTGGTGGCTGTCATTGCCTATGCGCTCTGGACGGGGCAACTGCACATGAATCCAACCCCGTCCTGAGTTTATTCCAGCGCCAGTTACAAAATATAAACAAACACAAACAGCCCGAGCCATACCACGTCAACGAAGTGCCAATACCAGCTTGCGGCCTCAAAACCAAAGTGCTGTTCTTTCGTAAAATGACCTTTCCGTACGCGTAACAGCATAATGAAAAGCATCAGCGTACCCAAAGTGACGTGGGCACCGTGAAAACCCGTTAGCATGAAGAATGTGGTGCCATAAATACCGGAAGCCAGGGTCAGATCAAAATGCTCGTACGCTTCAATGTATTCTTCGGCCTGAAAGAATAAAAAAGCCACACCCAGTAATACGGTGATAGCCAGCCAGAGGGTCAGCTTGTAGCGTTCATTATTCTTGAGCGCTTTGTGAGCAATCGTGACCGTGACACTGGATGACACCAGCAATATGGTATTCAACAACGGTAAGGCCCACGGGTCGATTACCTGGGTCGGACCGGGAAATAAACCTTCGTCGGGGTTTTTTAACAGTGGCCAGGTCGCTTCAAATCCGGGCCACAGCATTGCGCTTGAACCCTTGTCGCCTTCGCCGCCAAGCCAGGGTACTGCAAAAACTCTGGCATAAAACAGTGCGCCAAAGAACGCTGCAAAAAACATCACTTCGGAAAAGATAAACCACATCATTCCCCAGCGAAAAGAGCGATCCATTTGTGCACTGTACATGCCTGTCCGGCTTTCATGAATGACGTGACCAAACCAGCCAAAAAGCATGTAGGCCATAATCGTGGCCCCGATTAAAAACAGTACCCAAGAGCTGGCTGTACTTTCACCGGCACTGCCGTTGGTCATTATTGACCCCATACCCAGCATCGTGACACACAAGCCGATGCTGGCAACGATAGGCCACTTGCTTTGGGCTGGCACATAGTAAGATTGCTGTGCACTCATAAAATGCCTCCTGTTAAGCGTTATTCGCTTTGTCTGAATCTTGATTATTATTGTTCAGTGTTCGATCAGGCGTGGTGCTCGATGTGCCTGGAGGTTTTTCACGGTTATTACCGGGGGTTACAGCAACGGGCGGGGCCTCGGAAGGGGTTTGATCAAAAAGCGTATAAGACAGCGTCAATTTAACCAGATAATCCGGAAGATCCTTATCGACCATAAACTGCAACGGCATGAGCGCACTTTCTCCGGGGTTTAAATGCTGCTGATTGAAACAGAAACACTCAATTTTGTGAAAGTAGCTTGTGCCTTCAGAGGGTGAAAGACTCGGTACCGCCTGAGCAACCATGGGTCGATCGGTCGGGTTGTGCACCTTGAAATTAACAATCTGAACTTCACCGGGGTGCACCTTCACCTCGGTGACGACGGGCTTGAAGTCCCAGACCATGTTCTCGTTGTTGCTGGTGATAAACTGTATTTTGACCTGTCGACTCTCATCAACGGCGAGATCGGCTTCCGTAATCTCGTATTGATCATTGGTCTTGCCATTAATCCCCGTTAATTTACAAAACACATCGTACAGTGGAACCAGTGCGAAGCCGAAGCCAAACATCAAAGCGGTAACCATCAGGGTCATGGTTATCACCTTTCTGGTCGAGTCCGGACGCACTTGCTGCCCATCGTGAATGGCTTCCGGGGCGGTGCTGTCACTTATAGTGGTGTGTTCATTGTGCGGCTGACGGGAATGAGCCGCTGCATGTTCTGCTTCTCGGCTCATAGTCAATTTATTTCACCTCCGGTGGTGTGCTGAAGGTGTGATAAGGGGCAGGGGATGGTATCGTCCACTCCAGGCCTTCGGCACCTTCCCAGACACCGGCAGTGGCTTGCTTACCCTGGCGGATGGTGCTGATCACAATGTACAGGAACAGCAACTGCGTGAAACCAAACATGAAGGCACCGATGCTGGATATCTGGTTGAAGTCAGCAAATTGCAACGCATAGTCGGGAATCCGTCTTGGCATACCCGCAAGCCCGAGAAAATGCATGGGGAAAAATGCCAGGTTCATCCCGACAAAGGATAACCAGAAATGAACCTTGCCCAAGGTATCATTCACCATATGGCCACACCATTTGGGGAGCCAGTAATACACCGCAGCGAAGATTCCGAATATCGCGCCCGGTACCAGTACGTAGTGGAAGTGAGCAACCACAAAGTAGGTATCGTGATACTGGAAGTCAGCCGGGGCTATCGCGAGCATCAACCCTGAAAACCCGCCAATGGTGAACAAGATGACGAAAGCGACCGAAAAGAGCATGGGTGTCTCAAAACTGAGGGAACCTTTGAACATGGTTGCTACCCAGTTAAATACTTTGACACCGGTGGGAACCGCGATCAACATGGTGGCGTACATAAAAAACAGTTCACCTACCAATGGAATCCCTACGGTGAACATATGATGGGCCCAGACAATAAAGGATAAGCCTGCAATAGATGCAGTCGCCCAGACCATGGAATGATAGCCGAACAGCGGTTTGCGGCTGAACGTCGGGATAATTTGTGATACGACACCGAATGCGGGCAGGATCATGATATACACTTCCGGATGACCGAAGAACCAGAAGACATGTTGAAACAGTACCGGGTCACCACCACCGGCGGCATTGAAGAAGCTGGTACCGAAATGGATGTCCATGAGCATCATGGTGACTACGCCTGCCAGAACCGGCATGACTGCAATCAACAGGAACGCGGTGATAAACCAGGTCCAGACGAATAACGGCATTTTCATGTAGGTCATGCCGGGAGCGCGGAGGTTGATTATCGTGGCGATGACATTAATTGCGCCCATGATAGATGATATCCCCATCATGTGTACCCCGAATATAAAAAAGGTCACACTGGGCGGTGCGTATGTTGTCGACAGTGGTGCATAAAATGTCCAGCCAAAGTTCGGGGCGCCGCCTTCCATCAGCAATGTCGATAACAACATCGCGAAAGCAAAGGGCAGTATCCAGAAACTCCAGTTATTCATCCTCGGTAGGGCCATGTCCGGGGCCCCGATCATCATCGGGATCAGCCAGTTGGCCAAGCCCACAAACGCGGGCATGACAGCACCAAACACCATAATAAGACCATGCAAGGTGGTCATTTGGTTGAAAAACTCAGGGTTAATGATTTGCATGCCGGGCTGGAACAGCTCTGCCCGGATCATCAGGGCCATGCAGCCCCCGGTCAGGAACATAATAAAGCTGAACCACAGATACATACTGCCTATGTCTTTGTGGTTTGTGGTGAACAACCAGCGCCCGATACCTTTGGCAGGACCGTGGTGGTGTTCGGTAGACTCGTTTTCTATCACAGCACTCATGGGATCCTCCTGTTTTTATTTTGATTTTGCTGCAGCGATATCTTTGGGTAAGACCAGGTCGCCTTTGTTGTTACCCCAGGCATTTCGCTCGTAGGTAATGACGGCGGCAAGATCCACGTCGCTGAGTTGAGCACCAAATGCCTGCATCGCTGTGCCCGATACACCGTCCACTACCATTTCGATATGTTTATCAACGGGACCGAGTGCAATTGCGCTTCCCTTGAGTGCAGGGAATGCAGGAGGAATACCAGCACCATTTTGCTGGTGACAGGCAGCACACATTGTGTTGTAGACTTTTTCACCTTTCTCCATGAGCTCTTCCATGCTCCAGACCTTATTGGCGGCAGCGAGTTCCAGTCTCGCTTTTTCCTGCTTGGCACCTAACCAGGACTGATACTCCGGTTCTGTTACGGCTTTAACGACAATCGGCATAAAGCCATGATCCTTGCCGCACAGTTCGGCACATTGGCCACGATATACACCCGGCTCCTTGGCCATGGCCCAGGATTCATTGATGAAACCCGGGATTGCATCTTTTTTAACCGCGAGTGCAGGCACCCACCAGGAGTGAATTACGTCATTGGCCGTGACCAGAAAACGAACTTTTTTGTTAATTGGAATGACAAGTGGCTCATCGACTTCCAGAAGATAGTGTTCGCCTTTTTCTTCCCGGTTGTAGATTTGATCTTGAGGGGTGGAGAGGTTGCTGAAAAAGCCGACACCGTCATTGATGTACTCATACTGCCACTTCCATTGATAGCCTGTGATTTTGATATCAATGTCAGATTCACTGGTATCATATATCTGTTTAAGTGTACCTGTTGCCGGTATTGCCATAGCAATCAGGATCACAACCGGAATGATTGTCCAGATAATTTCTACCGTCGTACTTTCGTGAAACTGGGCGGGCACAGCGCCTTTGCTTTTCCGATACTTGAACATGGCGTAGAACATCACGCCAAAGACAACGACACCGATCGCCACACAAATCCAGAAAATGGTCATGTGCAGGTCGTAAATTGATTGGCTGACATCTGTTATACCAGGCGTCATGTTGAGCCCGTATTCAGCCAATGAGACAGATGGAACTAACGTTAACAGAACAGCGATTAACGAATATTCAGATACTACCCACCGATTACACAGTGATTGCATATTAGGGAGTCTCCAGAGCTTATTGTTTTTATAATTCTGCTGGGCGTCCGTCACACTCAGACGTAACTAGTGACTTCATGTCACAAACAAAGATCGTTCGCTTGAGATTCGAGTTCCTGGTCAAAGTCACACAGACACGGGGTTCCAGAGTCGCAGAACAAATCGGGGTGCTTGAACGAAGAACGGTACTGCTTAATGGACAGATACCACAAGTGACGTCGACATCAGGTTACTGATTGGCGTGTACACTTATTCAACAGATCCTTGAGTGATCAGTATAGTCACTAACGATTCCTGAGCACAAACAATTGTTTATCGTTTGATCAGCTTAGAAGGTTGTTTTTTATTCGATATAGTTCTATATCGCGTGCGTTTATTGGGTGTGATTAAAAAACGATCAGTGTGACAGGCTCATGCCCATGGAGAATTTGATGTGGATGTGTGCGTTTTACAGAACCGTGCCGTTACCGAATCACAACGATCAGGAATGAGGCGGGTTGCATGTTTTTCGCATACAACCCTTTGCCGAATGCAGTCAGATGTTAAGCTATCGATTCTGCAACTGTTGCTGAAATTTTCTTGCTAGCCGTTTCCAGGGCAGTCTGGCGTTGCGAGTCCCCCAGATTCACGCCTTCAGCGTAAATAACGTCGATATCATCAAGACCGATGAACTTCAAAAAAGTCTCTACGAAGGGCAGCTGGGTATCACTGGGCTGGTTTTGATGAAACCCGCCGCGTGAAGTTACGAGATAGACTTTCTTGTTTTTTAACAGTCCTTCAGGGCCGTTTGCAGTATAGCGGAACGTCACACCGGCACGGGCGATATGATCAAACCATGCTTTAAGTCCGGATGCGACACTAAAGTTATACATAGGGGCACCCAGGACAATAATATCGGCGGCTTGCACTTGTTCAATCTGTTGGTCAGAATACGCAGCTTGCTGTTGTTGCTTCTCATTCCTATCTTCGGCGGGAGTCATGATTGACGTGAGGTGCGCATTGTCCAGATGTGGGACGGCTTCATTCCCCAGATCTCGGTAGGTAACTGTCGCCTGACCCAGTTTTGCGGCCAATTTGTCAACCAGCTGTTTAGTCAATT
The DNA here is from genome assembly GCF_002162375.1 of Oleiphilus messinensis. GTDB lineage: Bacteria > Pseudomonadota > Gammaproteobacteria > Pseudomonadales > Oleiphilaceae > Oleiphilus > Oleiphilus messinensis. The sequence goes on along the minus strand of NZ_CP021425.1, from coordinate 3,650,391 downwards.
CTTTGGATACGCTGTTATTGTTCAAGATGCTGCTGTCAATGTGAAGAATGTGAGTCATGTTGTCGCTCCGAAATTGTGTGATTGACTTGATGGAAATGATAATACAACAAAAAAATAGATATATAAGTGAATAAAATGACTTAAATATATCGATATATTGGATATGAAAGGCTAGGTTGACTATATTCTGTAGTTAATACGGATTAATTTAACGACGTAAACGGATTGTAAACGGTAAACGGATTGTAAACGGTAAACGGATTGTAAACGGTAAACGGATTGTAAACACGCTGAAAAGCGTTGCTGAGACGAGTAAATGAAGACACCTCGAATTACGATTGAGCAATGGGCGGCTCTGAGAGCTGTTGTGGAAACGGGCACCCATGCCATGGCGGCAGAGGCGCTCAACAAGAGTCAATCGACCATTAGTTATGCGATCCAAAAGCTTGAAGACCAGCTCCCCGTGGATGTGTTTCAAATGCGTGGGCGAAAAGCAGAGCTAACCGAAGAGGGTAAAATTCTGTATCGACGTGCTGTGGAAATCCTCGACCGCGCCTACGAAGCGGAAAGTGTTGCCGCACATCTCGCCAAGGGCTGGGAATCCGAGGTCACATTGGCGGTTGATGTTATCGCAAATCTGAAACCTTTACTGATTGCCTTTCAAAAACTGGCAGAAGTTTCCCCACAAACCCGTGTCCGGGTGCTGGAAACCTCGCTCAGCGGAACAGATGAAGCCCTTTTGGATGGACGGGCCACATTGGTTGTTACGTCAAGAGTGCCACCCGGGTACAACGGCACTTTCCTGAATACAATCCGCATGTTGCCAGTGGTGCATCACCGTCACCCTCTGGCCCAAAAAGAACGTATTACCGATGAAGATTTACGCCATCACTTGCAGGTCGTGTTGCGCGATAGCGGAACCAAGCGCGAACAAAATTCAGGCTGGCTTGGTTCGGAAAAACGATGGACCGTCAGTCATTTCGCAACCAGTCGTAAAATACTCCGGGAGGGATTGGGTTTTGCGTTTATCCCGGAATCCATTATTGAAGAAGATCTCGCTTCCGGAGAATTGGTTCAGTTAGATATTGCCTGGCAATCGCATCGGGAAATTGCATTGTACTTGGTTGTCAATATGGCATTGGAGGCTCGGCCTGCGGCAGAATTGCTGGCCAGGGAGATCATTCGTGTGTCTGGAAATATAAACTCAAATTAAGTCATCGTGTTTGAGTACTAGATTTCGCAGCTCTCAATCGAGAGCACCGGTTTCCGGTCAGCCATTTTGTACATCAGTTGTTGCGCAAAGAGCTGGAAGCTGCGAATGCGATCCTGATCAATTCTCGCGAGGTTGCAACGGTCAGCATAGACCAATACGGTATAGCGGTTTCTGAGACCACATAGAACCCCTAGAGACGGAATTTTGGTACTGACAAACGGGGCATGGAACTGCAATTCGGCTTTAGGGGGCGCTTCGTCTGTTTCCAGAATGCGTGCTTTTTCCTCGAAGCGAAATACTTTGCCCATTGGTAAGCCGAATCGAACCTTACAGGTTCTTCCGGAAAACCACTTATCCGTGCCTTTGCCAATGAATTTATACAATTGAAATTGGTGGCTGCCACGGGCGCTGGCCCCTGGAGGCGTTTTTTCGACAGCAGGGTGCAGGAAATCCAAATCTTTGCTCAAGAAAATGCCGACCCGTTCAAAGCCAACCCCTAAATGTAATCCGGCCATCACGGCTTCGATCATTTCATCGGAAATTTTACCATTGGGCATGGCGGTAATTTGTTGCAGATAGTTCAATTGCAACAATGGGTCAGTCTCCTGAACACTGATTTCCCTGACCGGTTCCGAATTTAAATATTTTTTGGCGTGGGGGATGCCCAAGGCTTCCGCAAGCGCAATAGCGGCTTTCGTATTCTCGGCAATAACTCTTTTGATCACCGGTTCCGGGCGCTGCAACAGCGGTTGCATCAGGCGCAGTGAGGCCGGTCCTGATTCTGTTTTGTTTTCCAGGTGGATGTGTGCGATAGACGTCGCTGCTTTGACGATTTGGGCTTCTTTGGAGTAAATGTGTTCACCCAGGCTTTCCTCGAGCAGGCTGCCCAGTTGCCAGCGACTGACTAGAGCCTGGCTCAGGGCACGGAAGGTCGTGCCCAAAATGTCTCTTTGGGTGGGCGCATCGAGATAGCCTTTGCCCTCGTATTCGTCACTCAGCAAATCAATTTCTTTATTGTCAACGGACCAGAAAGCGGCTTCACCAATGTTTACCAGCAATGCCGCAACGAAAACCTCTTCCTCGGACTGTGGTTGGCATTGCCGAGCGAGGAAGCGCGCTTGCACGGCAGCATGAACGGATTTTGTCAGGCACCGAAACAGCTGGGTTCGCTTTGAGGTTTTCTTGAGTTGGTCCACCAGCAGGCTGGTAATTGCCATTGATTTAACTGAATTGAAGCCAATGACCATAATCGCTCGACTGACCGTATTGACGGTAGTTCGGGTCGGGTTGTACATCGCTGAGTTGGCAAGTTTCAAGACACTCGCGGCGAGATCCGGGTCTTTCATAATGGTTTCTGCCAGGCGCGAAACCGTCGCACGGTCACTCTCGGTAATTTGCAGAATTCGGCGGAGCGTTTCCTTGAGTACCGGAAGTTGGCTGTTCTCTAAATAAGACAACCATTGACTGAGCCCTTTAATCATTACGAAGCCCCAAAATGTTAACTGTGTCACATTATCATAGCGTGACCGAAGCCGTAATCATCCTTATTTCTGTAGCGTATTGTGAAATATTGTTGAATCACAGGTGCTTTATTAAGGTTTTGTTAAACGTCGTGCTCGGGTGTAAAGTAAACGACCTGATTCCCGCCTTTTTTCTTCGCTTCCATGAGCGCTTTGTGAGAGTTGTCTGCCAGGTGAAAACCATCCGCAACTGATTGCGGTACCACACAGGCCAGACCCAGAGAAATGGTGAGTTTCATTTGCTGGTTTTCAAATTCGCAAAGGGTGTTCTCGATATTTGCTCGCAGGGTTTCGGCGATATCCTGAGCGGCATTGTCTGGTGTATTGGGTAGTAAGAGGCAAAATGTAGCGACATCGTATCGTGCAACCACGTCACTGGCCCGTCCGGATGCCTTTTTTAACTGTCGTGCGGTCGCTGCAAGGGCTTTTTGTGCGGCTTGTTCACCGAGTTCTTCAATGATTTCGAAATAGTCATCCAGTTCAGCCAGAACAATGGCCAGCCAGGTTTGTTGGCGTTGAGCTCGTTTGCATTCCGTGTAATAAATTTCATCCAGATAGCGGCGGTTTTTCAATCCGGTCAGGCCATCCGTAATGGTGAGCTCGGTGATCTGTTGTTTGGCATGATCCAGCTCTTCTGTTCGTTTTTTTATCTTTTTCTCAAGAATAGCCTGGGATTGCTGCTGTGCGAAAAGCGTATTGTATTGTTCTTCATTGGTTTTGCGCTCCTTGAGCAGGGCGGCTTGCTGATCTTCGATTAATGCTTTTTCTTCTGCCAGTTTGAAATCCTGCGCTCTTAAAACAGTCATTTTTTCTTCGTGCTGTTTGTCGAATAAAGCGACGGACTGTGCGAAGACATGAATCGTACAGGCGACAGGCCAGGCAACATTTAATAACCAGCTTGAATCGGAAAACTGCAGGTTGACCAGTAAAATACAAAGTACTCCGATTGTCAGGCTGAATAAACCCAGGCAGTGATAGTGGGTTTTGTAGCCAGGACGGGTAATGCCCGAGAGGGAGATACCCAGCCCGATTACCAGTGCCACCAGCGTGAAGGGTATAGCGATTTGAAAGTAAATCTCCGGTTTCAGGAGGAATAATAAATTGACCAGCGCCAGTGTTGAAAGAAAACACAGTAGTACAAAAACGGAGCGGGGTTTACGGTATCGGCGGATGTTTAGATAATCATAGGAAAACAACGCGGTGAACAGTCCTGCGATGATCGCAAAGACAGAGCCTGCGACAGCATTCCAGAATTCGAATTCGGGCCATAACAGTGGATACAGGGTACCGGTTTGCTGCAGTAACAGTAACACGAAGCTCAAGCTCATAATCGCGTGAAACAGATACTGGCGCGACCGGTTGGAGAAATACAAACCGAAATGGAACAGTGAAAAAGCAAACAACAGCCCCCCGAAAATGCCCATCAACAAGCGGGTCAGGCCTTCTTGAAACTGGAACGACTGGTGGCTTTTTATCGCAATGGCGGTGAAAACGGCCTTGTTGCTGTGAATGCGGAGGTAGATCTGCGCTTCGCTCTGTGCTGCTAAATTGACCGGGAACACAAAAGCGGTATTAAGCCATGGGCGCTCATAGAAGGGTTTGCTGCTACCGGTAAAATAAAATTGTTCAGCGGAGTCCTCGGAGACCAGATAGAAAGAAACATCTTCAAGTTGTGGGTTACCGACAACCACCAAGCGCTCCACCTGCTGTAATGTCGGGTTTTTGACGGGAATCTTAAGCCAGAAGGCACTGTCACTGAAGCCTTGATTCAGGGTAAAACCGGTATCGCTGATCAACGACAGGTCAAGCTGTTTTTCTGAGTGTACTGGTGCTCTGGATTGTGTTGACGTGGGCAACGCCGAAAAAGCGGTAGCAGGTGTGGAGGCAATATCCGTAATAATTTTACTGCCCCCTTCATCAATCAACATATGGGCAAATGTGGCCAGTTTAGCCTGGGAATTATGCTCTGAATTCGCCCTGATTTCAGACCGGCCAGGGTCTTGTTGTGCTTGTGCGCTAGCTATACTGAATAAACTCATCACACAGGTGAGCACAAATATCAACGTGCCGCTGTTAACCTTGATGTGTTCGAAGAAACCGCAAGTTGCAGTGAATGTGAAGCGACCCCGGTGCGCCATTCTAGAAACGTATCGCAAATGCTTATTCCATCTCTGTAGTATGTCATTATTATAAGTCCAGCTTTTTATTATAGTTTAATATTTACAGTAAGTGGCAGAATACCTGTTCTCACATGAAGTATTGATTCTGTGTTAAATAACATAGTGCTTTGTGAGGTGGGGTGGCAGCGTCTCGCCTTTGGAAAGTCGCGTTGCAACGATCGCGACTAAATAGTAAAAAAGGATATTTATCACCCATGAAAAACAATATGGAAGTCAGTTTTCCGTTCGGAAAAACCGCTAAACAGATACTTATATGCACTGTACTCTCGAGCTCCTACGCAGCAGCAGAATGCGTTCAAACATCAACCGGGTTTAATGCCTACGAGCACCAGGTTATTAATGCCTACATCGCCTATTACGGTCGTCCTGCTGACTTAGCCGGTTTTCAGTATTGGGTGCAAGAACTCGACCTCGCGAGCGGGAATCTGAACCGCATAATGAATCCCTTCGGTAATTCGACCGAATACATGACACGTTATAGCGGAATGACGAAACCGGAGCTCGTGGACAATTTATACCAGCAATTGTTTAATCGCGCAGCGGATCCGGCTGGTCTAGCTTGGTATGTGGCGGAGTGGGAGGCCGGGACAATGAATTTGCAAAGTATTGCACTCAATATATTGAACGGGGCCGACGATACGGATTTGGCTGTAATCAACAACCGCAACCGGGTCGCACGACATGTAATTACGCAGTTAAGACACAATAATATTAATCTCGATAGCGACCTGTTCAACACAATTCTCTCCACAGTTGATAATACCGACAGCGCGACCAATGTGGCGTGTACGTTCGTGGATAATGCAGTAATTGCTGCTGGGGGAACGGTATATAACCCGGGTGAGGATATCAGCAGTATTACGTTACCTCCTGGAGGCGCATGGGACTCCTATCCGGATGTACTGACACAGTTCGATGAATTGGATCAGTATTTGTCAGCGTTCAGCTTTTCCAACGCTTCTCTGACAGGAACATGGTTGCTATATAAGTCGGGTTACGAACAACATGAGCATCATCATAGTCTCTATCAATTCGGCATGTCTGCGGAGATGTTGCGGATCGAGGAGACCGTATTGAACAACGCTCGGGAAATTGTAATCAAGTCCTGCAGTGATTGGCTCAGTGGCGATAAGTTCACTATCGAAAACAACCAGTTCGTCGTAAACTTGATCACTGATTTTGGGAGCGAATTAACACCTATCGATGAATATGATCAATTTGGTCCCGAGATTACCGTAACGATAATTGACAACAACACACTCAAATTCGGTGACGCCTCTTATTTTGAAGGGCAGGGTACCGGTGGGAGATACATTAATTACCGTGTGAAGGCTAAGAAGATATCAGATAGCACCGATCCCATCGCGGCGATCTGGTTGAATTCTGAGTCACTGCCGGTAAACGAGTGTTATGACTATACTTCGGAGTTAGCATCCATTGAGATAAATGGAGTTTCACCGACCCGACGTATGGAGAGGCTAACCGTTTCGACCTATGATGTGGGTGAAGATGGCCGATCACTACGTTACAGTCTCACCAAAGTCGATACAGCTAATACCGTAGAAGTTGAGGCGTTTCGTGTCATGGACAGCGGAACTTTTCCGAGTCACACAGGTACGCTGCAGCTAGATAACCAAAAATCGTATTTAATGGATAATGTCATCACGTTTTCAACACAAGTGACCCGAAAAGGCTCAATCTTAACCAGTGCCGAAGTCACATTTCCATCAACCTATCTGAATCAGTCCACCAATATGGAACGTGGGGCTTTCGCATTGACAATGCCGGATCACTGATTTTAAGGGTGTCAATATCTATCCCGCATCTGTAATTTAAAAAGCCCCGCAGTTTATGTCTGTTGGGGCTTTTTAGCATCAAGCGCGGGTAATATCCTTGGGCCGAATATTTTGTCTTTTATGAACTACGGCGATAACGGCAATAATATCATCAGGCAATATTTCAAAAATTACCCGATAGGAATACATTGAAAATTCTCGGACGTATTCATCTTTTAGTTCGGGGGTCATATGGTGGCGATATGGCAGGGTATCCAGCTGCATTGAGTACTCGACCATCTCATCCGTGACACGCTCGGCAGCGGTTTCAGAATCTTCAGCTATAAAATGATAAATCTCTTTTAGCTGACGTCTGGCGCGCAGTGACTAATTCACCATGATTTAATTTCTTGCCTCAATTCCTCCGCACTGATGATGCGACCATTGGTGATGTCTTCACGGCCTTGTCGTACCTGCTCCAAGACATACAGTCGATACATGATTTCTTCATAATCCACATTATCAGGGAGTTGTTTAATGGCGTTTAAGGCAGCTTGTTTGGCGCTATGTGTTTGCATAAAAGCTCTTGAGAATAACGCACTCATTTTCAATTAAGTGAGTGTTCATTGTACCTCAGCTTCGGAGAAAAGCAGAGAGCTTAATTATCGTCCATCTTCAAGTAAATAACCTGGGTTCATTTCTTCTTGCCATAATTTAAAGCGGTTGAACGATCCCGCCAGCAGGGACAAGTACTCGCCTTCGAAAATCGAACTCAATAAATCGGTAGTGTGCATGGTATACGGTGTTTGGTCGAAAATAATCAGGCCACTGCTCGCGGTGCGGGTTTATTGGCAGCGGCTTTGGGTTTGTTTTGTAATGCGGTGACCAGTTCTGCTTCAGGGCGGGAGATGCCGCATGTGTTCATTAAATCTTCAATTTCGGCACCGAGTGTGACCAGTCGTGCGGCTTCGGAGTAGGTTACACGTCCGGGATCTTTCTTCTGTAGTGAATCAAAACGAGAGTCGATTTTTCGTTGAATATCCTGTATTTCGAGGAGTCGTTTACCTACACCGATAGATCCATTGCTCACGGCCTGCATGTCCTTGCGAAGTTTCTGGAGCTCCTGTTTGAGCAGCAGTTGTGTTTTGGCGTTTTTGCGGCGCTCGATTATCAGGAAGGTGGTAATCATGCACAATGCCACAATAGTGGCGAGACCCAGAAGTGTTACGTCGGATAACATCGTAGATAAGTCTGACATGATTTTGACACCCTCTCGTTCAAGATTTTCGAATTGCCGTTGGGAATGACGGGATTACGTCACCTCGGCTGCAGATACCGCCTTCTCGCAGTGTATTAGCGAAAGATATGCCAATTTAAGGTTAAAGTTGTGATTGAGTTGGAATACCGTGCGCGGTAATTAACGATAATTAATCGCATACTCTATTAAGAGACAGGTTTTGTTGTTATGTTTAGGTCATGAGCCCCGTAGCGAGATCTCGAATTTTTGTGTTTCGATAAGTAGTCACAATAATGAATGATGTAATACCACTGCCCGATGTTGAGGAATCAGCCGGCGATTTCAGCCAGGCGCTTACCGCGCTGGAAGAAAAAAAAGCCGCACTTGCCCGCGTTATTGAAATCGCGCAATCCATGACTGCACTGCAGAGTGGTCTCTTGGCGGCGGTTAACCTTTCTCAGCCGCTAAAACAGCTGCCCCCGAAAACACTTCGCTTCATCGATGATTTAGGGCGCAAAACCCGCAATTTGTCTGATCGGGATGTGTCTTTGCGGCTTGAGAAACTGGACCTGAAAATCAAAGTCAAGCTCAAATCGATTGTTCTGGTTTCCGACAAGGCTCAGAACCTTGGTTATCAAATACTCACTGATGACCGTCTCGGTGAAGTCCACGCACTTATTGATGAATTCAAACGCCTCTCACAGACCGCAATTGCATTGCGTGTGTTATTGAGTAAGCGCGGTGTTAAGGTTTCTCCGCTGGCACTCCCGGTTGAAAAAGACGAAATTCTGGATCGAATTGACCAGATCGAGGTCGAGCAAAAAAACTATCGGGATAATGCGGTTACCAAAATACGTGATATGAAAAATGATATTGAGGGCATGCTCCGGTCATCTCAATGTCGAGAACAGGTCAAGCCGCTGTTATTGTCCGTTTTAAGTGATCTGGATTTGAATGAGCAGCACATTGCTTCAGGCGGTGATTTTACCGATATGCCTGTGGCGATGGCTTCGATTGATATTGTGGGTATTGAAGGCGTTCATGTTTCCCATATCGATCAGGATATCCAGTCACAGGAGCGAGAACCAAGCGAAGCCGCAGCAGAAAATGAGCTGCAACAGGCGAACGAAAACCCAGAGGGGAGCGAGGGGGATGACTCCGGGCTGCGTAAACTTGGATTTTGGCAAAAACTGAAGTTGTGGTTAACGACGTCCTGGAATGTGTCTTGGCGAGATCTGGATAAGTCTGACAGATTGTAGGATAAATAAGACAGGATAAATAAGACAGCCTGTGAATAGCAGGTGTCTGGCCTAATCCGGATGGGCAGGGCAAAATGGTCAATGTGCCCGCTGTTCCATCCGGAGTTAAGCCTGTCCATCCGGAGTTAAGCCTGTTAGGAATCAAAAATCCTTAGAGCATGCTCATATCAGCCCATTCTTCATCCGTCAGCATTTTTTCAAATTCGACGAGGATAATGAGTTCTCCATTCTTGTTGCAGACACCCTGAATGAACTTGGCGCTTTCTTCGTTACCGACATTTGGTGCGGTTTCGACTTCAGACTGGCGCAGGTAGACCACTTCTGCCACAGAATCGACCAGAATGCCGACCACCTGTCCAGCAACCTCAATCACGACAATCCGGGTGTGGTCTGATACGTCGGCTTCACACAAGCCAAAGCGTTTGCGCGTGTCGATCACTGTAACCACATTACCGCGAAGATTGATGATGCCCAATACATAGTCGGGTGCACCGGGTACAGGCGCAATTTCGGTGTAGCGCAGTACTTCCTGTATCTGCATAACATTGATGCCATAAGTTTCGTCGTCCAGGCGAAACGTTACGTATTGGAGAATCGGATCATCCGGAGCCTGACTGCTATGTCCAGCTTGAGAAGCCATAGTGTACGCCCTTTTTATAGAAAACCTTGAACTATTACATTCTTTATTGTTCGTTCGCACTGTGTGTCGAACGGGCAAGTCATTTATTTTAATACTATAGATCAGCTGAATTTGTCTGCCAGTTTTTATGCCTGATTCAATATCTTAGGGGGAATCAAACGAGCGTTTGATAATATTTTGGGAGAATACGGTAAGAATAGTCCTTGCGTGTTTGATCTTACACACGCAAGGCTAAGGGGATGTGGTGCTGTTTTCCGGCGATTATTCTGTTTTACTGGTGCATTCAGCTCGCGTCGGGTCGGTCTTACAGCGTACCTTGAGCATGAGATTCAAAGCCTTGGGGTCATAAATGCCTTGTTCACGTAATGCAACCCGAACGCCCTTTAAAGTGTTATCGAAACCCGCAGCGTCTTTCTTGGAAGGGTGTATCCAGTATTCGTTGGGGATGTCCGCTTCAGCAACTTTAACCGCTTCGAGTGATTCATCGAATTTGGAAAAGAAATATTCCCGGGCGTGTTGGCCGAACTCGGTATCGAATTTGGTATGGTTGATCACCATCTGAAAGGTCATCTGGGCAAACTTGTAACTGTAGACGCCGCCATGGGGTTCCACCCCTTTGTACATCTCTAATGGTTTGTAGGCAATGGCCGGGGCGTAAGCGACATCGACACTGCCGTTATTGAACTTACCCGCAAAACTTGAAGGGGTAGCCGGTACCGCAGATGCGCCAACATGCTGAACCATTGTCATTGCCGCAGGGTCGTAGTCGAACGTCGCGATCTTCTTGCCCTGGATGGTTTCGACATTATGAATCGCTTTGTCTCGGGTAAAGACATAGACGCCACCCGCAGGCATGATGCCAGCAATTTCGTAATCACCGCTGCGCATGAGTTTACCCGCCTTCGGCTGGGATATGCTGCCAAGCAACATTTTTAATTCATCATCCGATGGAATGGCACCTAATGCGACCAATGTCGCCGTAAATTTATTGAAATCCCGCGCACGGATATCCGTCAGCAAAACCGCGTCACACTGGTTGGCACGGAAGTCATTGGCCGCAACAGCTTCGTCAGTATAGGGCTGGAGGTCCAGTGAGAAACCCCATGATAAGGCCTGGACTTTCATGGCTTTCATTTGATTGAACACCGGTCCGGAAGCGCCGAGGGGATCGAATATGCAAAAGCTTCGCGACTCCGCGGCCAGGCTTGGCACGCTGAAAACGGCAGCGGACAGGGCGAGGGCGGCTGCAGATGCCCATCGACGGGATTGTGGTACCGGTAATTCGGTTCGGGTTGTGATCTCTGATTCTGTTTTCATGATTCTACCTTGTCGGATTTTTATTGTTTTCAAAAACTGTCTGGTTTTTGTTATTAAAATTTTGCGCAAACTCAATATCTCTCGCTGCAATTTGGGTGAAAATAGGCACCGTAATCGCTGCTTTCTTTGCGAGAAAATGGTCGTTTATAGGCGTTTGTGATCGATATTCGCCAATTTAGGCTGTATCGCCTTGTTATTTTGAACGTGAATGAACTTGCAAAATGGTAAGCAGTAGTCAAATTTAATAAAAAACATACAAAAATCAGGCAAGGTAGAATAATGAAAACAGGAGACACAATGAAAACGGTTGTGAGTGTCAGTCTCGGCAGTAGCGAGCTGGATTATGATTTTAAAACGGAGTTTTTGGGACAGCAGTTTCGGGTGGTACGGCTGGGGGCCAATAAAGACCTTAACCGGGCGAAGAACCTGATCAAACAGTGGCAAAGTAAAGCCAATGTCATCGGGCTTGGCAAAGTTCGGGATCATTACAGTGTCGGCACCCGAAAATTTATTCAGGAAAGTACCCGTGAACTGGAAGATCTGGTTACCCGCGTGCCGGTTACAACCGGTGCGTCGTTGCGGGGTATTCTCCACGAGTGGGCGATTCGCCACGCACAAATTGATATCGGGCATGTATTTGATAATGCCAAGGTGCTGTTTGCCAACGGTATGGCGAACTACAAGGCAGCCGCAGTGTTGAGTGAGTTTACTGAAAACCTTTATTTTGCTGACCCGGTTTTGCAAACAGGCATTCCAAAGTTACTGACCTCTTTGCATGCACTGGAGCTCTGGGCTGCTGGCACGCATCAACTGCACAGATGGCGGCCACCTCACGTTTTATCGCCTTCCGTAGCGCCAATTAAAGAATGGAATCATTTTATTTTGGGCCGCGCAATGCAGAAAGCGGATGTTATCGCGGCGTCCTATGAAACCATCGAAGATTATTCTCTGGAAGAGCTAGGCGGCAAAGTGCTGTTGACCTCCACCATTTCTGATGAGCGACTGGAAAACCTGCGGGACAAAGGCGTTGATGTGGTGGTTGATATTACACCGCAGTTATTTGACCAGACAGTGGGTGTTAATGTCATCGAAGCCATGATTCTGGCTGCACTCGACAAAAAAGTTGAGGAGTTAACCCATGATGACTTCCTTGAAATTCTGACCAGCCTGGATGCCGAGCCGCGAATTCTTTATCCATCGGGTTATAAGCATACGGCACGTTTTGCTTTCGTAATTCACCCCTTGAGTCAGCAATATTTCCGCAACGCCAAGCCATTGGATGCAATTGCCAAGGTTGCACCCAAAGGCTTTTTGAATGTCGTCGAAAAGGTGATGGCCTATTCGCCTCCATTCGTTTATTCCCGTGTCAGTGGTATAAAATCACCGACCGGTGCCGAGGCCGAAGGCTGGTTGATCACCGTTGGCGGCACGCCAAGAGAAATCATGTCCCATAGCCCGGAGTTTACCTATCGCAGATTGCTCGCCGCAGCAAAAATGGCAAAACGAATGGGTGCGCAGATTATGGGGTTGGGGGCGTTCACCAAAGTGGTCGGGGATGCCGGTGTAACGGTCGCCAAGCGTGCGCCTTTACCCATCACAACGGGAAATAGTTACAGTGCTTCGGGGGCCTTATGGGCGGCGGCGGATGCATCCAAGCGTTTGGGATTGGTGAGTGTTGGTGAAAATGGCAAGGTTCAAGGCAAAGCCATGGTCGTCGGCGCAACCGGAGCGATTGGTGCAGTTTGTGCGCGATTACTGGCAAAAGCCTGCGATGAAATTCATCTCGTCGCGCCAACTTCGGCAAAACTGCTGGCCATGAAAGAGACCATTTTGAAAGAAACGCCCGATGCAAAAGTCTTTGTCAGTGCCAATGCAGACCGGGATCTGCCAGAGATGGATATTATTGTCACCGCAACATCCGGTGCCGGTAAACGGATACTGGATATTATGAAAGTGAAACCGGGCGCGGTGATAACCGATGTCGCTCGACCTCTGGATATTCCCGCGAGTGATGTCGCGAGCCGTCCTGATGTGCTGGTGATTGAGTCCGGTGAAATCGAGCTGCCTGGCGAGGTGAAAATGAAGAATATCGGATTACCTCCAAAAGTAGCCTATGCCTGTCTGGCCGAAACCATTGTGCTTGCATTGGAAGGGCGCTTCGAGAATTTCACACTTGGCCGTAATATCGAATGGGAAAAAGTAAAAGAAATCTACCAGATGGGCCTGAAACATGGCATGAAGCTGGCCGCGATTTCCGGCGTAAACGGTGTGTACAGTGAGGCTGATCTGGCCAGAGTAAGGAAGCTGGCACTGGAAAAAAGGGTGCTGGCTTCCGACAAAGTCAAACCCATTAAAAAGGTGGTTTCGGGCTGATTTCCTGAATCGGGTGTTCGTCTTCCGGTGGGGTAAAACCCGCCGGTGCTTTGCCTTGAAGGTAGAAGGCGAACGCTACCACTTCAGCAATGATCTGATACAAAATTTCCGGTATTTCATCCCCCAGTTCCAGCGTCGATAAGGCTCGCACCAGTTCAGGGTTTTCGTACAACGGCACCCCGTTTTCTCGGGCAATCCGGATAATTTCCTCGGCCAGATCGCCGCTGCCTGTGGCGCTGATGACTGGTGCGGTTTTTTCATCATAGCTCAGGGCAACGGCCTGTCGCGGGCCTTGCTGGTCAAAATCTGTCATTGTTTTTTCCGAGCCCTAGGTCTTGATATCCACGAGTCGATGTTCGACCGGATTATCATCCTGTGTTGGTTTTCCTCTCCTGCAGGTCAAGTCACCGACATCAACGCCCAGATAGTGTAACTTCTCCCGGAAATGTTGCATCTCCTGATTGACCAGTTTCAGTGTCGTGGCGCGCTCTGCCCACACTGTACCCGAGAGCTGTTGCTGTGCAAATTGCATTTGAATCTGTAATGGGCCGAGTTCTGCAAATTCAAATCCGAGTGTGATTTTCCACTGATCTTTGAGGGTGTTTGTTTTTTCGGTTTCACTGTGTTCCGGGTTGCCCTGTTTATCCCGGTAGCGATCCAGCCTTAACTGCAATAGATCAACAGAAGATTGCGGATTTATACAGGGTATATCAACCAGCCAGGTGGAAATGGTTTGAGTATCGGTGGATTGACTCTGGCTCTGATACAGGCTGTTTAGTTGATTGAACTGAATGCGGTTGAGACTGCCAGCAATTTGTTTTAACAGGTCCCCGGTCGTTAGCTCGGTAACGCGGGAATTGTGATTTGCCTGTTGATTCTGCTTGGGATAGTCGAAGGGTTTCAGCAGCAGATTATTGTTGACTTCAACCGGTACCTTGAAGCTCGGATCGATAAAGCCTTCCGGTCTGGCTTGTTTAGGGGCCAGTTGAGTCAGAACATTCAACAGATTGGCTTTGAGATCCTTGTTGATGTCCTTGTTGAGGGCCGATAAGGCACCGTTATCACTGTCACCGGAAAAAGCCTGTCGTGCAAGGTTGTTTTCCAGGAATAGACCTGAATTCTGGATGGCCTGTTTGGTCATCATGGTCAGCAATTGATTACTCACGGTGGATGTCGTTGCTGCCGCAATGCGACTCAGATCAATATTCTGGGAGGCAGCAGTGGTCGTTCCATGCTTACTCTGAGCTGTGACATTGCTGTTGGCGCTTTGGGTGGTAGTCGATGGCTGTTGCGTGCCCGGGTTCGTAGCCATTGTCCGCATACCCTGTGGGGTGGGTAGCGTTGAGGGCGTTAAAAGTGAGGTTGCAATCTGACGACGAATCGCTCCGCTGGCCCGTGACAGTAACTGGCTCAGGGATTTATCATCCTGTGCCAGAGTTTGAATCGGTTGATGCAGGTCCCGGGGTAACGACTGCCTGTTGTTTAGCAGGGTTTGTAGCGTCTGTCTGACTTCGTTGAGCATTGCTGTGGTTTGGGGATCAGCTGATGTAGTTGTGTTGGTTGCCGGTGTTTGCGCCGTCCTGTTGCCAATCATGGCCCGGATCTGACTCAATACCTGGCTCACTTCTTTAGCTAATCCGGTGCTGTTAGCCCGTTGACTTCCTGCCCCTGGCGGATTCACTGTATTCTGCGCTGGATTTCCTCCCAGGGGGGAGTGCATTCCCTGGGCGTTATTCAAAAGTGCATTAATCGTTTCAGGTACCAGCGTACGACCGATAATGCTGGCAATTTGTTGTGTAACGGTTCTGAGCGGCAGCGCCTCGGCGGCATTCATTTCAGTTTTGAAAGACTGCATTTGCAAAAGTGATTGAGTGAGCGACGTGAAAAGATTGAATGTCTTACTCTGAATGGGCTGCATTTGCGCAACGCGGGCCAGCTCGTGTGCAGTATTCAGGCCCGACAAGAGGGAGTTTTGATAGGGCAGAATTTTGCTGAGATGACTGATTATTTGTTGGTTTCGCACCGGTATGTTACTGGCCAAATCGATATTGTTGACTGTCAGAGACCCGTTCGCCAGTGGCACCACTTGTAATCGAGTACCTTGAATTACAGGTTTGTCACTCACAACCTGAAGTCGCTTCCCATCGATCTCCAACTCCGCGCGCCATTGCCGACTTTCCTGTGGGCGGTTTGCTTCCGTGCCACGATTGGGCTCCGAAGTCTTCGTTTGTTCCGATGCTCGTGCTGGTTCTGCCGCTCGAGTCGGTTCTGCTGTCCGATTTGGGTCTGTTGTCCGAGCTGGTTCTGCTGTCCGAGTTGGTTCTGCTGTCCGAGTTGGTTCTGTTGCTCGTGTCGGTTCTGCTGTCCGAGCTGGTTCGGCTGCTCGGGTGGCTTCTGTTCTCTGCGCGGGTACAGGTACTCGTATCGCTTCGGAGGTCAGTTTTGGTTCGTTTCTGGGTGCTGCCTGGCTCTGGGGCGCAGTATCCGTTGTTCTTCTGGATTCGACTGGGACCGGTGCATTATCATTTGGTGCCTTTGTGGTCGTGTAGCTCTGAGGGCGAGATTGAACCAATCCCGGATCGATCGGTTTACTTTGGCTAAGTTCGCTCCGGGATTGCCTGGGAAAACTTTGATTCGCAGTGTTCGCAGTATCTGTCGGAGTGGGCGATTGTAGCCGGGTATTCGCCGTTTCGAGTGTAACTTTCACAACAAGTGCCTGGTACTGCTGGTTGACCTGTAGCTTCAGATCTTTTAACTGAGTCGCGATCTGCCCGGCTGGTGTAGGCGCAGATTGTCCTGGTGATGCTGTAGATGGCTGTGCCTGTACTGCAGGTTGTGTTGCAGGTTGCGATTGTGGCGTTGCCGGTGGGGCTTGAGGCGCGCGCTGTTCAGTAGGGTTGATCTGGGCGCCGGTCATTGACGGATTGGAGGTGCCCGGAATATGTATTGCCATTGTTCGCCCTACAACTGAACTGAGTTAGATCAAAGCACTGAACGCTTGAAGTGGGTACGATGGTTTGATCCACAATATCCAGGCTACAAATCCATCATAGTTCAGGGACTGTGTTCGTTTCAAATATCGCTGCCATTCTCTGATCTTCGATATTGTTACAAAATTACAAATAGTTTAATTAATCGCGTATGGATTTTGCTTATAATAACCGCCGTTTGTTGTTTACCTCGTATTTAGAGATGCCATGCAGTTACCCGGTGCCACCAAATTAGCGTTAACGCCTCAGGAGGTGAATATCGATAGCCCGAATGCAATCGCCACAGAAGATGCCTTGATTGAAGGCATTGACCTCTTCTGTGAACGGGATGATCGAGTTTTGTTCGAAAACCTGTGCTTTTCTATCCCCCGTGGCTCAATCACCCAGATTGAAGGGCCGAATGGAGCAGGAAAAACGACTTTGTTACGCATCATTGCGGGGCTCTCACAGATCTATGAGGGTGAACTAAAATGGTGCGGCGAGTCAATGTCCGATGCACGGGTTGCATTTGCGAGCAACCTTTTATATCTCGGACACAAACCGGGCGTGAAGAGTCTGCTCACGCCCCGGGAAAATCTACGGGCACTGTCCCGGCTCCGCAGAACCGTGACTGAGACGGATATCGAGAACGCGCTCGAGAAAGTCGGGCTATACGGCTTTGAAGACGTACCCTGCCATAGTTTGTCTGCAGGGCAGCATCGTCGGGTTGGTCTGGCTCGGCTCTATATTTCGGATGAACCCCTCTGGATTTTGGATGAAGCCTTCACGGCGATTGATAAAAAAGGCGTCGCCGAGCTCGAAAACCTGTTTGCCGAGCGTGCCCGACTGGGCGGCACCATTGTTCTGACAACTCACCACGAGCTTAGACTGGATGTACCGTTTCAACGAATTGTGCTAGGCCAGCGCTCCGGTGGGCAAAACCCGCTTCAGGCACATGGAGGGTAGTGGGTTGGAGGGCAAGGTAAATATGCATTTGAAACAAGGCCCACAAAACGCCATCCGTTCCGTATTGCTGTCGGTATTGAAGCGGGACTTGATTCTGGCCTTTCGCCGACGTCAGGATTTGATTAATCCCATTGTGTTTTTTCTGATGGTCGTTACGCTGTTTCCGCTGGGCGTGAGTCCTGAAAAGTCTTTTCTACAGCAATCCGGAGCCGGTATTGTCTGGGTCGCGGCCTTGCTGGCAACGCTCCTGTCTCTCGATAGCCTTTTCCGCGCCGATTTTGAAGATGGGTCCCTGGAGCAACTGGCCCTGAGTCCGCACCCGTTATTCTTGATTGTACTGGTGAAAGTCTTTGCACACTGGATTGTAACCGGGGTTCCCCTGTTGTTGTTTACCCCGGTGTTGGGGATAATGCTGCACCTGAATGGGGAACAGATATACACGCTGATGCTGACACTGTTGCTGGGCACCCCGGTATTGAGTCTGATTGGGTCAATCGGCGCCGCGCTTACCGTTGGTTTGCGTGTGGGCGGAGTTCTGATTACCCTGCTGATTTTGCCGTTGTACATACCGGTCCTGATATTTGGTACCGGCACGGTAGAAGCGGTGAGCAGTGGCGTAGCGGTTACGGGGCATTTGTCCATTTTGGCGGCCATGCTGGCCTTTGCGGTAGTGATGTCCCCGGTAGCAGCTTCGGCTGCATTGCGCATCAGCCTGAGTAGTTGACGTCTCAACGGCTGTTTTAATTTTTGAATTAGGTAACGAGCGAAAATATGTGGTCATTTTTTCATAAACTAGGTTCACCCAAGTGGTTTTATGATATCAGTGGTCGTTGGTTACCCTGGTTTGCTGTGGTTGCGGCGGCATTGTTACTCTGGGGCGGCGCGTGGGGCTTGCTCTATGCACCGGTGGATTACCTGCAGGGCAACAGTTATCGAATTATCTTTATTCATGTGCCTGCCGCGTTTCTGGCACAGTCCTGCTACATTATGATGGCGGTCGCTGGTGGAATTGGCCTGATCTGGAAGATGAAACTCACCGACGTCTTTCTTAAAGCGGTTGCACCTGTGGGTGCATCCTTTACTTTTTTGGCCTTGTTTACCGGCGCGGTTTGGGGAAAACCAACCTGGGGCACCTGGTGGGTCTGGGATGCGCGGTTAACCTCCATGCTCATCCTGTTCTTCCTCTATCTCGGGATTATGGCGCTCTATTCTGCCATTGATGATTCCCAACTGGCAGCGAAAGCGTGTGCAATTTTAGCGTTAGTGGGCGTTGTTAACATTCCGATCATTAAGTATTCCGTCGAGTTCTGGAACACATTGCACCAGCCTGCAACCCTTAAATTAACCGAAAAACCTTCAATGCACCCGGACATGCTCATTCCGTTATTAATCATGATACTCGGGTTTTATTGCCTGTTTGCCGTACTCGCAATCATGCGTACCCGCAATGAAATACTGGAACGGGAAAGTCGAACCAGCTGGGTTCGCGCACTGGTATCCGGAGGAGGACGATAATGGAATTTGCATCACTGTCTGAATTTCTTGAAATGGGGGGGCATGGCCCCTATGTCTGGACCGCGTATGCCGTGA
The DNA here is from genome assembly GCF_002162375.1 of Oleiphilus messinensis. GTDB lineage: Bacteria > Pseudomonadota > Gammaproteobacteria > Pseudomonadales > Oleiphilaceae > Oleiphilus > Oleiphilus messinensis. Next base: position 3,631,352 of record NZ_CP021425.1, on the reverse strand, counting down.
CGATTGTGATCATGATCGCCAATATTGTGTCCCCGATACTTAAGCGGAAAGCCATTATCAAAAAACAAGCTCAAAAGTTAAGAAGAGAAAGGTTGAGTCAATGAACCCAAAACGTAAACAACGTCTGATCCTCGTGCTGTTCATGGTGTTTGGCTGTGCTCTGGCTGTCGGATTTGTGCTGGTCGCCTTGAACGAGAATATCAACTTGTTTTACAGCCCGGATCAGATCGCCAAAGGGGAAGCCCCGCAGGGGGCGAAAATCAGAGCCGGTGGCATGGTCGTAGAGGGCAGTGTCAAGCGAGACCCGGATTCGCTTCTGGTTCATTTTGAAATTACCGATTACATCGCCAAAGTCAAAGTGAGCTATAACGGCATACTGCCTGACCTGTTTGCAGAGGGGCAGGGCATTGTCGCGATGGGGCGGCTGAATGAGCAAAACCGGTTTGTCGCAGAGGAAGTGCTGGCCAAACACGATGAGAATTACATGCCCCCCGAAGTGGCAGAGGCATTGAAAAAGTCAGAAAATGCGCCGCATTATAAAGACAAGCCCTGAGCTTGACTTCGTGCTTGATAATCGGTGTATAACCCAAACCAACGGAGATAGACATGATTCCTGAACTCGGCCACTTCTCACTGGCACTGGCGCTTGTGATTGCCATTGTGTTGGCTTCAGTTCCCTTGGCCGGAACAATTCTTAACCGTCAGTCGCTGATGGCCTATGCCCGGCCCATGGCAACCGGCCAGTTTGTCTTCGTATTGATCAGTTTTTTGTGTTTGACCTATGCCTTTGTGGTTGATGACTTTACGGTGCAATATGTCGCGGGTCATTCCAATAGTCTGCTGCCTGTGCACTATAAAGTCAGTGCAGTCTGGGGCGGGCACGAAGGCTCTCTGCTGCTCTGGATGCTAATACTGGCGGGTTGGACCTGGGCTGTGGCATTGTTCAGCCGACAGTTACCAATTGACATGCTGGCGCGGGTGCTCTCGGTAATGGGCATGATTGGTGTTGGCTTCCTGTTATTTATTCTGGCAACATCCAACCCTTTTAATCGCTATCTACCGCAATCACCCACGGATGGGGCTGACCTGAATCCACTCCTGCAGGATTTTGGTTTGATTGTGCATCCCCCCATGTTGTATATGGGGTATGTTGGCTTTTCCGTTGCGTTTGCATTTGCGATAGCGGCATTACTGAGCGGTCGCCTGGATTCCGCATGGGCGCGCTGGTCCCGACCCTGGACAACCATCGCTTGGGCATTTCTGACGTTGGGGATTGCCCTGGGGAGCTGGTGGGCCTATTACGAACTGGGCTGGGGCGGCTGGTGGTTCTGGGATCCGGTTGAAAATGCTTCATTCATGCCCTGGCTGGTCGGTACGGCACTGATGCATTCGCTTGCCGTTACCGAGAAGCGTGGCATGTTTAAAAGCTGGACGGTACTACTCGCAATTGTAGCCTTTTCCCTGAGTTTATTGGGAACCTTTTTGGTTCGCTCAGGGGTGCTGACATCGGTTCATGCTTTTGCAACCGACCCCACTCGAGGTGCCTTTGTATTAATGTTGCTGGGGATTACGATCCTGGGCTCATTAACCCTTTATGCAATTCGTGTCCCTGCCGTGCATTCCCGCGCAAAACATGGCCTGTTTTCCAGAGAAACGTTCCTGTTATTGAATAATGTCCTGTTGATTGCTGCCACAGCTGCTGTGTTGTTCGGCACGTTGTATCCACTTTGGTTGGATTTCATCGGTGGTGGCAAAATTTCGGTCGGTGCGCCTTACTTCAATACCTTATTTGTCCCATTAGTGATGGTTTTAGTGTTGGTGATGGGGGTAGGGCAATTTTCTCTCTGGAAAGATACCGCACCGGAAAAACTGGTCAAACCGGTAATTGCACCCTTCATCGTCAGTGGCGTCGTGGCGATGTCGGTTGCGCTGTTTTACGGTGATCAGTTTGAGTTATTAGTCCTGTTTGGAATATTTATCGCTGGTTGGCTCTGTTCAACCATGTTCGTCGATGTCTGGTATAAATCCAGTCATTCCAATGGGCGATTGTATGGCTTCCGACGGCTGTCACGTAGCTACCTGGGTATGGTGACAGCACATATTGGTCTGGCGGTTACGATTGTCGGGGCCACTATGGTCAGCAACTTCAATGAGGAGCGGGACTTGCGTATGGGTCCCGGTGACACGGCGGAAATTGGCCACTATCACTTTGTACTGGACTCGATTGAACCTGTGCAGGGCCCCAACTATACCGCAGAACAGGCCAATTTCACGATTTACAAAGATGAGACGCGCATAGGTACGCTTGAACCACAAAAGCGGCAGTATCTGGCAACCCGTAGCGTGATGACGGAAGCCGGCATTGACCCTGGCTTGTTCCGGGATGTGTATATTGCGATGGGAGAGCCCCTGCAAAATGGGGACTGGGCGATTCGGGTTCAGGTTAAACCGTTTGTGCGCTGGTTATGGTTGGGTGCATTGCTAATGGCTGTCGGTGGAACCTGGGCGATTCTAGACCGCCGATATCGACTGAAGGTAAAGCGAAAAGCGCAATCGGACGTGAAAGCCCGTGGTGCGAGCAGACTGGTGGAACCCGCAGCAGAAACTCGATAATCAAGCTGAACTGACTGGAATTAAGCAGGAACTATGAAAAGAGCTGTCTATTTTTTGCCACTGGCGTTAGCGGTTGTATTCGTCGGAATTTTTGCGCTGTACATGCAACAAATAAATGAAGGAAAAGACATCAAGGCATTGGAAACGGCCCGGGCCGGTAAAACTATACCCGAGTTCCAATTGCCGGCATTGAAGGATGCCGACGCCCAGTTTACCCGAGAGGATATCATCGGACAGCCGACTCTGCTGAATGTCTGGGCGACCTGGTGCCCATCTTGTAAAGTCGAGCACCCGTATTTGATGAAGCTGGCAAAAGAAAAGGGTGTGCGCATCATTGGCCTGAATTACAAAGATGATCGGCAGAGCGCCTTGAGCTGGTTGGAAAAATACGATAATCCCTATCAATTCAATATCTTTGATAAAGACGGCAGGCTTGGATTTGATCTGGGGGTTTATGGTGCGCCGGAAACCTACATCATCAATGCCCAAGGTATCATTCTGGATCGCCATGTTGGCGTGGTGGATGAGAAAGTCTGGGAACAAAAAATCAAGCCACTGTTAGAGGGGAATGCAGGATGAAACTCGATCCCGTCGCGGTTCCACGTCAAGCATATCTTGCGCAACTACTGCTGGCACTTATATTACCTGGCATGTTGCTGTTACTGGACAGTACCCGTGCATTCGCCGTGATTGAAACCTATGAATTTGAAGATGATGGCCAACGACAGCAGTATCTGGAGCTTTCAGAAACCTTGCGCTGCCCCAAATGCCAGAACCAGAATATTGCGGACTCGAATGCACCTATTGCCGCAGACATGAGGAAGGAAGTGCACCGCCTGATCGGTGAAGGCAAAAGCAATGATGATGTGGTCGATTTCATGGTCGAGCGCTTCGGGGAGTTCGTTGTGTACAAACCCAAGCTGGATGCGTCAACTTACATGCTCTGGTTCGGGCCGGGTGTGATCGCGATTCTCGGCATTATCATCGTCCTGACCATGTCAGCAAAGGCCCGTAAAAAGAAACAACAGCAAGACGGCCCGGATCCCGAGAGTACCTTGTCAGTGGCGGAGCAACAAAAGCTAAACGCCTTGCTCCGGGATCAGGATCGGGATTAATCCTGATGTAAACCAATACTTCAATCCGACTTGATTGAAAAGCGTAAACTGTAAAAGAGATTATTGAATGTCCGATTTTTGGTTAGGTTCCAGCTTACTGATCCTCCTGGCGATGGTGTTTGTGTTATTGCCCGTGCTAAAGCGCCGTCAAGTTTCAGATGAAGGTGAAGTAGAACGCAAAGCGCTAAACGTCGAATTGTTCAAGGATCGCCTCAAGGAACTGGAACTCGAGCTGGAAAAAGGGCAAATTACCGAGGCCCGTTTCGCGCAACTCAAATTGGAGCTGGAAGGCAACCTGCTTGAAGATGTGGGGGATGACCAGAACACAGCGTCTTCCGGCGTTAACACTTCTATGCCATTGGTCATTGCACTGGTGGTAATCATTCCGGTTGCGGCCTGGGGTTTCTACTGGAAATGGGGCGCCTACGACAAGGTGGTGGAGACCCGTGATATTGCCGCGCTTTCCGGCATGGGGGATCAGCTATCAGAGGGTATGCCCGCAGCGGACATTGATACCTTGCTGGGCCAGCTCAAACAAAAACTGCAAGAAAATCCGGAAAATATTGACGGTTGGTTCTTGTTGGGTCGTACCCAAATGAACCTTGAGCAATATGCAGAAGCGTCCGAGTCTTTATTACAAGTGGTGAAATTGCTCAAGCAACGGGGAGAAGGGGCCAGTGCGGTCTACGGTTTGCTGGCGCAGGCACGCTTCTTCCAGTATCAACAAATGACTGAAGAGGTCAAACAGTACATTGAGACGGCTCTGCAGGAAAACCCAAATGAAGTAAACTCTCTGGGCTTATTGGGTATGTACGCTTACGAAGTCGGCGAATTTAAAAATGCCATTGGTTTCTGGCAGCGCATACTCGAAGTCGCTCCGGATCACCCCAGTGCGAGCGCAATCGGTGAGGGCATCAACCGGGCTAGAATGATGCTCGCCAGTCAGTCTCCCGAGGGTGCAACCGCCGCAGTGGGGCAACCCATCGCGGAATCGGCAGCTCCTTCCTCACCCAAGGCGGCAAGTGGTCCGCAAATTTCAGTACTCGTGGAACTTTCCGATTCAATTGACGTCTCTGAACGAGGCAATGATACTTTGTTTATCTATGCCCGCGCCGTAAATGGCCCGAAAATGCCATTGGCCATTGTGCGTAAACAAGTAAAAGACTTACCCGTATTGGTAAAACTGGATGACAGTACGGCCATGGGGCCCATGGCAAAATTATCCAGTGTCGCCGAGGTTGAAGTCATTGCCCGCGTCTCTGCATCCGGACAACCGACACCGAATCCCGGTGACTTGCAGGGGCTGGTTTCACCTGTTGAGGTCAATTCGGCCAAAGAAATCATTCGGGTCGAGATTGATTCTGTTATTCAATAATCTGCTTCGAGATGTTTAAGCGGGCGCAGCGCAATATCGCTGCGCTCAAACCTTCTCCTGATCGTGCAGATGAGGAGAGCTGATGAACACCCTGTTATACACTGCGTTGGCATTAATCGCATTCGCTGGAAATTCTATCCTTTGTCGTCTCGCCCTCGGTGAACAGTCCATCGATGCCGCCAGCTTTACCATTATCCGCTTAGGTTCCGGCATCTTGATGTTAATGGTCATCATGCCATTAACGGCCATGGGCAAAACGCAATCCCTCCGTGATTCCACTGCGAAAGGCAGCTGGAAAGCCTCGCTCATGCTGTTTCTTTACGCCGTTTGTTTTTCCTACGCCTACATTTCACTGGAAACCGGTGTCGGTGCTCTTATCCTGTTTGGCGCTGTCCAGATCACTATTATTCTGATCGGTATCCACGCCGGGAATAAATTACATGCTCTCGAATGGGCCGGTGTGTTCATCGCCTTCGGTGGCTTTATTTATCTGGTACTCCCCGGCCTTGCAACACCCTCTCTCTGGGGCTTCGTCCTTATGCTTATCGCAGGCATCGCCTGGGGCCTCTACACACTGGCCGGTAAATCCTCCCAAAACCCCCTCGCAGACACCGCATTCAACTTCCTGCGCACCGCCCCGTTTGTCGTGGTGTTGGGCATCATCACGCTTTCATCCGCGCATATAACAGTCCAAGGCATCATACTGGCCGTACTATCCGGCGCAGTCGCCTCCGGGCTGGGTTACACCATCTGGTACATGGCCTTGAAAGGCATCACCGCCCTCCAGGCCGCCGTACTCCAACTCCTCGTCCCGGTCATCGCCGCCGCAGGCGGCATCCTCTTCGCAGACGAAACCCTGACACTTCGCCTCATCCTCTCAGGTATAGCGATATTGGGCGGCATATTGTTGGTGATACTGGGACGGCAAGTTGTGAACAGGAAAGGTGCATCAGACGGTTTATCCAGAAGCGACCGCCATCAAATCGACAGGACTCATTGATCCTGCGCGCCGGTTATTAATTACGTGGGTGTATATTTCTGTTGTTTTTAAATCCGTATGGCCGAGTAGTTCCTGTAGTGTTCGAATATCTGTACCGGATTTTAAAAGCGTCGTTGCAAAGGAGTGCCGGAAAGTATGTGCAGTTACTCGCTTGGGAATGGCGCTCTTCACTACGGCTGACCTGAGCGCTCTAGAGTATGCGGAATGGTGCAGATGGTGACGGCAGACGTAGCCATCTTTCGGGTGAATACATCGCCCAGTGGACGGAAACACATACTGCCATGCAAAATCTTTCAGAGCGGTTTTATATTTTCTATGCAAAGATGCAGGCAAGGAACTGAATCCAAACCCTTCGATAAGGTCTTCTTGATGTATTTTTTTGCAACGCTCAATTTGTAGTTTGAGGTCAGGTACAATCAACTCCGGTAATAATGTATACCGGTCTTTACGCCCTTTACCACGAAATACAAAAATGGACTGATTTGTAAAATCGATATCCTTAACCCGAAGGGACAGTGCCTCATTAATACGCAGGCCACTACCATACAGGATTTTCGTAATCAGTCGGTATTTCCCATCCATATTGGCCAGAATATCTGCCACTTCAGGTGGGTTGAGCACAGTAGGAAGTCTTATCGGTTTTTTCGTAAAACTGTAGCGTAAATCGGTAATATCCCGGCAAATGACATACTTGTACAGAAATATAATGGCGCATAGTGCCTGATTTTGTGTTGCAGGGCTTACGCTGCGGTTCACCGCCAAATGTGTCAAAAATCGCTCGATTTCAGCGTTACCCATATCCTTTGGGTGGCGTTTGTCATTGAAAATGATGAATTGCCTTACCCAATACAAGTAACTCTTTTCAGTTTGCAAGCTATATTGCTTCGTCCTGAGCGCGTTTCTAACGGTCTCCATAAACGGTGACTTTTTCATATTTATCATCCCTGAAAAGCTGTATATAAAAACAGTTATAATCGATTCAAGTGTTTTTGTAAATATTCTGTCTATGTAGAACCTGAAAAACGAAGCGCAGTTTCTCCCGATACAGAAATTTAAGTGTATGATAAATATCATAAATATAATCTGAGTTTTTATTTACATAGACAACACGCCTGTCTATGTATGCCGGAATGCTCCCTTTTCCTCCAGCAAAAAGCTGATACACTCATAGTTAATGTTAGGTTCAGCCACTGATGACCTCGGTTACAAACGTGATGGAAACGAGAAATCGGGCGGGCTGGAAGTTATTTACGAAGCATGAAAAGTAATAAGCTGTTATGTGAAAAGCGGCAACAACGAGAATGAAAAGTTAGAGAATAATAGAGTGGATAAAACTGTTTGTGATCGGTGTGGTTTAGAAGTTTTCGGAAGAAGTCTACGGATTGAAAATTTAGGTAAAATTGATCAAAGCTCAAAAGAAGCCTGTGTGCAATCGTTAATGAAACTTGAGGGTGTATCGCAAGAAGTTGCAACATCATGGGCAGAGCATGGTATTCACGAGCAATGCAAAAAGTGTATTAGAAATTGTCCAAACTGTGGTAAAGAACTAAAATCATGGCAGGCTAAAATGTGTTTACATTGTGGTACTTCATTTAAACCATGGAGTATATGTGAAAAAACCACATAACAAGTTGCTGCTACGGACAGTTTTTAGTTGGCGCCTTTTGGGCGTGGGCAAGCCACTTTAGCCCAAAAGTCACCAACTAAAAACTGCCGCAGAGCAATGCGTTATGCGTAAAAAATTATGAAAGTACATTTTAATAACAAAGAAATTAGCATCGGTTCTGAACAAGAATTATCAGAATATATAGAATTAATAGATACTACTGAAAAAGTAGAAACTTGGTTTAATGCCGATTCTGGCCAATCAATTTGTTTACTTAAAAGTGGTGAAAATACTTTATTAATGTATTTGCGTTTTCCCGAAGATGTTGGTTTTGTATCGGGTAAAACCAATGATGCAAAAGTTTTAATAGAATTTACTATCGGTAATGGCCAAGTTGACGAATATCCTCAGTCCTGGTGTATTGATAATGAAGCAGCATACAAAGCTTTAGCATATTTTTATGTGAATTCTGGGCAAAAATCACCACATATTGATTGGCAGATAGTATAGTTACGAATATGAATAAACATGGTGCAAATGGTCGCATAACAAGTTGCTGCAACGGACATGGTACAGTTGGCACCTTTTCGGCAGCGCTTCGCTGGCCAAAAAGTCGCCAACTGCACCATGCCGCTGAGCAATGCGTTAGCACTACAAATTAACTCATGGAGGAATACTCATGAATACAGTCTTACCACCAATGATTAAGAGCATGCTGGCATCTGCTCCGGTAAGAACCTATCACCATTTATGGCACCTTGTTCGAAATGAACAAAGGTGGAACGGTCTTACACAAACACAAAGGCAGGAGCTCATAGACTTAGGTTGGACTCCTCCAAGATTCGAAAGGCAACCTGGATCAGGGCTTGATTTTCTCTTTATGCACAGAGAAATGATTGAAATGGTGAATAAACATCTTGCGCACATGAATGACCCTAATTACACGAGTGTAATAGGTTGGAATCCTATCCCTTATGAGCACGATGATGAGGTATGGCCAATGCCTGCTTTGTGGCAAGGGGCAGAAAGAGCATTTCAATGGGCAAAAGATCCGCGCACAACAGAGCATTTTAGAAACCGTGTTTCAAATGAGTTTAGAAACACTACTTGGGTAAGAGGTCTATCATTGGATGAGTACGGATCTGAATTGGAATGGACTATCCATGGCTGGTTTCATTTACATTGGTCAGAACAAATTCCAAGTGACCCTTGGGAAGACTCGCCATCAAACGATTGGTTAGGCGCACCATATTCAAGTCATGTTAATAATGCTTTTTGGAAACTTCATGGTTGGATAGATGAGTCAATTGCATTTTGGGAACAAGCTACTGGAGAAAATGCGGATTTTTCACAAGCATGGGCTGGGGCGCCTGGTTACCTGCCGGAAATGGCGCATACGGCGAATCCAGAGTTAATGACAAAAATGAACGTTAGAGAAAAGCCTCTCAGCATCATGACTTGGAAAGTACCCATTATAGAGGGTGTAAATGAAGAAGACATTGTTATCCACGAACTAGAGAGGTGAATGCTAAAAAGTCAATCGACTGGACGCAGAAAGCTACTCAGGTATTAGCCATACATAATCTGAACAAGGAGAAAAAGAATGAAATATTTGCTTATTTCTATTGTGGTTGTTTTATCTGGCTGTGCAGGAAAAATCTATACGGTTCAAGATCCTCAATTTGAAAATGGCAAGACGGAAGGCGTACTTTTTTACGGGTACAAGCCAGTCGAGAAGAAAGTTCTATTTGACCGTATTAGACACCCTAAAACAGGAAACATAACTCATTCAATGTATGAAGTGCCAGGCAGCGCTAAGTATTGCGCTCCAAATGTCATAACGAAAAAAGTTATTGAGGCAGATTACAGCACTGTGTACGCGATAAAGTATGAGGCTGGTTTGTTTGAAACCAATAAATTTGGAGTGGAGTTGGACAAGGGAACTTTGAAATCGGTGAATTCTGAATCAACACCCGGGGTGAAAACTGCTGTGGAATCCTTGCAGGGCATTGCTTCATTAAGAGAGGATATTCTTGATGGCTTCGTCGAAGCGTCTGATGCTAGTGCGCAAAAAACATTAGGCATATTAGAAGGTGCTCCAGCTCAAACAACACCAATTAAGTGCTCAACCAATGAATAAATGCTAACAATCGCAAGCACTCGGACAAACCTACTCTGCGCTCCGGTTTGCCGGTGTTGCGGGCGTTATGCCCTTTGTTCGTTGCCAGTATCGGAGAAAAAGGAATACACAATCGTAAACCTCTCACCGCCGTGTAAAAAACAAAGACAGCCATCCATAAGTTCCAAACGGCGGATTACGCAACACAGTGGATCAGTTCGCACAGGTTAGGCGCAATTTGCGGATTAAAAAGAAAATTTGGTCGTGAGACGCCAGGAATTAAGCTGGAAGGGATGTAAATAGCAAATTCAGAGCGCAAAATGCTCCCGAGCTTGCTCGGTAGTGTTTTAAAATGAAGGGTTATGTTAGGTTCTTATGTCGGAAACAAACTTCGGCACTGGGCCAATCCAGAAACCCGCCGGTGACCAAGGCCCTGACTGGCGATTTTCACCTGTTCAGCTTTGCCAACGAAGGTCGGGAATAAGGACTCCATTTTTCCAGTAAGTTGAGTCCACTGTTTTTCGTTGATCTTCAGACGTTGCAATATCGGCGGTAGAGATGTTGAGATCGATCCGCGCTTGTCGTCCCGTTGAATTCGTCCGGTCCAATCCACTAGCTCGAGGTAATTTTGTAAGTTAAACTGAAGGCCGTCCGGTTGGTCTTTTCTGGGGTTTCCGACGAAGGGTAATAGATAACCCGGTTGATGAGGTGCGTCAGCCTTTGCTGCTTTAATCCGTTTTTGAACAGATGTGTGATCCGATGATTCCGGCGAATCGGCAATACCGGCGCGGATCGGGTTCAGATCGACATAGGCGAGACAAGCTGCTAAGGCTTGTTCATCCAGTAACGCCTGACATTTAAACCGGCCCTCCCAGAATCGTCCAGTGCATTTATCTTCCTGATTGGCTGCACGTGCAATGGGTTCATTCAATGATCGCATGAACCAACTGATATCGTGTAAACGCGCTCGCCATAGTTTTGCTAAGCTATTTAAACGGTGGTGCTCACAGTCGAGTAATGCATCGCCAGATAAATACCGCTTGGAAAGTGCATTACCGGCATAAATACCATGCCAACGTTCAATGACTTCTCTTGTGCTCCAGCTTTCGGCTTTCGATTGATTGATCCGAAGTACGGTATGGGTGTGGTTTGACATCACGGCAAAGGCACAGACATCAATAGCAAAGGTACGTGCTAACAGGATCAATCGATCCTCGACCCATTGTCTCCGATGTTCATAGCTTTTACCGGTGAAATGATCGACACCACAGAGGAAACTGCGGCGCACGCAGCGGGATATACAGTGGTAGTAGGGCGTTGCGTCGAGTGAAATCTGAGCTTTCCTTGGTTTGGGCATGTCTTCAGGTCCATTGAAGTATTTTTTATCTGGCTGAATATACAGTTTTTTGGTCGTGAGTCAATGTTTTGAGTGGGTGTCTTGTTTTCCTGTTTTCTTTTCCTTGTCTTGTATTCCTGTGGGTATAAGCATGAGTCCGGCTGGCTTAGATTGGTTTGCAAACCCGGAGATAGAGTGATTGATCGCACAAATGTGAAATAACGAAATAATTAACTTGCCAGCGGATAAATCATAGCCGATGGTTAATGGATAGAAATTAAATTTGAGGTGCGTGGATTGGGTCATGGTTGGCTTTTTCTACAGCCTCGTTAGGCTGAATTAAACACAAGGAGGAACAGTGGGGAGATTTGTTACTTGCGATGATGATTACGTATGGAAATACGTTTTTGGAGAACAAAATTCAGAACTTTATAAAGTTCCAGAAGAACTAGGTGTTGGAGAGCATCATTTTGTAAGGTTCGATGAAGAAAAACTTATTAATGAAGACATTCGTGAATGGATCGTTGTAGATCCAAGAACGGAGGAGTTCGAAGCGGAGGTTTTAATACTGTCTGATGTTGATCTTGAATACATTTCTAAATACATTCAAGAAAACACAAAGCAACCTAGTAATAATAAACAAGAGCCCGATCATTTTATAGCAATGTTCATAGGTAGAACATTAAGCAAAAAAGCAGGGTAACTTGATGATATTAATATGGATTCATCCTGCAATAAGGTAGATTGTTAGTCGCCAAACACACTACCGACCCTAAAGCAGAATGAATCAGCGTAAATTTACCACATTTCTTGAAAAACTCACCCATTCCCTCAACCCAGAAAAAATTACTGAAATCGCTAAACAAGAAGATTTCTGTGTGCGGCAGAGACGAATTACGCCTTTTAATCTAGTCACATGCCTGGTTGCAGTGATGGCCTCGAGCACCATAGAAAGTGTGGCAGACATTCAGCGGCGGTACTGCGAGTGGTCGGAGAGCAATATCTCTTATCGGGCCTTTCACAATCAATTTTCGAAGCCCGAGTTTCCTGAGTTTATGCGCGAAGTACTGTCATCACTCCTCACAGATTGGTTGCAACCCTCTCTGGCTTTTCCAGAAGGCCACTCTTTTCATCAGTTCAAACAGATTCTGATTCAGGATGGCAGCTCGTTTGCTGTGAAGGACTCGTTGAAGAAATCGTTTCCTGGTCGTTTCAAAACCATCAGCCCTGCCGCTGTTGAACTTCAAGTGACCATGGATCTTCTAGCAGATCAGCCCTGTTCTATCTCGTTGACCCCCGATACCGCCAGCGAGCGGGACTACCTCCCTGAGCCCCAAACGCTATCCGGGTGTTTGTTGCTGCTTGACCGGGGGTACTTCGATCTGGAGTGGTTTCAGAACTTGCAGGATACTGGAGGGTTTTATATCGCGCGGTGTAAGAACAACATTAATCCAGTCGTCGAGGCTGCTTATCGAGAAGATGGCAAAATGCTGAAGCACGTGAAGGGAAAGCCGCTGAAAACAGTGCAAGGCAAGCTGTTCAAGCGACAACGTACGGAATTAATTGTTTCCTGGAAAAAAGGAAAGCACACAATCACCGCAAGATTGGTTGCTTGTTGGATCAAGCGGGAAAAGAAATTCTCCTGGCTGATAACCAACCTTCCTCAAGAGCAGTTTTCTCTGGACGAGGTGAGTGAGGCTTACCGGCTTCGCTGGCAAATCGAGTTGTTATTCAAAGAGTGGAAATCCTATGCCAATCTACGGTGCTTTGATACCGGCAAGGAATCAATAGCAACCGGGCTAATCTGGGCGGCGATTACGGCGGCACTCATGAAGCGTTTTATTTGCCACAGCGCACAACGCATACTCGGCAAAGTGCTATCCACTCGAAAAGCTGCGATGTGCTGCACAGTGACTTTTTGCGATACGATGCTCGGCATCATGCGCGTTGACCGAAAAGCAACTAAGCTCAATGCGCGCAAATTGATTAACTTTCTTGGGCGTTATGCTGGACGTGCTCACCCCAAAAGAGACTGTGATTCGGGTAAATTCAGTTTGGGTCTACAGCTCTGTTAGGTGGCTTAATGTTCTACCTATGTAGCAATGTTAAGTGCTTTCGTTGACTATGGTATGGGCAGAGAAGAGATTGAACTAATTGGTGAGATTTAAGCCATACAAGTTGCTGCGCTCCTAATTTTCCGGTGAGCAAAGCGTTACAAGAGACGAGTCGGATGGAGCCGAATTTAATACTCATTGAAAATTTCGTTAAAGATTCTGATTCCCTATTTCTCAAACTGAAAGATTCAGTGGATTGGGATGAAAGAATGAAGGCGCGGAAAACCGCGAGCTTTGGTGTGTCCTATGATTATTCCGGGATTACTTATCCAAATGTGGAAATGCCCGAGGCATTGGGTGCTATTTGCGAAAAGATTGATGAAGAGTTGGGGTTTATGCCCAATAACTGCCTTCTTAATTACTACTTAGATGGCGATTCATCCATGGGGTATCATTCCGATTCAAGTGAAGAATTGCTCAAGGGTACTGGCGTGGCGATTGTATCGTTAGGTTCAGAGCGTAATATTTCTTATCGAAGTAAAGAAGATAAGGAGATCAAACATAAGTATCCGCTTAAAAGCGGTGCTCTTTTATATATGGACGATGAAGTGCAAGAGAAGTGGATGCACGCGATCCCAAAACAGAATGGGGTTGGTGAGAGAATTAGCCTCACATTTAGGCACATCATCAAATAGCTTGTAACAAGACAATTTTCCAGGGCCCCTTTTTGTATGCCGCTGCGCGTCATTTTAATAAAAAATAGTCCCTTCAAAATTGCTGGTGATCTGGGCATTGAGCCTTTAGAAAAAGGTCGATTGCCACCCATATTTTGCTAAACTCAGAGCATTGATCAAGGAGTGATTCAGATGCCAAAGTTCAAGCCTTACAATCAAAGCACAATGGTGGTGATCAACTACCACGATCAACTCCAACCCGTTACCTTTGAATACGCTATCCATCATCTTATCTCATCTCATCTCATCTCATCGAACATAAGCTCGACCTGTCGATTTTCGTCCCTAATTACCATAATGAAGAACGGCAGAAGCGCTATGAGCAGGCCGTGAAAACGCTTGATAAAGCGTAAGCGTTCATTCTAAGGCGCTCTATTCCAACTAACTCCCGCTCGTTAAGCTACGCTTCAAAATTCAATCTTTGAGGTAACCAGCTAATGAAAAACAAACGTACATACCGAACTGCAGATCAATGGCAAAACATCATCCGGAAGTGGAATGAGTCAGGGCTCTCTGCTTCGGCTTTCTGTAAAGCAAACCAGCTTGGTTATGCAAGCTTCTGTCAATGGCGACAGCGCTTAGCACAAAATACCAAGACTGCAGAATCCAGTGACTTCATTAACTTATCTCCCTTGCCAATGAACAGCCAGGTTTCCGGGGATCGTTTTCATCTTAATTGTCGTATTGGTAATTGGTTTGAACTGAGCTTGCACCGATAATGTTTACACCATCACCTCACTCTCGTATTTGGCTCTATACCAAGCCCACCGATATGCGCAAATCATTCAAAGGATTAATCGGCCTGGTGAGAACAAAGCTTCGCGAGATTCCGAGTAACGGACAGTACTTTGTCTTTATAAATCGACGTAAAACCCACATGAAGATTTTATATTTCGAGCCATCTGGTTACTGTATTTGGACCAAACGACTGGAGCAAGGGCAATTTCATTACAAAGCTGATGCGGCTGAAAAGCAAGGATTGAATACCGCTCAACTGCAATGGTTGATCGAAGGCATCGAAGTGCAAAAATATCGCCAGTTCAAGCGTTACAGCCATGTGATCTGAGTCGGTTTCGGATATAATCCGGAACCATGGATGATACCGTAATTGAACCACTCCCGCCTCAAGAAGCTCACAGTAAAGTGCTGCAGGAAAACGCGCGTTTACAGGCTCGTGTGGTCGACCTTGAACGGCAACTTAATTGGTATCAGAAGCAGGTTTTCGGCAGTAAAACTGAAAAGCGCGTATTGGATCCCCCCGAACAAACACACTTCCATGCTCTGTTAGGTGAAGTGCCTGAACCTCCACCTGAGCCGGAAGAAAAGCAAACCATCACTTATCATCGAGGTGTGGCATCAAAGCAACGCCAAGAAGATGATGTCAACGGCAGAGGCTTGCGTTTTACCAATGATGTTCCGGTGCAGGTGATTGAATTACTGCCGGATGAACTTAGAGGGGAGGATGCAGATCAATACGAAATCATTGGCACCAAGGTGACGTATCGCCTGGCACAACAGACTTCAAATTTTGTGGTTCTCCAGTTTGAGCGTCCTGTCATTAAGCGCAAGTCCGAAGACAAACCTATTACGCCACCGGCACCGGACAACGTGCTGGAGCGCAGCGTCGCAGATGTGAGTTTTATTGTGGGGTTGCTCATCGACAAATTTCTTTACCATCTTCCGTTGCATCGCCAACATCAACGCTTAACACGTTCCGGTGTTACCCTTAGTCGAACGACCTTAACCAACCTGAGCAAACGAGCCATTGAGCTACTTCGACCTATTGCTGTAGCCCAACTTGAACATGTCTTACAGAGCAAAGTGTTGGCCATGGACGAAACGCCCATTAAAGCCGGTCGGCAAGGACCGGGTAAACTCAAACAATGTTGGTTTTGGCCCATTTTCGGAGAAGAAAATGAGGTGGTATTTACGTTTGCCAATACCCGAGGTCGGATGCACATTGAGAAGACGTTAAAGAAACACTTTACCGGCACGTTGTTGACGGATGGCTATTCCGCCTATGCCAGTTACCAAAAGCAAGTAGATGGATTGATCCATGCACAATGCTGGGTGCATGGTCGTCGAATGCTGTTGGAGGCAGAAACCCAGGAGCCGGAGGCGGTACAGCAGGCATTGCGGATCATTCAAAACCTGTATGCTCATGAAGAGCTAATTCGGGAACAACGCCTTGCCGGTGAAAAGAAACGTCATTATCGGCTTACTCATAGCAAGCCATTGGTTGATGCGTTCTTCATCTGGTGTGAGCAACAGATAGGTCGTCCCGATTTGACACCCAGTGATGATTGGTTAAAGAGTCTCAACTACATGCTTAAACGGCAAGACCAATTGCGGGTGTTTCTGGAAGATCCGGATGTAGCAATGGATACCAATCACCTTGAGCGGGAAATTCGCCCGATTCCTCTTGGCAAGAAGAACTGGCTCTTTTGTTGGACAGAGTTGGGTGCGGAACATGTAGGTATCATTCAAAGCCTGATCAGTACGTGCAAGCTTCATGATATTAATCCAACCACCTATCTGATCGACGTGTTACAACGCATTGACTATCACCCGGCAAAGGAAATCATCGACCTCACGCCACGGGTCTGGAAAGAAAAGTTTGCTTCCAATCCGTTGCGTTCGATACTGGATAACTCTCGCAATGGCAGATAAGAAAGCTTACCAGGAATGGAAGACAAAGGCTGAGCAAGTCCGGCAAATCAGCTCAGACAAGAAACTGGCTCGTTGGCAGAAAGCACATCTGGCGGGAAAAGCATTAATGGGCATCGACCTGAACGGACTACAGTCGAAGCACCGACGAAAATTTCTCAACACCATTAGTCAAATAAACGGGATTCTCGCCAATTACCAACTTGATAGTTTTGATGATTATCAAAAAATTTCAGAAGATGAACTATCAGAGATTATCCGTTTGTTGAAAGTACTCACCCCACCATGATGATCTAGTCAACTGCGTCTTAGTATGAACGCTTACGATAAAGCAGCGGAGAAAATCGACCAGTTTTTAAAGCTCCAGCGCCCACGGATGGGCCAGGGGAAAAGACCAAAGGAAGTGAAGAGTAATATCACAGATAACGAATCGGCCAAGATGACCACCTTGGCACTGCGAAAAAGTTAAATCGCTTTAGCCTGAGAGGGAAAGCTAAGGTTCAGGGTCAATGGCAGCTGTATTGTATGGTGCATAATATCGAGAAGGTATTGAATTATGGGGATATTGCAGCGTGACAGCGGGTATAAGCATGAGTCCGGGTGGCTTAAGATTGGTTTGCAAACCCGGAGATAAAGCGATGGATCGCACGAATTTGAAATAACGAAATAATTAACTTACCAGCGGATAAATCATAGCCGATGGTTAATGGATAGGAATTAAATTTGAGGTGCGTGGATATTGGGTCATGATTGGCTTTTTCTACAGCCTCGTTAGAGTTTTAAGTAGTTTCGAAACATAGGGGTAGTCATGTCTAGAGATCAGAATAAATCAATTCCAAGTACAGAACATATTGTAGTAAATGGATCTAGTACGGTGGACATTGAGCCAGATTTGGCTGAGATAAATGTATCAATTAAGAAAATTGACGATGTTATGGCTGAAGCCAAATCAAATGTGGACCAAAGGTCTTCTAATTTGATCAACTATCTAAAAGAAATCGGTGTAGATAGCAAAGATTTAAATTCATCGGAACTTAGAATTGTACCAAATCGTGAGTATCGTAATGGGGAGTACATTGAAAAAGGTCATGAGGTTGACCGCGATATCACAATTAAATTAAGAGACCTGTCTAAATACAATGAAGTAATGGAAAAGCTAGTAAATGTACCCATCGATAGGGTACAAAAAATAAAAATGGAAATTTCGGAAAAAGACGAAGCTAGTGATTATGCCATAAGAGAGGCAGTTGAGAACGCGAAGCGTAAGGCGAAGCTCGTATCCGAACTAATGAACGTAAAGTTAGGCCCAATCTATAGCATCTCAAACGCATGGGGAGGCGAACAAATATCTATCGGGGGAGCTGCGTCCCGTGCTAATTATAGTGATGCCAGCTTTGAGCCAGGGACCATTGAGATCAATGGTAGTGTCGAGTTGGTGTATTACATCGACAAATAACTATAATCGGGTAACCAGGGGGTCTAACCCCCAGTCCCCACAACACCCTGCATGCCTGCGCGGCCCGGCGTTCCAGAGTATTCCAGAGTACAGAGTAACAAAGACAGCGATCCGTAAGTTCCTTTTACCTTGTCGGATAAGCGCAAACCGACTTACACCGATTGGATGAAGCACCGTGTCGACAGTGATGCAGGGAAGCAGATATATAGCCACAGGATGTCAGTCGTGGAACCGGTGTTTGGCAATATTGGCACTGCGAAAAAGTTAAATCGCTTTAGCCTTAGAGGGAAAGCAAAGGTTCAAGGTCAATGGCAGTTGTATTGTATGGTTCATAATATCGAGAAGGTATTGAATTATGGGGGTATTGCAGCGTGACAGGCGGTATAAGCATGAGTGCGGGTGGTTCGAAACCAGTCTATTATCTCGGATATAGAGTGATTGATCGCACCAATTGGAAATAACGAAATAAATAACTTGCCAGCGGTTAATTCATAGCCGATGGTTAATGGATAGAAATTGAATTTGAGGTGTGTGGATATTGGGTCATGATGGGCTTTTTCTACAGCCTCGTTATGAGTCAGGCGAGTTCTTGCTCAACGTCCATTCTCTTGTGGAGTATACGAACAATTTCACTGTAATTGTCAGAGATTTCGCGATAAAAGATTAAGTGACTTGAGTTTGGGAATTTTCTATATCCAGGCTTTATGTAATCACAGGGTTTGCCAGTATCTGGCTTTTTCGTGAGCATATGGAATGCATCATCAAATTGTTTAATATAGATTACGCGTTGGTTTTTACCCCATTTTTTTTGTGTATATATAGCTATAGACTTTAGGTCTTCACGTGCTTTTCGGGTTAATTTAAATCCACCCATCAGCCAAGCTCGTCGTCTAATTCATTCATAAAGCTTTCAAAATTGTATTCAACAGTTCCGCTTTGTTCTCCTTCTTCGAGCATTTTACGAAGCACTGCGATTTTATGTTCATTATCCTCAAGTAGCCTTAATCCTGCTCGTACTACCTCGCTGGCAGAAGCATAGCGACCGTCTTTAATTTGTTTGGAAATGAAACCATCAAAATGCTGCCCTAGTGTTATACTCGTATTTTTACTCATGGTGCCACCTATAATATGTACCGATATATACCAAATTATGGTATAAAACTCATAGCAAGGCAATGCTACGGACATGGTACAGTAGGCACTTTTTTTGAAAAAACACTCAAAAAAGTCGCCAACTGCACCATGCGGCAGATTGCAACGTTAGCCTTATCGGAAAAATAGATGACTGCTCAAATTGCAAATCTAAAATGAAGCCATCTAAGGAAGAAATTGCGGCTTGGGTTAATGACTGCTTTAAGAGAGATTTCGCAAGAAAAAGCTAATAAATAAGGATATGTCGTGCGAGCGAAGCGAGCCGCGACATCATCCCATTGTTGAACAAGCCCGAAGCGGCAGCACGATGTACATTTATAAGGAAATATCTCTTGAAGATTGGAGGTTCATAAGCCGGGATTTCCGCTGAAGTCTGATTTAAGCACGAGTTTACCCGGACTGATCTTTAGCCAGTGAGATATTTTGATATGTATTGCCCTCCATGACTAAATCTAATCCCCTTTTGTGTACATGCATTTAATCCCTGAACGTGTTTTCCTTTAGCTTGTCGTCTGGATCAGTCGAGTTCTCGATGGAAACAGAAAGCGACATAACCGGTCATGGCCACCGCATTTTGGGCAACAATAAGTCTGTTCTTTCTCATGAGTCTCATTTGAAACAGGTGCTTTTAAAACTCGCTTAATGTCCTCAATCTGGCAGTGCGTGTTGCCTTGAAGAAAACCAAAATCCCGAACTCGCCGAAACCCCTTGGGCAGTAAATGCTGTATTCTCAAGAAGCGGCCGAAATTAAACCTAAATGCTTGACGAAAGGTTTAAAGTCTTTATCTATAAACAGTAGTGGAATGTCATTTTCTATACAGTAGGTGGCTATTATTACATCAGTCGTTGCTCTTATTGTAATTCCTTTTTTTCTTAATGCTCGGTAATTTTCAGCGCTTTTGAACACCATATCTTTTCCGAATAGCTCATACTGATCTAGCGTGGCTAAATGAGTTTTAACCTTTTTATAGTCTTTGTCGTCTCTAAAACCCTGCAATATTTCAAGAAAAATTAGGTCACCCATTGCTACGGTGCCGTCAATAATTGCGGCATCAAGAATGTTAGTTTGTACATTTTCTTGTTTGTTAAAGTAGTCTATCCATACGCTGGTATCCACCAGGATCATTTTCGACCTCTCATTTCATCAAGATCTCCCTCCCAAGTTACAGCGCCTCTTAAGTCTCTTATTGCTTGTTGTTTTTTTCTTTTAACCAAGAGCATGAGGCCTTCTTCAACAATTTCTCTCTTTGTAGTGAGGCCTGTAGCTTTTCGGGCCTGTTCCATTAAATCGTCATCTATTATAATGTTGGTTCTCATGTTGCACCTATGTGTAATGTTGCCAATAATGTACACATTGAATCATAAAAAACAAAACATAACAATTGACTATCTTCCCACCCAAGTCTAGCTTTTAAGCCATTTTCTCATCTCAGAAAGTTCCATTCTTGACCATCGTATTCAGGATGACGGGGGCCAAGTAGATCGCCGTAGTATCGGGGCTGGCATGGCCTAATAAGTGCTGCAGTGTTCGCAGATTTAATCCATACTCAAGCAGGTGGATTGCATAACTGTAGCGCAGCCTGTCGCAGAGCTAAGCCATATCCATCAATAGTGCGAGGCTTCTTGCTTCGCGCCTCCAAATCGGTACATGAGCCGGGCGTTATAAACTACAAGGATCAAGAAGTCTATTTTATGGCTACGAACTATAAATTTAAAAGGTTGAATGCTGGCAGGGATTTTATTGCTGATAATTATCAAGCGCCGCTCAGCTTATCCGGTATAGCAAAGTACTCAAATATGTCCCCCTATCATTTTTTGCGTGTTTTCAAGGATACTTATGGAGAAACACCCAACGAATTCTTGATTCGGCTTAGAGTCGAAAAAGCCAAGAAAATGCTGATTACGGAAAATTTGAGCGTCTCAGAAATTTGCGAGAAAGTGGGATACATAAGTCTTGGTAGCTTTTCTTCATTGTTTTTAAAACAAGTTGGTATGGCACCTACTTTATATCGTCGTAAGCTTTGGGCTTTGTCTACTGAAGCATACCGTTTTCCCTCGCAGGCTATACCGGCATGTTATGCCTACCATTTTTTGGGAAAGTTGGCTAATTGAGCAATATTGGAGAAATATCATTTTAATTATTTCTATAAAATAAAGATGAATTAACAACGGGGATTATATAGATGATTACATCCATAGCGCATGCAACAATATATGTACTTAATCAGGACGAAGCGCTTGATTTTTACAAAAACAAGCTCGGTTTCGAGGTCGGTGATGATATGAAAGTGGAAGGGGGCTTTCGATGGCTAACGGTATATCCGAAATCTAAATCACAACTTCAGCTGGTATTGGCAGAGCCAAAAGAGGGGCCGATGTTCACCAAAGACTCTGCCGAAAAAATACGACGTTTAATTAAAGAAGGCGCATTTGGCGCGGGCGTGTTCGAAACTGAAAATTGCCAAAAAACGTATGAAGAGCTTGTGGCTAAAGGAGTGGAATTTATCCAGCCACCTACAGAACAGCTTTATGGCGTTGAAGCTATGGGCATAGACAACTCTGGGAACTGGTTTAGTTTGGTTCAACGGAAGAAATAAAATATGTTAATAAATAAGGATATGTCGTGCGAGCAAATCGAGCCGCGACATCATCCCATTATTGAACAAGCCTGAAGCGGCAGCACGATGTACATTTCAGAATTATTTTAATCGCGCAGAGATGACGGGGGCCAAGTTGATCGCGGTAGTGTTGGATCATGAGTCTGGTCGATTCGAAACTGGCTTGCTGCCTCGAAAGTAGCGCGATTGATTGCACGAAATTGAAATAACGAAATATTTAACTTGCAAGCGGTTATTTCATGGCCGATGGTTAATGGATAGAAATTAAATTAGAGGTGTGTGGATATTGAGTCATGATTGGCTTTTTCTACAGACTCGTTATGTTCTAAGGAGTAACGTGTGCTATGTCAGCATTTATGATTGATATAGAAAGCGATGGACCGATACCGGGTGATTATTCAATGATATCTTTTGGTGCAGTTCTGGTTAACGATGAGCTTGATAAGTCGTTTTACGGCAAGCTTCGTCCAATCAGTGAAAATTGGATTCCTGACGCTTTGGCTGTATCAGGTTTTTCGCGCGAGGAATGTTTAGGGTTTGATGATCCTAAGTCTGTGATGGAATCGTTTTCGATATGGCTCAAAGAAAATAGCAATGGGAAACCGTTATTCTACAGTGATAATAATGGTTTTGATTGGCAGTTTATAAATTGGTACTTTTACCATTTTACGGGCAATAATCCATTTGGGTTCAGTTCTACTAATATCGGCTCTTTGTACAAAGGTCTTGTAGGCGATACGTTCAAGAACTTCAAGCATCTAAGAAAAACAAAGCATACACATAATCCAGTTGATGATGCTATGGGTAACGCTGAAGCATTATTGCATATGAAAAACGAAATGGGCCTAAAAATCAGTTTAAAATGAACATAAAAATGCGTCAAAGATAACGCTTGGCGGCGTATTTTACGCAGGCGTTAAATGCCAGTAATAAGCATGTCTATTGCGTCAATTATCTGACATCTGTAACTTTCAAGTAAGTTTGTTTCTGATTTTAGTATTGACCTCGGCACGGTGGTCAACAGACCCTAATATATAGTCGTTACCTTCAACCGTAATTACCGGGCAAAGCTTCACCTGCGTGGGAGCTTTTGTGTCCGAAGGAAAAAGATAATGAATGAAATTGATCAAGGCCAAATATTATTACCGGCACTGGCATTGGTTGGCTTGACCTTTATTGTTCTGCTGCTGATTCCTTATCGACGCTTCAAGGCGGCTTCTGAACGAAAGGTGACGTCAAAAGACTTTGCGTTGGGAGAATCCGGGCATGTCCCCGCGTATGTCGCGTTGCCTAACCGGAACTACATGAACTTACTCGAATTACCGGTACTCTTTTATTTTGCATGTACGCTCTACTTCTTACTGGAGACCGTTGACTTGATCGCATTGGTTTTAGCATGGGGGTTCGTCTTCCTGCGTATTGTGCACAGCGTAATACACCTTTCATACAATAATGTTATGCATCGATTAGTTGCGTTTGCTTCAAGCAACCTTGTTCTCGCCGTGATGTGGATATTCCTCGTGCCAACCATTTTGGACGTTGCGATAGGGAATGGACAGCAAGGCTAACAACAGCGGGGCTTACAGTGCAGATGATTTTTTAAGGGACTCATATGATATCTAAGCATCATGCCTTCTTATCTATCGCTAAGGTAGTAATATTAGCTTCAATATGGCCGACCACGGGGCACACCAACGCTGAAGCAGGGGGCTCTGAGCTTGATCTTCCCCTGACGATGACCCAGTGGCAAAAAGTTACCACGCCTGAATTCAACCCGAATGAAGACATTACTGATTTGGCTTTAGGTAATGGTGAGCCACCGGTAATTTACATCACGACTCGGGAAGTAAATATCACTCAGTCGATTCACCTGTATCAGTCTCCGGATTTTGGGCTGACCTGGACTGAGCTGCAATTACCGGATCATAACACTTATGATACCTTTTACCTTGATCCCTCCGATTCAAATTCCATTTACACGGTGGTTTGTGGTAGTTGGACGGGGCAGGGACGTCTGTATCGTAACGATTTAGAGGCACAAACTCGAGAGCGCATTATTGTCAGAATAGGTCAAGGTGAGGATGACTCGAGCGCTTGCCCTCAGCTTTATTTTGACCCAAGCACACCGGAGATGGTCTTTCTGACGGATCGGTTCTACCACTATAACTGGGTATATTATTCGCCTGATCAGGGTAAAAGCTGGCATGTTCTTGATAACGGTAGCTATGTTGGAACGGATTACCCCTTGTTTGATCCATTCAGGCCAGATCAAATTGTGGTAATTGATTCTGACTCTGTTCGATACAGAAAATTCACAGATAAGTTTACTGGTGAGCTGGAAGATATCGCGCGATTTAATAGTGCAGTTGGTCTGGAGTTTGAGTCCGCGAATTTGAAATTCACCACAACACCAAATGGTATTATCAAGACATCAGGCTGGGCCGATTTGTATGAGAATAAATCAAAACAGGATCTGTCATGGCAACCTGTGCCATTGCCGAGGGAGGTGGGGAAAATTGTGGATTTGCTTTCATGGCCGGAAAAATTTTCGGGGATTGTAGTGTCGACCGATACCGGGGTCTGGGGTACTCAGGACACATCTTCACAGTGGTTCCGTCTCGGTGACGATGATAAGGTTTTTAACAAGATAATGAGCCGCGGTACACGATTGTTTGCTGTTCATGAAAATCAACGCGAAATTTTTGTTATCGAGTAAAATCTTATCGAGGCTATCGTCATCCAGCTGGAGCATTGGGCCCATAAATGGAAGAGTTACGAAAACAATGAAGGAATTACTGAGTAGTTTCGTTTTAATTTTGATGATGGTTCAGCTGAGCGGTTGTCAAGATTCAAATTCGGGAAACAAACAAAACACGGCCACACCCGATAATGTGCCAATAACTGAACTTGTTATAGCAGACGAACAATTGCAACGCTGTATTTTTGACAATGCCAGCAAGGAAGAGTGGATTTACACCGAGGAGGTGGTTCAACTACGGTGTGATTCTCGTCATGACGGTATTCGTGATATCTCCGACCTAAGAAAGTTGTTTAATTTGCGTTCTCTCAGTTTGGATCTTTCAGATATGAACGTAATCGAGCCTAGCATTTTGCCTCATCTAGAGATGCTGAGTATTCGAGCTGATCAGCCGAAAGAAATTAATTTAACCCACTTATCTCAATTAGTCAGTCTGAGTCTTGTTGTTGAAAATATGTCGGCAATTGATTTGAGTTCACAAGCCCGTTTGCGATATTTGTCCCTGATTAACCATAGCTTGACTGAGCTCGATCTTTCACAAAACGAGCAACTCGAAGAGTTAGTGCTTGAAGTTAGTATCGATAGCATCATACTTCCCCAGTTGCAGCAGCTGAGATCGCTGAATCTATCGAATAGTGCGAATTCGATACTGGATTTATCCGGTGTCAATCTGCGTTCCCTGTCCATAAGAAACAGTGCCGTGACGTCACTGGATCTACGAGAACAAACTCAACTTGTGCAAATCGATGCCAGTTATAGTGCATTGCAACAAGTTGATTTTCCGTTGAATAGCCCACTCAGATACTTGAACTTAACCGGATCAAGTGTGAAGCATGTTGATTTGTCTGCACTTTCCGAGCTGCGCTATGTTGATATCTCCGATGCGAGCCTACAAGAGGTTGTATTAGGTGATCATCGTTATTTGACCGACCTCAAGTTAACAAACAATCAACTGACCCATGTAAGTTTGTTGGGGGCAGGTCAGCTGAAAAACCTGGATGTGAGCGGTAACTTACTGGAAAGTCTATCTGTTTCCGGATCCAATAAACTGTTTAGCTTGCATGCTTCGAATAACCACTTACGGACTTTGGATTTAACTGATTTCAAGAAACTCACAATATTGACTCTATCTGGTAATCAACTCAAAACCGTAGATTTATCGCACTCGACTTACCTACGCTTTGTCCAGTTACAATATAGTGAAACGGAGTCTCTGAAGTTTCCAAGCCTGTTTAACGTTAATCCAGAATTTAATTTTACGGGTAACCCCTTAAGTGCTGAGACGATTGAAATAATTGAAAATGAAATTGCGCCTAAAGGGGTGAAAGTAGTGTATTGATCGGTTATACAAGGGCTTCGCCCGTGTTATTCAGGTAAAAATAGCTGAACGATGTAACCAGACAGAAATAAACCAAACCCGAAAATCGCGTGCGTTATAAGACTCTGTATTCGCGATGCCGCTGGGTTTGGTGTTCGGGAAGCCGCAATGCCTGCACCCATTCCGGGTTGCATCAGGAGGAAGGGGGCTAAAATGGTACCGATACCTACGGCAAGCGCGGGACCTATACTTGGATTCTGTATCCAATTGCTCCCCCATATCGCCACCAGTAGCCCTGCGAAGGCGACCCCGGTCAGGTAGTGGATGGCCCAGCCGATGATATGTTCGCCAGGTATCGGAGACGATTGTGCTATCGCAGTGTGAATAAAACGACCATTGGTCATATGACCAATCCAACGTCCAACCATCCCGTAGTTTGCCGGTGGTATCCCCAGAAGTGGTTTGCGGAGCGCGCCCCATAGATCCATCACCACCGTGGCACCGATACCAATCGTCAGTATGTAAAGTAGAGTATTCATATCTCTCTCCCTAGTTTGTGTCTTGGAATGGTTGATAGCCTACAACTTAAAGTCGACTTGAAGTCAATGTGCGGTATGGGAAATAGCCAGTGAATTTTTTTGTTCAAGTCTTTAGCCGTGTCCCGGTAAAGCGCTGTGTCTCCGGGTAATCCTTCTTTCGATAATTCAACTAGACTGTGTATACGGTGTTGAATGCGGTGTGACTTACGTGGAGTATTATTGTGACTGGGTTTCTTTTGATTCCATTGCTTCCGGTTTCATTCAAACTACTGGCTGGAATTTTGTTATTATTGAGTGCCAGTTGGAGTATTGCCCAGGCCCAAACGAAGTATGTAATCGGCGTAGAGAGTATTGATTTCTATCCCTACTTCGGAACTGAAAATGATGAATATGCTGGGTTTGCCAGAGAGTTGCTGGATTCATTTGCGAAATCCAAAGGCTATGTCTTCACCTATCGACGATTACCTATCGCTCGTTTGTTTGTAGAATTTCTGAATGAAAGAACTGTAGACTTCAAATATCCTGACAACCCATACTGGAAAGCCCGCGTGAAAAAAGGTTTAGGGGTTACCTATTCAACGCCGATCGTCGATTATATTTCAGGGGTTATGGTGCTGCCCGAAAACCGAGGGAAGGGGCCCTCGCAACTCAGGGTATTGGGTACGCTGCGAGGGTTTACGCCGAAGCCGGATCTGAGAGCACTGATCGAGAAAGGACAGGTCCGGATTGCAGAAAACAACACGCCAGATGGCGTATTACAGCAAGTGCTGCTTAAATGGATTGATGGTGCATTTCTGAATACTGCCGTGGCACGATATCAACTCAAAACGGTTCTAAAAAAACCGAATAGTCTGGTCTTCGACCCGGCGTTGCCCCATGTTCGAAGTTCTTATTATTTCTCCACAATCAAATACCCCCAGCTCATCACAGAATTCAACCACTTCATGGAACAAGAAAAGATAATTGTGGCTGAAATCAAGGATAAGTATGACGTGGAGGCGGAATAGGGCCTTATACCGTTCCAATACTCACGGTTAAAAAGCTGTCGAGCCATTAATGGCATCTATCCCCGATTGTGGATTGTCTGTTACAGCGTTCATGATATCTACAATTACACTGATATTCTCACTATCATACGAAAGAGAGCCGGTTTCGACGGCGTTTGTAAAATAGACCGCAACGCTCAATTTATTTGCGATAATCTGCGCATCGTTCCCTTGGGCTCCATTTAATATATCCAGTGAAATCTGCTGCAAGCTGAGCTGTCCTGAAGTAAACAGTTCATCGTAAAAAGCCAGTCCGCCTGAATCTGCTTCTCGGCTGAAGATCTGGCTAAAGAGATTGTTGATTAGTGCTGTACTGTCAAACTGACCGAAACGTTCCGTAAACTCCACAGAGGAACCGAAGAATTCAATTATTGCAGTTAAGTCCCCTTGGTTGTTTGCCAGTTCTGATGCCCAAAAACTGAGTCCAGCCGGATCGGCGGGTCTCCCGTAAAATGCAATGTAGATAAGCTGGACCAACTGCTCATAACTACCGTCAGTAATGGCATTTGCTAATTTATAGATACGGCCAGTTGACCCAAATGGCGTACCGGTGGTATTGGTCATTAAATAGAGTGTGCCATTTATATCTTCTCCGAATCCAAGGATACGTTCATTGAGTCCAGCCGGTCGGTTTTCGATTTGTACTTCATTGATTGTATTGAACTCAGTTAAGTGAAACATGCGACCCAGATAATCACCAAACAGGTACCGACCAGAGAGCGTCTCGGCATCGTTGCCTCGATTGACAAAGCCTCCGATTATCGCAATGCCTTCATCATGATCATATTCTGCAATGGGATTAATTAAATTTTCATTTGGTGTGGTTACAGGGCTGACAAAACCCGGGTCAGTGTCGTTAGGATTGAATTGAAAGCTGCCTTCCCGTAAATTCCAGCCATAGTTACCGCCGGATTGAATTACATTAATTTCTTCTATGTCATTTTGGCCAACATCCGCGGCAATGAGTTCACCGGTTAAGCGATCAAAAGACATACGGAAAGGGTTGCGCAGACCGTAGGCAAAAATCTCGTCAAGTGCATCTCGGTCATCTAGAAATGGATTGTCTGTTGGAATTCCATAGTTTCCGTTTCGTCCATTCGACCCGTCTACATCAATCCTAAGGATACTACCAAGGGGGGTTGTCTTATCTTGCCCGTTGCCCAGACTTGAATGACCGTCACCTTGGTCATCCGCCTGGCCACCATCTCCTAGTGCGATATAAAGCATGTTATCCGGGCCAAATGCGATTGCGCCTCCGTCGTGATTAAACTGAGGTTGGTCGATGCGTAATAGGGGCTGTTTTGAGTCGGGGTTGATCACGGATGCGGGGGTCATCGGATCTGTAATGGTCCACTCCGATATAATTGATTGATGGTTTGCGGTTGCGCCGCTTAGAGCGAAATCAGAAGTTTGCGTCGCGGGTTCAGAGGTATACGTGTAAAGCTTTCCGTTTGTTTGAAACTCCGGATGAAAGGCCAGGCCGAGTAAGCCTCGTTCATCAAAACTGTTGTTTCCGGCGACCCCTAGGGTGACTAGAGAATCGGATAAATCCAGAAGTAATTCGGATGTGCCCTGAGTTGTATGCACTGCCCAAATCTGGCCAGTTTGATCCGTTACAATGAGATGTTCGGGCCATCCTGGAGCAAATGTACCGTGGTTTGGCGCTATTAAATTGGTGCTGAGGGGCTCCAGACGCAAGGGTTGCATCCCCATCGGAATTGACATCGGAATCGGGTTGCTTAATGGCTCTCCATCGGGGGACGGAGTGTTGACTTGTGCGGTATAAGTAAGATCATCAAGTACAGCAAAGCCATTATTACCGGTATTTCTCAGAATAACCTCACGTATATTTGTGCTGTCTTCATCGGTTAAATGGATTTCTGTCCATTGATTGGCTGTGGCGGTCACCTGTAGAACCAGGTTATCGTCCTCATCCCTGATTTCGAGTTCGCCACCCGTGTTGCTGCTTTGGTCTCGAATGAAAAATTTTAAGGTCTCCGGGGCGGTTTCAAATAAAATTGAGCCGGTTTCTCCCGGTGCAATCATCCAGGCGTTACTTCCTGAATGGTAGAGTGAAAAAATACCAATACTCTGCGCCTGCCCACCCGTAAACGAAAGCGTTTCAGGTGTGGAGCCAAGCACAAATCCACTGCTATCGCCACTGAATTCGAAACTGGTGCTGATAGAGTCTGCAATACTCTGGCCCGACATGAGTGCACCGAGAATTAGCGGCAAATGGCATAGTTTGTAGCTAAAGGTAGCAGAGTTCTGAATAGGGGAGTGATACATGGGAGGTCTCCTGTAGGGCGATTAAAAAGTATCCTTGAAGGGAACTGCACTCTCTGGATTGAAATCAGTTTAGATCGGATTTTGGCATTGCGTAACAGGGTTTTAAAAAGATGGGAACACAAAAAAGTTGTAAAGTTCAGAGTTGACCTTAACAAATCCTGATTTTGCATCTAAGCAATGAAAAATTCCCCTCGATCTTAACTTTTCTTAACAAAGTGATCCGTTAGCATTTCGCTCCTTTATAACACTGCATGCTCTGACTCTGACGGTGCAGAGTATCGCTAACTCAGGAAACCTGATAATTGATTGCCAAGGAGAAAAGTACATGCGACCCTCTCGATCATTGCTTGTTGATCCCATTAGTGGCCCTTCCCATGGGAAAGCGCTGCTATCTGATACGCTATTGCGTGCTCAAAATGCGCTGCAGGATTTTGTTGCTAAAGATGTATTTGATACAAAAGTATTCACCGTAGCGTTTGGGGAAAATTACGATGCGATTATTTTTGAATCCCTCATAGATCAATACCGGAATGGTAATTTTAGCAGCCTTCCCAGTATTGAGCTGCGATCCGGTTTGGAATTGCAGGGAGCCGATGGGGTTTATGTTGAGTCATTAAACGCGATTTTTATTTCCGATACGTTTTACGGCGATGCAAACGACACACAACAGGTTGCGGTTGTTCTGGAGGAAATAGGTCATGCCATTGATGCCTTGATCAACAAAAGTGATAGTAAGGGCGATGAAGGTCGTATTTTTGCCAAACTTGTACTCGGTCAGGAAATGAGTGATGAGGTGGTTGCTGAGTTACATGCTGAAGATGATTCACTGACACTAACAGTCGATGGACAGACCGTGTTGGCTGAAGCCAGTACCAAAGTCTGGGACTCTGGCGATATTGGTGGTCCCTATGCTACAACCTGGAAATATATTCTCAAGACTATTGATACCCCTTACTCCATGAGTAGCACCTATTTTGAGAACACCTTAAAGCATGATCGTACCTGGAGTGATTTCATTGGGAATAAAACAAAATACTACGAGTACTATGGTGAGGTAAATGGTACAAGTGGCGACGATATTATAATAGGTGCTACGGATACGAAGAAAAAGTGGGAAGATGGCAATAATGATATCTACACTTGGCTTCGAGCTCAAGAAGAGACAATAAATGGTGGCAGTGGTGATGACTACATTGATGGTGGTGATGGTTCTGATACCATCAACGGTGGTGCCGGAAACGATTTAATCTTCACTGGTGATCTCAGCGATGGCAGTGATGATGATGTGATTACCGGGGGATCCGGTGCAGATACGTTTTATACCGGTATAATTACCCACCCAACCACAACAGGTTATGACTCTGATTTTAACTTCGGTAACCTGGCTCTAAGCATGGCGGGTGATTTTACGGATCTTTTGTTCACGCTCTCTGGCACCAAAATTACCAAAGAAATTGTGCCGATGGCCTTTGATGTGCTCAAAGCGGTATTGAATGATGAATCCG
Source organism: Oleiphilus messinensis (assembly GCF_002162375.1). Lineage (GTDB taxonomy): Bacteria > Pseudomonadota > Gammaproteobacteria > Pseudomonadales > Oleiphilaceae > Oleiphilus > Oleiphilus messinensis. Next base: position 3,600,052 of record NZ_CP021425.1, on the reverse strand, counting down.
GTAATTATCAAACTGTGGAGGATGCAACTGCGGCACATTACGCGACGATTACCGATTTTAATCCGCGAGAAGATGTATTCATTGTTCCGCTGGCCAGCACGGGAAACATTAATATCGACATTACCACCGATGGTATTGGCAACTCGGCATTTGCCTTGGATTATGTGAATGGAAATGGACGACTCGCCAAAGTTTACTATGACAGCAGCATCAGTGATTCTGCCCAGAATTTTTATGGAAAAGCTTTACTCGATTCGGCACTGATTATTGAAAATGATGCGGTTACCTATGGCGGAGATGACAGTGGTTCAATCTTTAGCAGTAGTGATTTGTACGCTGATTTGTCGGACGATGTGAAAGCCAGTCTTGGAAATCTGTCTGGTCGTTACATGATTTTGGGGGCTTTTTCTGGATCCTACTATGAAGATCTCTATGGTAACTCTGACGAGGGCATGTATGGTACCAACTATGGAGATGTGCTTTACGGTTATCAAAAGGAAACTACTGATAGCTGGTCGCCCCAGAATGACGGTAATGATTACTTTTATGGTTACACCGGCGATGATGTATTTTATGGCGGTGGTGGCATTAACTATTTCTTTGGGGGGGAGAGTGCCTATAACAACAGTGGCTACAACGAATCTGCTGACAACGGGTCTGACACTGTTTCTTATGAGGATGCCAATTCCGGAGCAGGAGTCAATATAGATCTATCCGTAACCGCTACCGATCAGAATGGGACTTATACATTAGTATCTGCCAATGGCTTTATCAGTGATCAAAATGTAGAAGGAGTAGATCGCCTCTACAGTATTGAGAACATCATTGGCACCGAGTTTGCCGATACGATCACCGGTAACAGTGGTGATAACGTACTGGGTGGTTCCGGTGGTAATGATATCCTCAAAGGTGAATCTGGAAATGATATATTCTACGGCGGCAGCGGCAGCAATGAAATCTGGGGTGGTTCAGGAACCGATACCGTTGATTATTCACGATCTACCAGCGGTGTGTCAGGCTCGACAGTAAACTGGAGCAAGATAACCCATTCAGAAGGAATCGACCAATTCAAAAATAACGATGGCGGTGGTGTAGAAATCGTTATTGGATCAGATTATGACGATACGATTACGGGACATTGGGTTGCCAATACACTCTATGGTGGGGCCGGTAATGACATCCTCAATGGTGGGGGCGGTAATTATGCAGACACGCTCGACGGCGGAAGTGGCAGTGATACCTTGAGAGGAGCAAACGGCAACGATACTTTAATTGGTGGTGGCGGCCAGGATCGATTTGAATTTGACTCTGACGACGGCACAGACACGATAACAGACTATTCCAGTAACTCCGATACGTTGTCATTTGATGGCGATGTGGTTGTAACCTCATACTCGGATGGCAGTGATACCTATGTGAGTGCGGGTGATACAACAGTCAAACTAGTAGGCGTTAGCAATGGCGATATTGCAAGTGGATTCAGCTATCAAAGTGATACGAATACGACAGAAAACGGGCCTTCCGGAAACACTGTTATTTGCACCTACATGCATGAAATAGGCGAAATATCCGATGAGGTATACCAATGGGATCAATATTACGGCCGTGAATTCCTCGGGAAAACGGTATTGCGAGGATACCATTACTGGGCAATCCCGTTCGTGAGAGCGATGCGCCGTAATCCCAGATTGACACAGGTTATGATACCGTTGGCGAAAGCCTGGACGCAGGAAATGGCACATCGATGTGATCCGGATAATCATGAACATAATAGACTGGGTTCACTGGCGTTGGCTGTGGGCGTCCCGCCAAGTCGAATTATCGGTAGCGTTTTGGAAGCGAATTATCGTAGATTGTCTGCCTTGCGAAAATCAGCTGTTATCGACTCGTGACCTGTGCGTTCGTCCCTTTGCTGTCGGGTTGAGAATGCCGGGGTGTAATTTGGGGAAATAGCCGGGAGGTCCAGTTTTGTGAGTAAGCCTCCCCGGCTGCTTTTCTCGAGCGTTAACCTGCCGTTGTTAAATTCGATCGCACGCTTAGCAATATCCAGTCCCAGGCCGAAGCCGGACTCAAATCGACTGATTGATAGCCGATAAAAAGGAGTCATTAACTTTTCAATGTCCTGAGTGGAGATCCCTTTCCCGGCATTGTCGATGCAAATTCGAATATAAAAGTCGTGATTTGTAATGCCGACGAAAACGCTTTCGTGACGGGGGGAGTATTTACAGGCGTTTCTAAGCAGATTTTCAGTGGCTCTTCTCAATAGTTCGCGATTGGTGGCGGTAATTATCTGGGGAGTATCGGGAAAGCTTGCATCAATTGATGCTTGTTGAAATTCAAATTGTACATCTCGCAAAAGTTCTCTCAGAAACTTGTTCACATCCAGAAATTCGCTCTGAATTTCAGCGGCTTCAACTCTGGACTGCTCCAGGATCTGTTGTGTTAAGGTCTCCATACGTTCGAACTCTTGATAGATTCTTACGAGAAATTCATCCAGTTCAGAGGTCGGGTCTTGTTCAAACAGTGACGTTGCCATTCTTAGTCGGGACAGGGGCGTACGAATTTCATGCAACATGTCATTTAAAATTTCCTGTTTTTTTTGTTTTTGCTCTTCGACTGTTTTGATCAGATGTGCAATCTCACGTCCCAGTGCGCCAATTTCGTCGCGTCGAGCTAAAAGTTTAAGAGGTTCTTGATCGTACTTTTCCAGTTTTAGATAACGGCGGCCCAATTCGCCCAGTTGTATCAATGGCTTTGTGATAAGCCATGTCAATGTCAGACTTAGTAGCAAGGTCGCCAAAACTAGTAAACCGGCCTGAATGGAAGCCGCACGCTTGAATAATTTACTCAAAAAGGGTGAAGGAGGTGTCGAAAAGGTAGCAATTCGGTAGTGTTGCCCTGAAGCACTCTGAAATGGAAAAGTATAATCAAGATCTGCATTACTCACCGGTGATGGGTAGTAAAACAAAAGTGAATTGTGCGCATCAAATATTTTGAAGCTGATGAGTTTTAGACCTCCAGGTGGTAAATCGATCATTTCCTCAGGTGGTGGCAATCCATTTTGCCGAATTACTGCATCCAGTTTCGCAATTTCTTGTTTTGAAAGTGTGTATGGGTACTCGAACTGTAATTTGGATTGCTCTGTTTTTTGTATTAATTCATTGACCAACATCGAAAGCACTTCGCTGTGCTTTTCCCGGAAAGTGGGATGCGAGACGGTTGGAAACGATTGCACTAAAAAAACAGTCAAGAGTATTACACCGAGGAGCGTCAGCCATGTTGCCAAGAATATTTTCCAGAAAAGTCCACGAACGCCATAGGCGAATATTTGACGCCAGATGGTTTTTTGCCTTGGAATTTGGGATGGTCGCGATAAATGTTCTCCCATCAAGCTGACTCGGTTAGTTCAGCAAGAAATCGCCAGCCGCTGCCACGAAGTGTGCTGATGAGGTTTTCCGGGTAACCCGCCGTACTGAGTTTTTGGCGAATTCTACAGATATGGACATCCATGCTCCGATCCTGAGGGATTAAAGCACGCTTTAATACTGTTCGGGTTAAATGCTCTTTGGAGACAGGGGATCCGGCATGGCTCATCAGTTGATATAGCGTCAAGAATTCGACTGTGGTTAAATTTAAATCAGTTTTCCCGTGAGTGGCTTTCAAATTAATCGAATCCAGTTTGATCCCGTGCAGAGAAACATGTTTTTGTTCCGGCATTTGCACACTGCAACGGCGTAACAACGCTCTGAGTCTTGCTGCCAGTTCGCCAGGATTAAATGGCTTGGTCAGGTAGTCATCGGCACCCAGGTCGAGGCCGTTGATCCTGTCAGAGAAATCGTTTCGTGACGTGAGCAGAATAATTGGTACAGAACTGTTTTGACGGACAAATCGGAGAACATCCAAGCCGGATTTATCCGGCATGACGATATCTAACACCATTGCAATGTAGTCTATCTGCTCATGCAGCTTTCCCAAGGCATCAAATCCCGAATTGGCGACATCTGTCTCGAAACCCTCGCGCTTTAAAAAAACACTCAACATCGTTGTCAGATCGGGGTCATCATCCACAAGTAATATCGAACCTGAATACGCCATAGAACTTCCTTTCTTATCAACAGACCCTAGCGCTATTAGTGCCAAACTTTCACTTATCAGAGTGTGCTCCTTTCGTATATTTGTGTGGTCACTGCTATTTTTTCTTATATTTATTAAATATTTAAGACAAACTCTCCATACGGGTGAATAATTTTTTTCAATTATATTTTCAAAAAAGTGTTTTGTTTTGGCGATAACTGATGCAGGTTGCGCTTTTGTCTAAATGTGACTGATTTCACGCTCTTTGCATTTAAATCCGTATTAACCAAAAAATTGATCAAATTAACTACGTTGGCGAGAATTTTCCCCGGTATCGGTGGTCGCACTGTAAATGATACAGGACGAGCAATAAATCCAGGACGACCATTATGTTAAAATGTTTGAGTACAGTTAAATCAGTGCTTGCTGTTGGCGTGATATTCGTATTAATCGGTTGTAGTGATGATGATTCAAATTCTAATGATATTAGCCCGGAGAGTGATCTTGCGTACGAGGGATATAACTATCGCTCTCATTTTATAGATGTTTCAGATGATGTTCGTGTACATTATCTGGACGAAGGGGAAGGTGATCCGATACTGATGATACACGGCGTGCCAACCAGTGCTTATCTCTGGCGGGATGTTATTCCCCATTTGCTGGACAACGGCAGGGTTATCGCAGTTGATCTGGTGAACTTTGGCAAGTCCAGTAAGGTTCAACGTTATGAGCTGAGTGATCAGGTCGCGTTTTTGACGTCCTTTGTTGACCAGTTGGAATTGAATAACGTTAAATTAGTTTTGCACGATTATGGCGGCCCGGTAGGGCTGAGCTATGCAGCAAAAAATCCACATAGAGTTTCAGGACTGGCCTTGTTCGAAACCGCTTTTGCACCATTCCCCAGTGCTGATGCTTTACCTCCGAGTATTCCTATTGCGAGGTTACTTTCTACTGGTGGCCGGGAATTGGCAACGGAGACTGATTTCTGGATTGGGACGGTTATGGCCAATAATCAGTTTAATGATCAGTCTGAGCCTGCATTTGATGAAAAGTTTGTTATCAAGAACATCACAGAGGTGGCTTATCAGGAGTACTTGTCGCCATTTCAGACGGTTGAAGATCGAGAAGTACTCTTTCAGTTTGCGTTTTCAATCGGGTTTCTTGACCAGCCGGGTCCGGTGCTCGACGATTGGTTGCAGCTCGCTCAGTATGCTTCTGAAACGGCTATTCCCAAACTGGTATTGTTCGGTAATCCTGGACTGGTACCTGCTGACTTTGCTCCTATTGATCCCGCGACCGGTGAGCCTTTTTCGGATCCCACAAACGGAAATCTGCTGACCACACGAAACATTGTGCAGAGTCGCGTATTGCCCGATTTTGGGGGGTGGCGTGTTCCTGCGACGGTCGTTGATTTGAGTAGCGAAACAAAACACTTTTTTCAGGAAGATGCGCCCGAAGAGCTCGGTGCGATCTTGTCAGACTGGCTGGCACAAAACTTCGACCAATAAACTCCCATCAGGTGCGACTGGAAAACCAGTCGCCCAGAAACTCGATGCACTTGGCCAGAATAGGCGGTACAAATTTACGATTGGGATAGAGTGCATAGAGTGTCAGAGTTGGCTTCTCCGTTGCGTTGAGAATTTCAACCAGCGTTCCGTTTTGCAGGCTTTGTTCTGCAACGAAGCTGGGTAGAAAGCCAATACCTAATCCTGCTTCGATTGCATCCCGCATGAACAAGGTACTATTCACTTTTAAATTACCCGAGATATGAATGCCGTTGTTGATCGGCCATTCGTTGCCACCCTTGAAATAGCTGTAAATGAAGCAGTTATGATCGATTAAGTCTCTTTCGGTCTGTATGTCGGGATGACGGGAGAGGTATTCGGGAGACGCACAGACCTGATACGTAAATGATTTGAGTGGTTTGCCAATGTAGTTTGAATCCAATGGTCGGCTGCTCGCCCTGAATCCCAGATCAAAGCCATGTTCAACGAGATCCAGGCTTTCATCACCCAAGTGAATGTCCAGCGTGACCTGCGGGTACATTTGCATAAAATCCGCAAATACTTTGCCCAGATCGATCAGCCCCAGCACCATGGGCGCATTGATTTTAAGCAGGCCCTGCAGGTTGTTTTGTTCTTGCTGAACGTAGGCATCTGCATCTTCCATCTGTGCGATGATTTCACGACACCGGGCGAGATAGCCTCGGCCTACCGACGTTAACTGCAGGTTTCGGGTAGACCGGTGCAGCAGGCGCGCACCGATGTCTGTCTCCAGCTTGCTGATTTCCTTACTGACCATGGAAGAAGTGGAGTTTATCTCATCCGCCACACTGGCGAAGCTGCCTAAATCGACCAAGCGTACAAAAAGTTTAATCGCCCTGAGTTTGTTCATTGTGAACCCGGTTTCCAAATTGGAAAGAGTGTATCAACATTATTGCTGTTTTTCGAGCAGCTAAATCCGGAGAGAATAATTACACCAAGTCGCACTTTGTGTTGGTGTTAACTGCTTAATCATTAGCGGAGTCAAATCATGTATACACTTTACTTCAAACCTCATGCCTGCTCTCTGGCAACCCACACCATTCTTAATTTGCTTGACGTCCCGTTTCAGACTGTCAATAAAGATACCGTTTCCAACTATAACGATTTGAATCCGACCGGGCTTGTTCCAGTCGTCAAAGATGGTGAGCGGATGGTTCGAGAAGGTGTTGCGGTCATACTCTACATATTGGACCGACACAAAAACAACCTGCTGCCTGAATCGGGTGAAGCTCGAGAAACTGCATTGGAAAGCATGCTATTCGCCAATGCAACAATGCATCCAGCGTATGGAAGATTGTTTTTCATCAGTGAGAACGTTTCTGATGATAATGTGAAACTGGATGCTTTGAATGCGGCTGCCGAGAGCATTAACCAGCTTTGGCAGGTTGTTGAGTCCCGCCTGGGTGAAGCTCCATTTCTGGGAGGTGCAACGATGTCGCCTGCAGATATTTTGCTCACAGTGTATTCACGTTGGGGCCAGTTTTTCCCGGTTGATATTGTGATGGGAGCGAAAACAACACGGATGATTGAGCAGGTGATGGCGCACGATGCCTTTAAGACTGCCCTGGCAGCCCAATAAGAAGCGATGAGAAGCCAAATGAACGATGAAGCCCTAAGTACCCTGATTGAGATCACCCATCAATATTTCGATGGCTTGCACAATGCTGACGTTGATTTATTGAAGCGTATCTTTCATCCGGATTGCGTACTCAAAGCACCGGGAATACGCCGGGATATAAATGAATGGTTGAGTTTGGTCAGCAATCGACCTGTACCGGCAAATGAAGGTTTACCGTACGCGTACCGCATATTGAATATCGAGGTTTTTGGGCAACAAGCAATGGTAAAAGTATTGTGTCCGTTATTGGGATCAACTTTTGTCGATTTTCTGGGGTTGTTGAAGGAGAACGATAAATGGTTGATCGTCAATAAAATGTATGCCGATATTCCAGACTATTTGAATGTGGAGTAAAGCGTTGTGACGATCAAGATTGAAGTGATACACGATCTTGTCTGTTCGTGGTGTGCGATTGGTCTGCACCATCTCAAAGGTGCAATACAAGAGTTGCCGGATACCGTTGAGGTCGAGTGGAACTTTATTCCCCATGAATTGAATCCGTGGATGGGGGAGGCCGGGATGCCTATCGAACTTTACTTCACCGAGCATCATCGTTGGAGTGAGACGCGATACAAGGCGTATCGGAAGAAGCTACAGAACGTGATTGATGAGCATCAAATCGGGATTGATTTTAACTACCGGACGCATTACTACAACACGAATCTGGTGCATCGAATTTTGACTGCGGCAGAAATGGTCGGTGTTCATCATCAGACCCATCAGTGCTTGCTGGAGGCGTATCACTTAAAGGGAATAAATTTGAGTGAAATTGATCTGGTGCGTTCGGTACTGATTAATGCAAACCTCGATGCACAGGGATTGCTTGATTCTGCTCTGCATAATCCATCAGTGTTAGCGGTCATGGCAGAAAAAGAGCGACGTAAAGCGATGTTTCCGGTTCAGTCCGTACCCGCTTTTGTCTTCAACGATACAGATTTTGTACCGGGATCAAATACCAAGGCGTTTTTTAAAGCACATATTGAATCAAATTACCTCGGGCAAACCGAGAATGTTGACCAGATAGCAACCGTTTAATTCGTAAAGGAGAGTAGCGATGCCATATATCCATATTCAGGTAACTGACGAAGGCGTTACCAAAGAGCAGAAACAACAACTGATCCAGGGTGCAACGCAGTTAGTTGTTGATGTACTGAACAAAAACCCTGAAACCACACACGTAGTCATTACCGAGATTCCAACGGACAACTGGGGCGTCAAGGGCGAGCAGGTTACAGAGTTGCGGAAACGATAGTAACTTGTATGCTTGGTCACGATGACTGGTTCATCGTGACCCGTTTCACTCTCATTTAAACGAAAACCGGTCGTACTTTGGTTCAAAGTTGGGAGCGATATAATACACATTGTTAATGTTATCCCGATTGTTACGACCCTTTGTAGCGGGTATGCTTAAGGTAGACGTGCAATTAAGTACTGCTTGGCCTGTGAAAAAGTGGCTCGTGAAAAGGAGAGTTTTGTGAAAGTAATCACCCGAATTTTATTATCATTCGCATGCTTGTTTGCAGCAATTGCATGCTACACCTTTGGTATTCCTGCCGGCGGTATTTTGTTCCTTTTCCTGGGCTTCATGCTCGAAGGTTTGTTCTGGTTCGGTCTATTTGGCCAAAAGCGCCAGAAAGCTCCGATTCGTTAAACGGATACCTTAAGCCCCCTGAAACTATTGAATTTCCCGAGGTCATAAACTGTGATATCGCTGATTGTTAATCTGCTCGTGGCCTATGGCGCATGGCATTATATCGATATTGACTCTGGAGATTTCATCACTGAAGCGATTTGCCCGATTATATTTGCAGTATCCATTGTTCTGTTGTTTATCCGCATTGGAAATTGGTTTGATGGTGGCGGTTCAGGTGGTGGCTCCGGCGGCTGGTTTGGCGGTGGCGGTTTCGGTGATGGCGGGGGGAGTTGCGGTGGTGGCGACGCAGGCTGTTGATCAGCCATGTTTTTTAGCTTCGGTAGGGGGTGTTAACAAATTTCAATCGCTGCGAATAAGACATCACCCTTCGGTAGGAATGCACAGTTGTGTAAAGCCGAAGGATGAAACGTCAACAGGCCCCAAAAATGTCAAGCCATCAATCGATTCAGATTACTTCTTCGGCTGTGCATCAAACGCCTGACCGGTGATTCCCGCACTGTCCGGTCCCATCAAGTACAGGTAGACGGGCATGATTTCCTCGGGTGCTGGATTGTGAGCGGGGTTTTCTGCCGGGTAGGCATGGGCACGCATATTGGTGCGGGTCGCGCCAGGGTTGATTGAGTTGGAGCGAATGTTGTTGTGTTCGTCATCCAATTCATCAGCAACGACTTGCATTAATCCTTCCACACCGAATTTCGAGACAGCATAACCACCCCAGTAGGCTCTACCTTTTCGGCCAACGCTGGAAGAGGTGAAGATAATCGAGGCATCATTCGACTGGCGTAAAAGCGGAATAAGTGATTGAGTCAGGAAAAAAGGTGCATTCAAGTTGACTTGCATGACCTGCATCCAGTTTTCCGTATTGTATTGATCAATTGGAGTACGTGGCCCCAGAACGGCAGCGTTGTGCAGAATACCATCCAGGCGGCCAAACTCTTCATCGAGAGAATTGGCCAGGTCTTCGTAATCTTTTGCTGCAGCACCCTCCAGGTTCAGCGGAAAAATAGCTGGCTTGGGATGACCGGATGCTTCAATTTCATCGTACACCGCTTCCAGTTTTTTCAGTGTTCTGCCGAGCAAAATTACCGTGGCCCCGTGGGCCGCAAAGCTTTTGGCCGCGGCTTTTCCTATTCCATCTCCTGCTCCGGTAACCAGTATAACCCGGTCTTTCAGGAGATCTTTAGGGGCTTTGTAATCCAGCATAATGTTGTTCCTGTAGTCTGTATCAAAAGTGCGTGTTTCGTGTTGCTACACATCTGGCTAATTATAAGTACTGTTGTAAAAAGTCGTGCAGTTCCTGCGCGTGATCGACAATGAGATCCGCACCCCAGTCTGAAACCTCAGCGGGTTCGTTGATGTAGCCGAAACGGGCTGCAACGGTATACATTTCTGCGCGTTTGCCGGCCTCAATATCGCGGATGTGATCCCCGACATAGATACAGTTACGAGGCTCTACTTTCAGTGTAGTACAGGCCAGCAGTAACGGCTCGGGGTCAGGTTTCCGATTTGTAACATCATCCGGACAAACTGTTACGCCACAGCGATTCTGGAGCGCCATTTGATCCAATAGCGGGTCGGTAAACCGACGTGGCTTATTGGTCACAATGCCCCAGGGAATACCGATTGACTCCAGTGCTGAAATCAGTTTGTCCATTCCTGGAAAGAGCACGGTATCCATGGCTAAGCCTGCCAGATACATGTCCAGCAGCTCAGTGTGTTTCTCGGCATACCCCGGATCATCGACATCCAGGCCAAACGACAGATTGATCAGGGCGCGAGCGCCATTGGAAACGGAGTTGCGAATTTGTTCTGAGGAAAGTGGTTGCAGGCCATACTGCTGGCGTTGCGCGTTCACCACGCGGATAAAGTCGGGTGCCGTATCGATTAATGTTCCGTCAAGATCGAACAATACTGCAGCTGGTGTCATTTTCAAAGGCTCAGGCTTCATGGCGAGGGTGGTCTATTCCGTTATTGAGGTTTAGTAACGTGCATCAGGTAATTCACATCAACGTCTTTACCCAGTTTGTATTGCTGAGTGACCGGGTTGTAGGTCATTCCCGTAATATCCTGCAATTCCAGTCCTGCATTTCGAACATACCGAGCGAGCTCTGATGGCCGGATGAACTTTTTAAAATCATGGGTACCTTTCGGTAGCATCTTGAGCAGCCGCTCGGCACCGATAATCGCAAACAGGTACGCTTTCGGGTTGCGATTGATCGTGGAGAGAAACAGGTGGCCACCGGGCTTGAGCATATGCGCACAGGCGTTAATAACCGACCCGGGATCGGGGACATGCTCGAGCATTTCCAGACAAGTGATGACGTCGTAGTGCTCCAGATGGTTCTGCGCGTGATGTTCCGCAGTTGTCTGCAAGTAGTTGACGCTGATTCCAGATTCCAGACCATGAAGCCTTGCTACGGCCAAAGGCGCCTCACCCATATCGATTCCGGTGACATGGGCACCGCGTTGGCACAGGCCTTCAGATAAGATTCCACCTCCACAACCGACATCCAGGACTGTTTTACCCGGCAAACACCCGCGTTGATCGATGTAGTTAACCCTGAGCGGATTAATATCATGCAATGGTTTGAATTCGCTCGATTGATCCCACCAGCGACTTGCCAATTCCTCGAATTTCGCAATCTCCGCCTGATCGACATTAAGGTTTGCTGCGCTTTGATGAGTGCCTGTTTTTTCCATATTTACCTCGTTAGAACCACGTAACCGGCATTTCAGGGCCTGTCCTGTGTTATTTCTGCTGTGTCATTTGTCACCACTTTTCAAGGACGCTTGATTTTGCCGGCCCATTTTTTTACCCGGGATTTTAAATGCACGGTATCAATTTTTTGCAGCTGCTTTTCTTTCAGGTGTAATTCACCGCCGATCCAGCTGTATGCGACATCGGAACCATTAGTGGAATATACGAGATGTGAAATTACATCATAAACCGGTTGATGATAGACTGCGCTGAGGTCAACGGCGATCATATCGGCCCACTTTCCGACTTCAAGGGAGCCAGTTTGATCTTGCAGACCCAAGGCTTTCGCGCCGTTGATGGTTGCCATTGCCAATGCTTGTTGCGCATTCACCGCTGCTGCATTTTCTGCGGCGACTTTAGCGATTAATGCTGCAGATTGCAATTCGCCAAACATATCCAGATTATTGTTACTGGCAGCACCATCTGTTCCCAACGCTACATTGACTCCGGAATCTAACAGTTTTTGTACAGGACAGAGGCCGCTAGCCAGTTTCAGGTTGGATTCCGGACAATGCACGATATGTGCGCCGCTGTCTGCAATCAGGTCGATATCACTCTGATCAAGATTCGCCATATGAACACATTGCAGGTTGGGAGACAGTAAGCCTAGATCCGCCAGACGCTGGATTGGCCGTTTGCCTGTTTTTTCAACAGCATCATGCACCTCAAATGCGGTTTCATGTAGATGGATCTGTACGTTGGCGCCCAATTGATTGCTTAGCTTGATGATCTCTGTCATCGGTTCGTCGGACACGGTGTAGGGAGCATGGGGGCCAAATCCAACATATACCCATTCGCTTTGCTTGTATTGGTCATAGAGGGATAAGCCCTTGTGCAGGTACTCTTCCGGGCCCGCTCCCCAATTGGTTGGAAAATCCAGTATCGGGAAACAAACCTGAGCCCGGATACGGTGCTCTCGAGCAACTTCTGCCGCGGTCTCCGGGAAAAAGTACATATCACTGAAAAATGTGGTACCGGTCCGGATCATTTCAGCGATTGCGAGAAGGGTGCCATCTTTAACGAATTCGTCGTTGACCCATTTCGCTTCTGCGGGCCAGATGTGTTCGTTTAGCCAGGTCATCAAGGGTAGGTCATCCGCCATACCTTTGAAGAGGTTCATGGCCGCATGGCCATGCATATTGATCAAACCCGGCATGAGCACATGATCATCGAGCTGGAAATGTTCATTCGAAATATACCGACTCTGAACTTCACTGGCTGGCAGAATGTCAACAATCACGCCATTGTCAAACACCACGCTGTGATTCTGGAGTACAGGGGGCTGATTATTCGCACTCACTATTGCGTTCGTATTCATAGTGATTACCCACGACGCACTGATGATTGACTCGACTTTGCGTGGCTGGTTTACATCCTGTTGTTCTGACACGGGTATATTCATTTTTTCGCCTTTAAATGGAAATATCGTTGCTGACCGATCTTCGACACCTGTAAATGTAACGCCTGTATTCAGCCCGAGCAACTTAATGTTCTGCAAGGTATTTGCAAGCGTACATGGATGTGTACTGTGAGACTATAACGGTTTCCGGATCTTCGATTTATTATGATTCTGTTTCGGGTGATTCGTTTAGTTCCGCTGTGTATTGGAAAGGTTTATTTTTTTTGTCTTCCGATCTGATTACAATAGCGCAAAATTTAAAGCTATAGCGCAGTCCACAATTGAATACGCTATACAGTAGAAACCCAATTCTGTAGAAACACTATTCAGGAACCGACTTTTCCATGTTAAATAAAAATGACTCCTCATTCACAGGCAATGCTCGCTCTGTAAGTGCGATAGACTGGTTACCAGAAGGTAAACTGAAGTTACTGGATCAACGGAAGTTACCGACTGAGGAAGTTTATATTGAATTAAGCACTGCTGCTGATGCCGCTGCAGCGATCAAGGACATGGTTGTAAGAGGCGCGCCGGCGATTGGTATTACCGCAGCATACGGAGTCGTGCTATCGGTTTTGAAATCCGGTCCTGATTCGACAGATCAGGTAGCCCGGGATATTGAGGTGCTTGCTGCTTCAAGGCCTACGGCCGTAAATTTGTTTTGGGCACTGGATCGTATGAAGCGGGTAATACAGCAGCATGAATCCAATGGCTCGCCGGTGGAAGCGTTGTTACAGGAAGCATTGTTACAGGAAGCGCAATTAATCCATGAACAAGACATTGCCGCCAATAAAAAAATGGGGGCTTCGGCCGTTGCGCTGATGCGTGCCAGGCAGTCGACCCCGATTCGGGTGCTAACCCATTGCAACACGGGCGCGCTGGCAACAGGGGGTTACGGTACTGCCTTGGGTGTTGTCAGGCGTTTGCAAGAAGAGAATGTGTTGGGCCACGTCTATGCTGATGAAACCCGTCCCTGGCTGCAGGGCGCAAGGCTTACAGCCTGGGAACTGGTGCAAGAGGGCATTCCGGTTACCTTGAATGCGGATGTGGCTGCAGGCCACCTGATGCAAGCCGGTAAAATAGACTGGGTCGTCGTCGGTGCCGACCGGATCACCGCGAACGGCGATACGGCAAATAAAATTGGGACCTACAGTCTGGCCGTGCTTGCCAAGCATCACGGCTTGAAATTTATGGTTGTTGCGCCTGAATCAACTATTGATATGCAATTGCGCACCGGTCAGGATATTCCCATCGAAGAGCGGGAAGGCGATGAAATTGTCGCGGTTAAGGGGCAGATTATAGCGCCACAGGGCGTGCACACGTTTAATCCTGTATTTGATGTGACCCCGCACGATTTGATTGATGCAATTGTCACTGAGAAGGGGATTATCGAGTATCCAAATGAAACCAAGATGCGTGCCCTTTTTGCTAAAACTTGTGATTAACTCCGTTTATGGCATCTCGATGCAGTTGCTTAAATAGTTTTGTATCGCAACGGCATCGTCATTCAGGCGCTTAAACAGGTTTTTGAGTGCGGCTTTATCGTTGTCAATGCAGGCTGCCTCGATTTGTTGACAGTGTTGTTCCAGACTGAAAGCGCCAACTGCTTTTGACGATGATTTTAGTTTGTGTGCTTCAAGCTTCAGTTCTGGATACTGAGTTGATGCCAGGAGATCCCTGAGTTTAACAAGACTTCCTTGCAGGCTGGTGATGTAGCTTTTCAGAATATCATTCAGGATCGTCGGATCCTCGCCAACCAGGGTGGCAAGGTATTCAGGCTCAAAGCCATCCGGAATTGGCGGAAGCGTCTTTGACTTGGCTTTTGCCTGTGGTGTTGATGCGTTTTGTTGACGCGTAATATCGTAATCCCGTCGCTTTTCTGGTTCAGACAACCACTTGTTTATTTCCGCATTCAGCGCTTTTAATTCTACGGGTTTGGCCAGATACCCGTTCATACCCATCGCGATACAGCGTTCGGCCTCACCGCGGATCGCATTGGCAGTTATGGCAATAATCGGGGTTTGTTTTCGATGTGATTGTGAATCATGGGCAGTAAACTGAATTTCTTCCGGGTCTTCTTCCTCCCGAATAGCCTGAGTTAATTCGAAACCATCCATTTCCGGCATATGACAGTCTGTCAGTATGAGTGCAATTTTGTGGGCACGCCAGATTTCCAGTGCCTCAAGACCATTTTCGGCGATGAGTGCCGTGTGACCCAGACGTTGGAGCTGTCGGTTAATAACCTCTTGGTTGGTCGGATTGTCTTCCGCGAGCAAAATTAGCCGATCAGCTTTCTCCGCTTCTTCCGGCGTCAATAAATCAGCGTTGATAAATTGGGGGAGGTGGCTTAAGTCCTGTTGAATGGGGGGACTGAAACTGTTTTTACGCCCGACCGCGAAGGCACAGGCGGATAACAGATCCCAGCGCCTGACCGGGTAGGCGGACAAAACCGAATTCTGTTCCCCCCAGTCTGGTGTTGAGCTGTAACGCATATTCAATACCACCGCTCTGGCCAATTCGGGGTGTGTTTTACTGAATTGTTCTTGCCATGCAAGGAACAGTGTCCGGGGGACATTGGTTGTGAGTAGCAATAACATGTTGGAAGGAGGGGTCGTGTTAACTGAACTTTTTTCATTATGCTTTTGTGTTTTCCGTAGCAAAAGCATCCTGGCATCTTCCAGGTCAGACAGCCTCATCACCTGTGCTCCTGCGGCACTCAGATAGGTGGAAACAATATGAAAGAGTTGGTCATCATGAATGAGGCAGAGCACTTGGGTCGCTTGAAGTGAAGAGGTAGATTCATTGGGTGTGAACTCAACTGGAAGTGTAACAATAAATTCCGTTCCCAGCCCTTGAGCGCTGTGTACAGTGATGGTGCCGCCGAGTAACTCGGTGATTTTTTTGCAAATCGACAGGCCCAGGCCAGTACCACCGTAGCGGCGGGTCGTTGAACTTTCAGCCTGAGTAAATGGATTGAACAGTTGTTTCTGCATCTCGTCAGACATTCCAATGCCATTGTCTTTAACCCGAAACTCAAGTTGTGCGGTGGTGGCAGTCCGTTCTGAACACTCAACCAGGATGGCAACCTGACCGGTTTTACCCTGGGCCGATTCGGTAAATTTGATGGCATTGCCGCAAAGATTAAACATGACTTGTCTCAAGCGGACTTGATCCGAGATGATTTTTTCCGGGGCATTAGGGTCAATAAAACAAAATAGTTCTACGCCTTTTTTGAACGCATTTGGCGCGAGTGTAATCGCTACACTTTCGACAATTTCATGCAGTGTGACCGGTATCTTTTCCAACTCCAGTTTTCCGGCTTCTATTTTTGAGAAATCCAGTACATCATCGAGAATATGTAGCAAACTGAATGCGGAATCCCGTATTGTTGTGAGCATTTGCCGTTGTTCGGTGTTGAGCTCTGTTTCCTTGATCAACTCAAGCATGCCGATTACGCCATTCATTGGGGTCCTGATTTCATGGCTCATCGTCGCGAGGAAGAGGCTTTTGGCTTCATTCGCAGATTCAGCGGTATTCTTAGCCTGTATCAGTGCCTTGTTCGTGGTTTCCAGCGCGATTGTTCGTTCTTCAACCCGTTGTTCCAACTCCTGATTGAGTTGGATCATTTTTCGTTCTGCCTCTTTAAGCTCGGTGATATCGGTTGCGACTGTCAGCACGGACAGGCTTTCGTCATAGAGTTTGAATGGCAGTTTCGTCATTTGGTAATAGTGGATCTCGCCGTTCGCCAATGGATATTTTTGCTCAGCAAGATTGATTCGAACGCCGTTTTTTAAAACATGATTGTTTGCCTTGTAACTCGCTTTTAGCCATGCGTTTGGCGCGCCGACATCCGCTTCACGTTGCCCTAGAATTTCGCTGGTTTGGTAGCCGTGTATTTTGGCAAAAGCATGGTTGGAGAGTATGATTTCATTTTTAGCATTGACCGCAAAAACGAGTTGAGGAATCAGGTCGATAACCTGTCTGAGACGGGCTTCACTCTGGGAGATCCGCTGCTGTGCTTTGGTTAGTGTCAGAACCTGCTCCTGCATCCGACTTGTGACCCGTTGGTAGTCTTTCTGGGAAATCAGCAGGTCCCGAGCATTGCGGTTGAGTGTTCGTTCCAGTTCCGTGTTGTGGATTTGTTGCTTTAATGAGTCTTCAAGATTGTCCAGCAAGGGCTTTAACAGTTAACTAAATACTTGACTAAACCTACTCATATACAGTAGCTTGTACAGTATTGTTTTCTCATGGATGGAGGTGATGATTATGGCTGAATTTCTATCGATAGGCGCTGCCGCTTTTCTGCTGGGTGTGGCCGTTTCCACCCTTCGTCGCTGGGAAAAAGAATCACGATTTTTCTCAGATTTCCGTACGCCGGGTGGCCATCGTCGTTACGCGCTTGATAAACTTTTAGCCTTTTGCGGTCAGTCGACTGCTAATGAGCAACGCAGAACAATCTGTTATGCACGCGTCTCTTCTCATGATCAGAAAAAAGATTTGCAAACGCAAATTGCTCGCTTGCAAAAACATGCCAGAGAGGCTGGCTATGAAGCTGTCGAAACCATTGATGATCTTGGCTCAGGATTAAACTATAAAAAACGGGGGTTAAAGCGATTAATTAAGTTGATTTGTCAGCGTAAGGTAAAACGACTGGTTATCGTTCATAAAGATCGCTTACTCCGATTTGGGGCTGAATTGTTATTTGCGCTTTGCCAGTTTTACGGTACGGAGGTTGTCATTCTTGAGGAAGTTGAAGAAAACTTTGAACAGCAACTTTGCCATGATGTGTTAGCGTTAATGACGGTCTTCAGTGCGCGATTGCATGGTTCACGTAGTCGTAAAAATCAACGAGCCATCGCCTAGTGGATACGCCAACGAAAACACTCACCTTTGAAACCCGGCTTGATTTGATTTATGAGCAGGATGCGGCATTGTGCCACTATGCCGAGCTGTGGAATCAAGTGAAGTTTCGTTGGTTTGCTAACTTACAAAAGCCTAAAGCCCAGCAATTGAATCGTACCCAGTTTATGCATGAAATGGGGATGCCGTTCAGCTATCGAGTGTTTCAAGGCGTACGGCAAAGCATTAAAGGTTTAATCCAGTCTTACCAAACCAATCGAAACAACCGATTGGTGACGCTGGACGTTAAAATCAAACAGCTGGAGAAAACGCTCAACAAGCTAAAGCAGCGCTGTGATCATGTTGCAGAGAAAGGCTGCCCGCAACAGGCAAAACAACTTCGCAACAGGCTGCGACAGAAGCAAGTGAAACTGCATCGTTGGCAGCAAAAGCAGGCCGCCTTGGTGGCCGAAAAACAGGAAAATAAAACCCCCATTTGTTTCGGCGGTCGAAAGCTGCTGAAAGAGCGACAAACACTAAAATCCAATGAAGGGATCAGGGATTGGCAATGTCGCTGGCACGAAGCGCGACACCGTGAATTTCTATTAGTGGGTTCTCATGATGAATCCTGGGGCTGTCAAAATGCCCAGCTATCGCCCAGTGAGCAAGATGATGCTTACCAGCTAAAACTCCTGGTACCCCATCAATTACGCGCTACGTTCGGCACGACCATTAACATTGATTGCCTGAAATTCAAGCATGGTAAGGCGGCTATTGCCCAAGCCGTCTGGCAGAATCAGGTTAAAAAACTCGATAAATCAATCAAAGGGCAACCCCTGAGTTTTCGATTTAAGCGAGACAAAAAAGGTTGGCGGTTACTCGTTAGCGTGGAAGTGGCAGGACCAACAGCGCAAGCAGAGTGGATCGATGCTGATCAAGGTGTCATTGGTGTGGATGTCAACCCGGATCACTTAGCGGTCGTCGAGCTGGATCGGAACGGTAACCCACTGCAACACCGAACGTTTGACTTACCTTTGCACTATAAGAATGATGCTCAACGAGCGGCTATTATTGGGGATGCCGTACGAGACCTGATGGACTTTGCCGCACAGCAAGGTAAAGCGGTGGTGATCGAAAAGCTGGATTTTCAGCAAAAGAAACGGCAATACCAAAAGCAGGATCATCCTCAGTATGCCCGCATGTTGAATGCCTTTGCTTACGGCAAGATCAAGGACTTGATTGAAACGCAAAGCATTAAACGCGGCATACGCCTATATCACGTCAATCCGGCTTATACCTCATTATTGGGGCGGATGAAGTATCGCGATCGACACGGTTTTTCAGATCACCACGCGGCCGCGTTAGTGATTGGTCGTCGGCATTATGGCTTTAAAGAAAAGCCGCCAAAACAACTCATTGGTATTAACGCGAAGGGTACCGTTAAGACCGAGCATCCGCCTGTAAGGATGGCGCTCGGGGATTATCAGTATTACAACAAACTTCAGCGTTGGTACCAACCACTCGAAAAATCATTAGATTTTCTGAGCGGTTGGCGTCACTTTCGTCGTGTGAATCGGGTTAGTTACTCCGTCGAGGCTCGCCTTGATGGTAGACCGGGCATGAGTCCCGACTTGATTCAGGAAAGCGTAACCCTGCTTTCCGCGCACCCTGCGCTGTAGGGATAGGCTCGTTTAAACCTTGAGTAGGTTTAAGCAGGTTTATGAAAACGGTAAAAAAATGTTTTGCAGATCGGAAATCCAGCCAGAGGGTACGGTCGCGAGCCATAACATCGCACCCCGCTTCGTTGTGGTGAAACGGTCTCCGGGACTCACAAAAACCCCCGCGATACGCTCTTCACCTCTCTCAACAGATTGGATTAGACGCTCTGTATCCTGGGTTAAAATCAGGACAACCCCGGTCAGTAGATCTTTTTTCTGTGGCTGACACGGGATAAAGCCTTCGGGCGTCGGAGATAGTGTACTCAAAAATCGGGCAGGCATTGTTTACTCCGGGCCTATCCGATTAATACCAATACGTAGGTCATATTGTGGAAGAGAGGGCGAGAATAACCTGAGCCTGTTTTTATCGGTCCAATTTCGCCAAAGGAGGGGAAGCCCGCGATCGGAAACCCGGCACCAAATTTTTCGTTTACCGGTTTGATTTCGTCTTGTATCTGTTCCCCCAAAAGCCACTTTCGGCCCGCACAACTGATGATGATGCCCGCTTTGGGGTCAAGGGCATGCGTGCTGGACGCCAGGCACTTTTGGCGTACTTCGTTCAGCATCTGCTCGGGCGTTGCGAGGCACACTTGCACTCTTTTTCCGGTTTCTATGCCGCCATACAGGCCTAGACTGCCCTCTGCAGCAGACAAGTCAGGGACTATTGAGCGTATGCGTTTTATCTCCGGTTGGTCTTCATCGATAACTGTGAGTGAGGTGACGCCACGATCACTTTGCAGTACTGGCTTGCCGGTTTCCCGTTCAATGAACGACATCGCATCGATGTTGTCTATCGTATTGATATGCGTCCCGTGAGCAGAGTTGATTGTTCCGGGTTGGCCCACACCGGAGAGTGTATTGGCAATAATAATGTCGTAGGAAAAATCACCTTGGGCACCAAGAAGCACTACGGCGTTCCGCAGTATTTCATCATTTTTGAACAAGGCACAGTCCGACATTCGATTGTCATCTGCCGCCATGCCACCCACAACCGGAGCCTTAAGCGCAGTTTGTAAGGTCGCTTCGATTCGACTGGCATCGGTTCGAAAATCAGCGGCAATCCAGCACAGGTCAGGTTCTGTGTTGTTAAATTTTGCTTTCAGATTACTGATGGCAGTGGTCGTACAGTTTTCTGGTTCTGTTTCGAGGCCATTGGCCGAGGTGATGTGCCATGCTACTTTGCCTTCAGAGTTGATTCCCAGTGTGGCTGCGCCTAATTCGGAGGCTCCCTTGGTTTCATAAAAACCGTCACCGCTGTTGCCGAAAATGATCGTATCTTCCTGTTCCAATGCATCCAGAATTCCGGTTAGGATTTCATTGTTTTCCGTATAGTGAATGGTACAGAAGAGAAAGACAACTTCAGGCTTGATGGGTTTGAGAGCATAACCAAGCTCCAAGCCCGCTCGATAAGGATCAGGGATCTGGGTTGAGACTGAAAGTGATTTCACTGCAGGCTACCTCCGGGATACAACCATCCTAAGTATAGTGCCTGATCAAAAAACAGTCATAAAAAAACAGCCGACAAATTGTCGGCTGTAAAAGGGTGATGACTGGCTTACAGGGCAAGTGAACGTAAGCCAATACACAGTGCACTACTCAATCAGATTGAGTAGTCGTGCAAGGCGAGTGGTTACTAACTACGAGCAACAAAGAGTGTAGTGACCACTCCCCAAGCATTCGGCAGTTGCTTACGATAGTTTCACTAATGAAATAAATCGAAAGCAACGAATGGTTGGGTGTTCGAAATAGAACGCATAAGTGAATTATAAAGTTACAATGCGAACTTTGTATCCCCCATATGGGGGGGGAGGTGGTGTACTATGCGGGTTCGATATAGTCGAGTTTGGGCAGGGAGACACAGAAAGTGCTGCCCAGCTTGGGTGTGCTTGCCACATTGATGGTGCCTTGATGTTTCTCGACCACGACTTTGACAAATCTTAATCCCAGGCCGGCACCTTTTTCACCTTGCGTTTCGCTCTTTTTTTGTCGCTTGAAGCGATCAAAAATGCCGTCAATCTCATCCGGGTCGATACCGATACCCTGATCAGAAATTGTCACGTGCCATAAATCCGATTGTTGGTGAGTGCCTTCCTGATTTTCAGTTATCTCGACACTCACAGTTGTTGTCGCCGGGCTGTACTTCAAGGCATTGCCTATCAAATTGATGAAAAGGCGTTCAAGCAATTCCGGATTTCCCTTCACCCAGCAGTCATCCATATCAGGGTCAAAATCGATGTGAATGTCCTTTTGACGTGCTTTTGCCATGCAAGAATCCGTTGCGTTGAGTAAAATGTCGATCAAGTTACAGTCATAAAAACTGTCGGATTCGACTTGTTCTGCTCGGGCAATTTGCAAAAATTGATCGGCAAGGTTGAGGCTCCGGATTGCGTGGGATCGTATCTGGCCAAAGGTTTCATCGCTTACAGCGGTAATACCGGATTCGATATTGTCCAGCAGTGCAAGTTGCGATACCAGTGGTGAGCGCACATCGTGGGACAGGAAATCGATGGTTTCATTCCGTCTGCGTTGCTCTTCCTTGAACTGCGTGATGTTAGAAAGATTGACGATCATGCCGGCTTCGCCCGGGTTTTCCGTTTCAAACGGCGCAAACTGCAGTAGCAAGTCCAAATGTGCGAGCCTGACTTCCATTGAATGAACCCGGGCTTGTAATAACACCCGTGTAAAAAGGGGCTGCCATGCATCCGGATCTTGTGCCGTAAAACTGGAAAGAATTCGTTGCAAGGGCTGTCCCAGAAGTGTTTGCCGGGGTTGCTCAAGCATCAGTTCACTGTGGGAGTTGGCAAATATAATAGAGCCCACTGGATCCGTCACGATTACACCGTCTGGCATACGGTCAAAGCCTTCTGAGACAAAGCGGCGCATGTCTCGCATATTCAGTATGGCCTCCTGAACCTGGTTAATTCGATGGGCCAAACGTTCAGTGGGGGCGAATACTGTACTCCCGGGTTGATCCAGTTTATCGAGCAATAAAATGCGGTGTAAAAAGGCACGCTTCTGATCAAGGTGATTATCTTCACTCCATTGCAACCCGATCACCCAGTGTCGATCAGCCAGGGAAAAACAAATCCAGGATTCTGTTGCTTTATGCAGCCAGAAACCCGGGGTCATGGAATCCAATTCCGAGTGGCGATCCAGGTGTTGATGTTTAATGACATCGCTATTCAAAGAGCAATACCATCCCTTCGGGTTCAGGAGGAAAATTACCGCGTCGAGCAGATCCGGCGGGTGGAAATTCCCGACCCGCCTGTGGCTGAGTTTGGGCTCCATGGAGAGGGTTTCGAGTTCCTGGTTTAGGAATCGGTTTAGTTCTGAAATCCGCCGCCAGCTCCACAATGGATAAGCGGCGAGAATGGCTATCAATGCCGGTGTAGGTTCATACCATTGATTCATCTGATGAAGTACGATGAAACTGAAGCTCAAAACCAGTATCAATATGGTCAGTGTAACAGGCAGTGTTCGCTCCGGTTTGATCCGGGGAATGAGTAAAACCGATATCAAGACAAACGCGACGCTCAGCAAATAGTGCCAATAGCGTGGTACCAGAGTGATCACGGTTTTTTCTTGTAACGCACTATACACATTGGCATGAAATTCAACACCGGACATCGGGGATGACAAGCCGGACACCGGCGTTGACAGGAAGTCACCCAGACCTGCTGCAGTCGAACCGATAAAGACGACTTTGCCGCTAAACACCTCTGGCCCGATATCCCCGGTCAGGATATCGATATAGGAATACGTTGTAATCGATCCAGCGCCCCCTGCAAAGGGGATCATCACATAGTTCTCCCGAATATTGACGTAGGGAGACGTCCGTTGACTGCTACTGAATGCTTTCAACGGAGAGCGTTTTTTGCCGCGTATCCAATCCAGAGTGGCAAGGGATAGGGCGGACCAATAGGCTTGCCCCATGCCCACGTTGAGGTACAGACCACGAGTGATGCCATCGTCATCCAGCTCGACATGTGCATGACCCATACCGACAGCTGCTTCGGCAAGCGGAGCAATTGGCGTGATTTCTGCGAGGGTTTCCCGATTGCTCAGTGGATGAATATGAACCGGAATCAATACCCGGCCACTTTCGTTCATTGCTCCGGCGAGCTGAAAATCATTATCAGGATTCTTCTGGTCTTCCTCTGCAAAAATTATGTCAAAAACAATCGCTTCAGGTTGTAGTTCAGGGGGGAGCTCAATCAGCGTATCCAGTAATTGGGCATGTAAACTCCGTTGCCAGGGCCATTGCCCAAGGGCAATCAGACTTTGTTCGTCTACTGCAATTATCACAACGTCACTGGGTACGGACTGAGGAAACAACTGTATGTAGAGGTCGTAGAAAATGTTATCGAGCTTTTTGGTGAAATCAAACGTAATACAGATGCAGACAAAGACAATCAGGAAGACAGCCAGAATATGCTGCTCAAATACAGAGTAGCTGGTTTTGGGTTTTTGCATGTAACAGGTAACTATTCATCAGATGTGTAAACCGAGTATAGGGGCAATTAGTGACACCTTCCAATGGAATGTAAAATACTGTAAACACACTCGAAGCCACCACTGCATTCGTTCAATTGAGGGTTTTATCCCCTGGGCTTCAGATGAATTCACATGGTCAGGAGTTCAGTTCTTGACCGATCTATTCAGGATAGTAAAGTATCAGCGCATTTTTATCGTTCAGTAATTCAATGCAATGTACTATGCGTCGTTGTAAAAAACTAAGTGCAGCTGTAAAAACCGAAGTGCAATTGTAAAAACCTAAATGTTAAATGGATAAATAATGTACGCAGTCATCTTCACCGCAAAAATCAAAGCGCTTGATTCGCAGTACTCCGAGACCGCTCAGAAAATGCGAGATTTAGCGTTTTCCAAATACGGATGCAACGCTTTCAATGCCTGCACAGAGGGCGACACGGAAATAGCAGTATCATACTGGCAAAGCCTTGAGGATATTCAAGCCTGGAAAAGGGATATCCAACACATAGAAGCGCAAACTCTTGGCAAACGACAATGGTACAGTTGGTACAAGGTTGATATTGCCAAAATTGAGCGTAGTTACGAATCCTCAAATAATAGGTAAGTCAAATATTGTCGAACTCTAAGTGAAAAAACTGAATCATGTCATGGCTGAGGCTTCTTAATTCGGGAGAAGTTTTGAACGATTGATATTTATGTCTGTTCAAACAAGTGTGCGTCAATAGAGCGCAGGGCGTGCAATTAAAGTATTTTCGCAGGCACCCTGAGAGGCGGAGCTTTAAACTCGGCGTCAGTAGCCTTTCAGTTCATATACAGAGGTTATCACAGGGAATTCCGTCGCTGTCACCATCTAGACTTGTTAGACCACACTGCTCGAAATAGTTTTTTGCCTCCTCACAATTTGCCATCTGGCCGCAAGTTGTTTTAGATCCGCAACTTACAGTATCTGATCTACAAGAAAGGCTGTTATTTGAGCTGGATAGGGTGAGGTGATTCCTTGCTGTGAAATTCCATTCACTGGGCAATGAGCATACCGGTCGTATGTCATTTGATGACGGGGCAGAATTATCTCCCCACACCCATCCTGCTTGCGACAAAGAAGATACCGAACGACCGATATCTGAAGTATTTGAATTACGTTTGTGCTCAATATTTAAAACAGTAACTCGATCGAGAATATCGTTGCTATACATTAGAACCGACATTTGTGATGGAATGCTTGGAGCATTTTCATCGTAGGTCACTCGCATCATTACCCTCAGGTCCTCTACTTCCGCTGAGCATGAGTGGATATAAGCCGAAACAGAAGTCCATACATTCCTCTCGAAATCTTCGTACATATTGAGTTTATTCGAGGGTAAATCAACTGATTCATAATAGCTGTGTTCAAGCCCCAATAATTTAGGAGTCGCGATTAGTACTGAAACTGTCGAGTTTGAGGACTCGGATTTGATAGGCATTTGATCCTTGTTACTCATAGATGTATTGGAATTTGGAATATCTGATCGTTCTGTAGAGTTGTCGCTAAGAGCATAGTGTGCTGTGAAGCTTATCCATTCGGGCTGCAAAAAATTTCTGTTTATTAATGATGAAAAGGTCGGATGACAAATTTTTTCACGAGTGTTTTCTAAATTTACGGGGAATCTGCAGTTATTCAATTCTGTGTGTGGCAGTTTAAAGGAGGTGAGGTGGTTAACAGCAGACGATTCGATAGATTTGTGTTCGAAGCATTTCTCCTCGTTATTCCAATTATCAGGGCCCTCACAACTAGTAATAAAAAATACTGACAATATTAATAATAAACTTCTTTTGATTCTCATTACTTTGAGCCTTACTCGGACTAGGAGAATATAACGGTGGATATAACTGTTGGGACTAAGTTAAATGTAGTACAGATCCCTATCTTGGATAGAAATCTTTGCGATGAATAGCGCCTGAAACACGAGGTATTTCATTAACAAGAGATTTGGCTAAATAGCGACGTCCGGATTTTATTGGCCACGGATACGTCCAGCACCACTATTCAAAACCCCGTCGTAAGCTCATATGGCAAGCTGTATTGCGGTTCCCAGAGTTCATTCGCGATGCCTCTGACTCGGATGTAGTAGCGTTCGCCTTCGTCGAGTCGGATGGCGATGTTGGGGTCGGTGACGGTTTCCTGGCTTTGGATGATGGTGAACTCTGGAGACTTGGAAAGTTGCACTTCATAACTTTCTGCTACCGGGATGGATTTCCAGAAGACTTTTACCCGGTTGCCACTGTAGTTCACGCTGAGAATGGATGTTGCCTCCATTTTGCCTTTAATGGCGAGGCGGCGGGTTTCGCTGTGGGCGATGTCTTCGCTGCCGGCCAGTGTTTGTACGCGCCAGTAGTAGTATCCCGGGCTGAGCTGAACATCAAGTTGCTGGGCGTTATCCTGAATATAGTTGCTTTGTACGACGGTTTTCTCAAACCCATCGTCGACGGCAATTTCCAAACGCGCGAGTTCATGAGTCGGGGGCATTTTCCAACTGAATACCGGCTGTTTATAATCAAACTGCTGATTATTGGCCGGTGCAACCAGTTGAACGGGGGTTGCCCGGACTTTCACGGTAAAGGTGTGTTTGTAGTCGGTGCCCTCGAAACCTTGTGATCCGACTGCGCGCATGGCAACCAGATATTGTCCGTTTACCAGATTTGTCAGCGTGATATCCGGTTTGGTAATCAAATCGGACTCAACGAGGTCACCATTCTCGTTTTGTTTGAACAATTGGTAACGGTATTGCTGGATGTCTTTAACCGGTTGCCAGGTGAGTGTGATTGGCAGCGTATTGGTCAGCGTTGGCAAGTTTGCCGGTTGTGGTGCTGCAGGCAGAGAGACAATGGTTTGCAGGCCGGATTTAACGTCGCTGCTGGCACCATATCCCGCGGGCAGGGTGATCTCTTTGTTTCCGGTTGTAAACAACACAACACCCTCAGTGACTTCTGCTTGGCTGCCGTTGCCATCGGATGCTAATCGGAATTCTGTTCCTCTTACCGCCGCGACGGCTGAAGGGGTTGTGATCTCATAGCGGGAGCCATTTTCTTTTACGGGCTGCACCCGAGTGGAAACCCGGCCTTTCTCCAGGCGCAGACCGGTGTCGGTCATGCCTGATTTGCCAAATTGGGACAAACGGTTAAATATCAGCGTGGTGTTTTCTTCAACCCTCAACACAGACCCGTCAGCAAACTGAACCAGTATTGAGCCGTTCAGAGTCCGCAACGTATCTCCCACGTTCAACAACGTATTTTTAACGATGGGATCGAATGTCCGTTGTTGGCTGCGTTTCAACAGGGCTTCACCGGAGACAGACAATGCTTTTGCCGGTGCGGGTTGAACCTTGAGCCAACTGATTGGAATGAGCAAAGTATTGCCGGTTTTGACTTGATTGGGATCCTTGATCTGATTGAAACGAACCAGATCGACCCAGGAGTAGCGTTGGTTGAGAAAGGACTCTGCGACGGTCCAGACATTGTCTTCCGGTTTCAAGGCATAGCGCCAGTTACCGGTATTATCCCGGGATTTTCCGTGACTGAGATTGCTTCTTGGTGGGGGTAAGGTCCGAACCTGAGGTTTTGCCTTTTGGGCACTGACACCGGTGGTTACATTGTTTGGGGAGCCGCTGCTGGTCTGGGTCTCGGGTTCAGATTCGGAGTTTGTCGGCTCGACTGCAGTATCTGTCGTTGATTCCGAGGAGAATTGCTGTGCGGTGTTACCGTCGTGTTCATCAGTGAATGCCGGTGAACAAACCAGTGAGAGAACCAGCGCAAACCACAAGGCGATAAACGCTGGAGTTGAATATCGGTTTTTGGAGCCAATTTCGTTTCGTTTCACTGTCACTACCGCACTGCTGGTTTTCAGCGTTCAAGCCCTGTCCCGGTGTTCAAGCTTTTTCGCTTTGATCGACAGTCTCCAGGCGATATCCGTGCTGATAGACCGTCCTGATACGGAACCCATTCTCCGGATTGATTTTTAGTTTCCGTCGCAGCCGGCTCATATGGGTGTCCACTGTTCGGGTGTTAATCGAGCCTTTCAGTCCCCATACACGCTCCAGTAAATAATCTCTGGACAGCAATCTGCCGATGTTTTCGAAGATGAAAGCTGTCAGTTCAAAATCTTTGTCAGTCATGCCGACGGGTTCGCCATCTACTTTGACGGTTCGGGCTTTGACATCAATTTCATAGGGCCCTTTCCTGATCACCTGACTTTCTGTTTCCTGTTGAACCCGCCGGGACAACGCGCTCAGTCGGGCGATCAATTCACCGGTTCGCGGTGGTTTGACGAGGTAGTCGTCTGCACCGGCATTCAGAGCTGCTACGATATCCTGTTCCTGATCCCGCTGGGTCAGAAACAGAACTGGAATACGCCATTCCACCTGGGACCGGATTTGTTTAACCACATCGATACCCTCGATGTCTGGCAGTTCCCAGTCCATAATCAATAGATCGAAACTATTGTGTGTTACAGAGTACAAAAAAGATTCACCTGATACATAGTGTTCACAGGTGTGTCCGTGTTCCCGCAGAATTCGTCCCAGGTTTTCTGCCTGATCCAGTTCATCTTCCAGAAGTGCAATTTTCATAGCTCATCCCGGTATACATAACCCTGACCCAGGTTACATTTACCTTTTCGTTATTGTCTCAATAATAGTCAGAGGGGTCTTGGGTAGTTTTGTTAATCACTTTACGAAATGTAAACTCTATAAAGATGATTGTTAACAATTGCTGAATTGTCAAAAAATCTCTGGTTTTAAAAGGATTTAGGGCAAGCTGTAGATTGTACAGGTGTTTCATTTTCAGAAATTTCCGGTGGCCGCACCCAACTGTTTCAAGGGTTGCTAATGCGCCGATTAAATCAGTATTGTTCTACTTGGAGTCGTATTGTTCTACTATAAGGGCCTTAGACGCAGTACTGAGGAAGCGCGGTGCAGGTTTTGGCCAGGGTTTCCGGTTAAATAGACAGAGGGAGAGCCAAATTGGCTACAACAATCCAAGATTCGATTACACAAAAGCTTGAAGCGCAAATGCCGGTACAAGTGCTTGAGGTGGTAAACGAGAGTCATATGCACAGTGTCCCACCGAATTCCGAGACGCATTTTAAAGTTACCCTGGTCTCAGAGACCTTCTCGGGAATGGGAAAGGTGAAGCGGCACCAACATATTTACCAGATTTTATCGGATGAGTTGGCGGGCGGTGTTCATGCGCTCGCACTCCATACTTACACGCCGGAAGAGTGGCTGCAGGCTGGGCACGCTGCACCGGATTCCCCTAACTGCATGGGGGGGTCGAAACAGTCATGAGCCAGTTCTTTCAGATTCATCCAGAAAATCCTCAGCTTCGGCTGGTTCGGCAGGCCGTGGATATTATCCGTGGTGGTGGGGTGATCGCTTACCCCACTGACTCGGCCTATGCCATTGGTTGTCATATAGGTGACAAAGCCGCGGTAGACCGGATTCGCCGGATTCGTAAGCTTGATGATAAGCATAACTTCACGCTGATGTGCCGCGATCTCTCAGAGATTTCCACGTATGCCAAAGTTGATAATACGCAGTATCGATTGATCAAAAATCATACACCTGGATCTTACACGTTTATCATGAAAGCGACGAGTGAAGTTCCCCGACGCCTGATTCATCCAAAACGTCGTCAGATTGGTTTACGGGTACCGGACAATGCGATTGCGCTTGCTTTATTGGAAGAGCTTTCAGAGCCTTTGATGAGCTGTACTTTGATTTTGCCGGGGGATGATTTGCCGATGACAGATCCCTACGAAATCCGGGAAATGCTGGAGCATGAACTGGATTTGGTCATTGATGGCGGTTTCACCGGTTTTGAACCGACAACAGTGATTGATTTGACCGATGATGAGCCGGTTATTATCCGCGAAGGAAAGGGTGATCCTGAACCATTTCGTGCATGACCTGTTTCGTGTTTAAACTGTTTTCTTAATTAAGCTGTTATCAGCTACGCCGTCACGGAAAGCAAGCTGGGCGTGTCTAAAGCTGTAGGGGAAAACGGGTTGGCAGGTCTGCCGTTTGCCTGAGCCGATTCGTCCGGGGCGGGTTCGGGGTTATGTGCGGGCCGGGTTTGTTCCTGGTAGCTGACATTTTCACCCATCTTCTCATATCGAAAAGCAATATCGCTGAGCTGATTGTGTTGTTGATCCTTACTCAGGATCGAATGAAATAGATTGTTACCCACACCATAGGTGTCTGTGAGTTTGACGACAGTGTCCACGTAGTTCATTGTCGGCTCATAGGCGTTGACTCGGTTGTAGGCGGCTTTGAATGCTTCATTACGATTGAGATCTGCAGCAATCTGTTGTGCGGTATCTCGCTGGATATAGCCGTTTACCGCGATTTCACC
Organism: Oleiphilus messinensis; assembly: GCF_002162375.1. Classification (GTDB taxonomy): domain Bacteria; phylum Pseudomonadota; class Gammaproteobacteria; order Pseudomonadales; family Oleiphilaceae; genus Oleiphilus; species Oleiphilus messinensis. The sequence continues at coordinate 3,569,573 of NZ_CP021425.1, read as the reverse complement.
CTGTGGATTTTTGACGATGTCGATTTTTACATGACCCGGTATCTTGTATTCACTCAGTTTGTTTTTGACCGTCTCCCTCACAAAAGTGGCATCCTGACCAATTTGTGCTTTGATTTCCCGTAGGGGAAGCTGGCGCAGATTTTGTCGTGTTGTGCTTGTGTTGAGTTCGGCAGTGGTGCTGCTCTGTTCCGCCTTGTTCGTTTCACCTGCCTGATTGACTTTGTTCGTCTGTGTCTCAGCCTCCTGAGCTCGTTTTTGCATAACGAACTGAGAGAAGCCTCTGAAACTGAGCAGGGAATCCAGGGTAGACATCTTTTGCTCCTTCCCATAAGGGGTGAAGTAATCTTGAACGGTTGCAGTATTTCTGGAAAGCGGCAAAAATTTGACGCTTTTCCGATTTTGCTGTCCGATTACACCGTTTGACAGGAATAAAGCAATAACCAGACCAATAAGCAGGAAAGGCATTCGGGGCTGTTTATGTGACCTGTGTGGTGGTTTAGCACATTTGCTGAGGTCAAGCGTGATTGAATCTCGATGTTACAGATATTGATACGTTGGAGATGAAAAAATGGCGAACATTCATGCGGGCGATCATTCCGCTCGATTAAAACCGTTTAACTGGGGTTCAGAACGAGAAATCAGGCTGGAAGATGTTGCCGCATTTAAAGAAGCCGCGCGATATTTTGACCATATTATTTTAGTGCGGGCAACGAATGAATTTTCATTGCCGTTTGTTTCCCGCCCGGGCTTTCGGCCCAAGCCCATAGACTGTAAGCCGAAAACGGCTTCTGTCCATTCGTTCGCCAGTACGGGGTTGCATATCAAATGCGCCGGGTTGGTGGTCGATCCTACACTCCTGCCACATGCCTTTACCGGCCAAAAAGGTACCGCAGCGTTACAGTGCTGGGAGAAGTTCACTGCCGGGCGAAGTGCCGATGAAAAACGCCGGAAGGTTTTTACCCGGCGAAATGATGCCGGTTTTTATGCTGTAGATACGGATACGATGAGCCCATATTTCGGTTGTCTGATGCTGACCGATATGAGCTTGCCCCGTCGGGACTTTTCCCTCACCCAACAGGCTTCAAGAAACTTCAAAGCGGCCCAACTGAGTTATATCCATGGTGATTATGACTTGTATGGGTTAATTGATGTTGCACACGTGAGTCAGGTGTTTACGGAGACGAAAACACGACGTTTAGCCGAAAAACATGTCAGTGATGAAGAACTGTTTGGCATGAAAAGTTTTCATAGCCCCATTTTTCATGATGTGCAAACATTTCTGAATGCGGCAATCGGTGTCCCTATGATTCAGCATGGCTCCCAGGATACATTTGGCCATAGTGATGAGAAACTTTATGTCTTCACTCCCGTAGGGGGCGTGTTTGTTGTTGATGAAAATGAAGAATCGATTCGTGCGATTTACCGTCACGTATTCCGGGAAGAACCGATTCAGCAAAGTTTTTGAGGTCTGAAATTCTGTTGCTTATTGAAGCTGTGCTATCTAAGCTATCGGAATAGCCAATAAGAGACAGAAAAAATATCCATGACAGATCGTTCAGACCGCAAACCACTGTGCCCAGTTGAGCATGACCAATGTGAATACCTTTCTGAACTGGTCGAGTTGCGGCAGCAGGTGTCACAACTCGCTGAACTGGTTCATACCGATACGCTAACCGGGTTGAATAATTTTCGGTTCTTCATCCAGGCACTTGAGCAGGAACTGGAACGTACCCGTCGTACCGGATACTCCACGGCTCTGGTGATGATGGATCTGGATCATTTCAAACAGGTTAATGACCAGTGGGGGCATGAAGTTGGTAATAAAGCGTTGGTGCTGGCCGCTCAACTGATCCGCGCCGGGGTGCGCAAAATGGATATTCCTTGCCGTTACGGCGGAGAAGAGTTTGCGATTATTCTGCCGTCCACCGATTTAAGACAAAGTATTCAGGTTGCCGAACGTATTCGGGAAATGCTGGAGAACTCGCCCTTGTTCATTCAGGATGCCCAAGAGATCAATTTAACGGCCAGTTTTGGTATTGAGTTGTTCCGCTTTGGTGATAGCAGTGATGCCAAACAATTGGTACGAAAGGCAGATCAACTCTTATATGAAGCGAAAGCATCCGGGCGTAACCAGGTGTGTTTTGGCACTCAGGAACAAGATGCATCTGCCGCTGCAGTCAGTGAAGAGGAAAAAGATACTTTGTTCAGCCTGTTTGGTGGTCAGCAGGCAGATGAGGAGTAGGGGGTGGCGATAAAGCACTCCGGATTCTGCGCTTATTGTTCGTGAGGAACAGAATCCGGAGGGGAGAACAAGATAACGATCACGCCAAGTGAAATCGCCCGTCTTCTTCCACAAACGGGTTGGTCAATGTTGAGTCTACACCCAAAAACTGCGCGGCAGGGTGCCCCGCGATTATCATTTGTTTGATAGAGTTCAGGTCATGTTTAGGTACATCGATCATCATCAGATATTGACCTTTTTCAATACGATTGTGGAATCGTTTTAACTTGTAGTTTTCCTTCGAAATACCGCCGATGCCGCCAATCCAGCCACCAATAAGCATAAAGAATGCACAAATACCCACGGTTCCAAGTAGCGAAACCTCCAATACGCCGCTAAGATTTAGCGGTATCAGTGTAAATAACGCCGCAGTCAGACCCACAATAGCACCGCGCTCCAGGTACCGAACCACGTCTGACTTGTAGAGCACATTTGCACTGTGAATGTGGTGGGTATACAAACCGGCCTCGTTGCTGGTTAAAGTATGTAACCGCCAGTCACTCAATCCCTGTTGGTGGAGGTCGGTCATTACATCGTTAACACAGCTCAGAGTTGAGGTAGCAAAGTACAACCTTTTCATAATTCCTCCTGTTATCTGTTTTATCAGTACAGTTGAGAAAGAAAATGCGCCCGTCTAAGCCCTCATGATGACTTTTCCGATTGGTGACAAGCGTACTACCATTATAAAACTTTGATGTCGCGCATAGTAATCTCTCTGAGAATGAGTACTAATAAGAACCTCGTCCGATACAATGATTCGGTCTTACCCGTTATGATCAGGATACTCTGATGTAATGACCGCGACGACGCTTGCTACGTTGTTGAAAATTGTCGCTTTATCGAATACTGTCGCTTTGACGGACCTAGTCACTTTGCCGAAATAAGGAACATTCCATGCAGTCCTTTTTGTACCGTTTCAATACTTTTTTCGAGCGTGCGCCCCTGTGGCTTCTACCATATCGCTGGTTTGTTGTGATGTTTTTTTTGTTGCTTACCGGCCTGTTTGTCTACGGTACATTGCATTTTTTCAAGATGGACATGTCCTTGGAAAGCTGGTTTCGGGATGACGACCCGGCAAAACACTCACTTGATGAATTTCGTAAACAATTTGGTAGCGATGACGGGGTATATGTCGTCTATGCACCGGAAGATGGTGATGTGTTCTCGGCTAAATCCATCAAGACTCTGGCGGCTTTTCACTCTGCGCTGGATGATGCGCGAATTCGGTTTACAGAGGAAAATCCTGGCCCATTGACTCGAATTCAACGTATAGACAGTCTATACAATGCCCGTTACCAAAAGGCGGATGGCGATACATTGATTATGAAAAAATTGATCGCCAGTGATTACCCGGATACCGATTCGCAGCGCGAGCATTTACGTAAAATCGCACAAAGCCAAAACAATTTTGAGTTGGCGTATTTTTCAAAAGATTTCCGCTATGGTGGCATTCGCCTCAAAACCGATTTTGGTGTTGTTCCCTTGGCCTTGCCTTTGACCGGAGATGAGGGTGATACGGGACTTGATACCGAAGGCGAGACCGACTTCCTATCCGCCGATGATATGCTGCTCGGTGATGAATTGGTGGTGGATGAATCAATTTCCGTTGAGGAAATTGAATACGCCGATATGCAGATGGCGGAGTATCTCGACTTTATGACGGCTTTGCGCGCAGTTGCGGATTCACCGGAATTCAGTGAGTTTCGCTTTTACTACACCGGCAATGCGCCGATGATGGAATTTGCCCTGAACAACATGAAGCAAGCCAGTGTGCTGCTGCTTTTTATGATCTTTATTGTGGTCGGTTTGCTCTGGTTTTTGTTTAGATCACTGAGTGCTGTGGTGTGGCCTATTGTTGTTATTGCCGGGTCGGCGTTCTGGACAATTGGTGCGGCAAGTTGGATGGGGGTTACGCTCTCTAATATGGTCACCCTGACATTTATGCTAATTCTGGCCGTGGGCATCGCCGATTGTGTGCATGTGTTGAGTAGTTATATTTTTTTCCGACATCGCCACGAGCACCGGGAGGCCATTCAAATGGCTTTCAGGAAAACCGGCTTGCCGATCTTTCTGACAACCATCACGACTATGGCGGGGATGTCCGCATTGATGGTCAGTGATATTCCGCAAATTGGTGTTTTTGGTGTCACCTCGGCAATTGGTGTTGGCGTGGCATTTATCCTCACCATCCTCGTTTTTCCCGTATTACTGGACGTGTGGCATCCAAAAGTTCGCGAGGATACAGCGCAACCTGTCCGAAAACATGCCCATTGGTTACAGCCACTGTTGAACCGCATTCCGGGTTGGGTGACTAAACGCGCTAAAACCATCGTCATTGTTTACCTTGGAATATTCCTGATGTTTGTTATCGGTGCTGCGAATGTGAAAGTCGACTCTAATTTTGCCGAATTAACCAAAGAAGGCAGTGAAATCAGAGTCACCTATTCCATTGTCGATGAGTCGATGATGGGAGGGCAAAATATGGAGGTTTTACTGCAATTTGGCCAGCGCAATGCCCTCAAGGATCCCGTTGTATTGCAAGCGGTTGATGATTTTCAGCGGTTTATTGAGGCAGAGTACGACCATTATGTGGTTAAAACGTTCTCGCTTGCTGATTTTGTGAAAGACACCAACAAGATTATGAATGGTGGTAATCCAACCTTCGAACGTATTCCAGAGGATGAGCGTCTCGCGGCGCAGTTAATCTATCTGTTTGACAATGCCAATCCCGTGGATCGGCGTAATCTTGTGGCGGATGACTACAGCAAAAGCCATATCAGTATCCAATTGCGGAACGCCGGTTCATACGAATATACCCAGTTTTTCGATGAAATTAAGGGGGACGTGAAGCGCTTCTTCAATCCGCTTACTGATCGCTATCCGGAGGCACAATACAGTGTCACTGGGTCTTTGGCGCTGATGATGGAGTTAATCGATCATATTAGCTGGACTCAGATCAAAAGTTTCAGCTTTGCCTTGTTGATTATAACGGTATTGATGATGTTGACTCTGGGGTCGGTACAGGCGGGCCTGATCTCCATGGTGCCAAACCTCCTTCCTGCTTTCTTTACCTTTGGTTTGATGGGATTGTTGGGTATACCGCTTGACACGGATACGCTGATTATCGCCCCTTTGATCATCGGTATCGCAGTAGATGATACGATTCACTTTGTTGCCCACTACCGTGATGCCTGGTTTGCTTCGGGTGATGTACACCAAGCGTTGGAAAGTACGATCAAAGAGGTGGGGCAGGCGGTTACATTTACGACACTTATATTGGGCGTTGGTTTTTCGATGCTGGCGTTTTCGGATTATCTGGGCCTCGCGAAAACCGGTATTTTTGGTTCCATGGCAATTTTTGTGGCGTTGTCATCAGATCTATTGTTATTGCCAGCGCTGATTAAATGGGTCAAACCTGATTTAGGGCGCAAAAAGTATCTGGCCAGTGCTGCGCAGGTTGCGATTTAAATAATTACAAGTTTGGGAGAACAATAATGGATACAAGGTCGCTTTGGGCTTCCGGTATGTTGATGGTGTTGTTGGTGTTTTCTGTGTCTTTACGTGCTGAAAATGCTGAAAGTACTAAAAATGCTGAAAGTACTAAAAATGCTGAAAGTCCCAGTTTATCAGCCCGCGAGATCGTCGATAAAATGGATGCATTGCAGCGTCAAGCCGCCGATTCGACACTTTCGCTGTCTCGCTTGTCGACCTGTGCATTTGGCATCAAAGACAAGCGCGTGGCCTGCGTTGAAGAACCCCGAGTCAAAGTGATGGAGTCGGTGTCTGATCAATCCGGGGCGAGCATGAAGGACAGCAAAGCCATCTCGATCTTGCTGGAGCCCGCCAGTGAGCGAGGTATCGGTATGTTGACCTACACCTATGATGATCCCAATCGTGATACTGAGTCCTGGTTGTATTTATCGGCACTGGGTAAGGTGAAGCGAATGGCCAGCGGTACCGGTGAAGATCAGGAGCCTGTCTCCCTATTTGGGTCGGAGTTTACGACTGAGGATATGGAAACTGGTAAAACCGATGAATATACCTACGAAATTCTGCAAGAAGGCCCTTACGGTGGGCGCCCGGTTTGGGTAATTGAAGCCCGTCCGACCGAAATCCGGCTGCGAAAAACCAATTACAGCAAGTTGATTTTCTGGGTGGATCGTGAACGCTTCATAGCCTTAAAGATGCAGACCTATGACAAGCGGGAAAAATTGTACAAGCGAATTATTTTTAAAGAAATCGAGAAGATTAACGGGATCTGGATTGCCCGGGATGTCACCGTGATGAATCTTCGCAGTCAGCGGCTATCGAATATGCAGACTGAATCGATTGCGATGGGAATAACAGTCGACCCTGACTTCCTGACCCAACGAACACTGATTGATTTTGCTTATCGTGAGAAGGCACTTGGAAAATTACGGCAACATTTCTAGTAGCAGTTTACCGGGATCCATCGTGGTTTGCTGAGTTAACTCGTGGTTCACTGAGCGCGAATAATAGTAATGATGAACTATCTGTCTACGACAAAGAAAAATACAGACTATCTGACGGTCTTTTTGATCTCGAGCTTATTCACGGGAACATGCTCTGCACAACTGTTGGCGTCCGAGTTGCTTGAAGATGATGTTCTGGTATTTGACTCTGACACACTGCAGACAGTGGATTCCGGTTCATGGTGGGATCGTAAACCGGCTGCCCTGAAGTTGTCTGCTGAACAACTGATGAGCCAAGCGCCAGGAAATGTAGATGCGCTTAGAACCCGTGCAGGGCTTGAATACGAAGATGCGTTTTACCCTGGTTGGTTCTTCCGATTGGATACCCGGTACACGTATTACTGGCGTACAGACCGAGAAGCTGAACGTAACCGGGGGGACTATGGCGAGCTGCAAACTAATGATCTTTGGGTACAATACAGTCAAAATGATTGTAACCTTAAAGTGGGGCGTCAGACGTTAGTCTGGGGAGAAGTTGAGGGGACCTTTGCAGTCGATATCGTTTCCCCCTTTGATTATACGGAGCTCTTGCTTACCGATTTTAATGAAGTGCGTCTCGCTCAAGATATGTTGGTCGGCGCCTGTTTTTTTGGCCAAGTGCAAACTCAGATTTTTTTTACCCCTGAAGCGTTGACGGATGTCTATCGTCATCGCAGTAAGACGTATGATGAAAAAGTCGGGTCAGAGTGGGGAGGGCGCTTGAAGTGGTTGTGGACCGGCGGGGATATCACGTTTTCATATGCGCGCCTGTATAGTAACCAGCCAATATTGGTTCTGCCATCTTATGAAAGCAGCTTGTCTCGTTTTCACTTTCTTGGCCTCAGTTCTTCAATCGCAATAAGGCGATTGTTGTTTAAACTGGATATTGGTTACAAGACCGATCAAAAAATACCATTCACGGCTCGTGAGGCGGATACGCTGGATATCGCCGCTGGCGTTGAATACACTACGGCAACTAACCACAATTTTAACATTGGAGTATGGACTAATGAGTACATCGATGACGACGCCGATCTGACCCCTGAACATTATGTAACGTTTGGCTGGAACAAACTTTATCTTAATGATGACTTGACGATGAGTGCGTTGGTTAACTGGAGCAAGGCACCGAAAGCCTATGGTGGTACCTTACTGAGCCAATACAAATGGGATGACTATATTTCGACTGATCTGGCCTTGAGCTGGTCAGATTACAAGGACGGGCGCCAAAACACAAATCCGGAAAAAGCGATTACGCTTAAAGTGAAAGTCGTGTTTTGATAGCAAATTCAAGAGCGTTCCCTATAGGAATCGAACCTATATTTACTCCTTAGGAGGGAGTCGTTTTATCCATTAAACTAAGGGAACATCGAGAGGGGCGTGAGTTTACCATTCTTCCGTTAAGCTGTGAATATGCTGATGTGTTGTAAATGGCTTAATGTGCTGTGGGCCGAAACGGATTTTGGCTTGGAAATAGGGGGTCACCCGGTTTTTTCTTGATCAAGACAATATCGGGGTGTAGCAGGCGTTGTCGCTGCGCTGTTCGATAACATAATTGTGCGAGCCTATCGGGCATGATCGGCCTGCTGAGTGACCCGATCAAATGTAATTTCTGATTCAACGCTATATTGACAGCCAGTTGGATGATGCGTTCATTCAGTGTAGTTAATATCAGCGAGATGTCTGGTGGTTTGTTAGGCAAGGATATTTTCGTTTCTTCAATTGAACCAATTGACTGATCTTGTGTCATAATTTTCAATTAATGCAGAATAATGCCGCGTAAAGTGACGATACGTTTCTACTTTTTTAAAAGTTAATTTGAACAGGCTGTACTATGCTCGATACCCGCCCGATGTTAATGGTAACTGATTTTCCTGAAATTAAACGAGACCGAATGGATATGCTGCAGGTTAATCTTGGCTATCTATGTAATCTTAGTTGTACCCACTGCCATGTGAATGCCGGGCCTCGTCGAACTGAATTGATGACGCGCGAGACAGTTGATCTGGTATTGTCCTACCTGGAAACCCATGATGTCGGGGCGCTTGATCTAACCGGCGGGGCTCCCGAGATGAACCCCGAGTTTCGCTATCTCGTTCAGGAAGCCCGGCGCTTAGGTGTAAAAGTAATTGATCGATGCAATCTAACCATCTTGTTAGAACCAGGATACGAAGATCTGGCGGCGTTTCTCGCCGCACATCAAGTTGAAATTGTGGCCTCATTACCCTGTTATTTGAAAGAAAACGTAGATAAACAGCGTGGTAAGGGGGTATATGATAGCAGTATAGAAGCCCTCATCCGATTGAATGACTTGGGATATGGCATGCCGGAAACCGGCCTCAGCCTGAACTTGGTTTATAACCCCGGCGGGGCCTTCTTGCCACCCGGACAGGCTGCATTGGAATCTGAATATAAACGTCAGTTGGATGAGCACTTTGGTATTCAGTTCAATCAATTGTTCACAATCGCGAATATGCCAATCAGTCGGTTTGGCAGCGTTTTGTTATCCAAAGGGGAGTTTAACAACTATATGGCATTGCTAAAGAGTGCCTATAGTGAAGAAAACCTCAAAAATGTCATGTGTCGTTCCCTGATCAGTCTCGATTGGCAAGGCTATCTCTACGATTGTGACTTTAATCAGATGCTTGATATGCCACTCATCGCCTCCGACCGAACTAAAACCCATTTAAGTGAAATTATGGACAACGATCTGACCGGACAAGCCATTCAGGTTGGCGCCCATTGTTATGGTTGCACCGCTGGGCAGGGTAGCAGCTGCGGTGGCGCGTTGTAGGCATTCGCTTGGTTCCCGACCAGAGTGCGCAAATCAGTTATTAGCTCGAAATCAAGTCGTGTAGTCATGCTGTGAGTATTGCTGTTAGTATGACTACTTGTTTAGAGTAAATGAAGATATTGCGAGTATGAACCAACAAGGTACCCCGGAACCCGGAGTATGGCTGTCCGTTATTGTGCCAACCCTGAACGAAGAAGCCTCTATTGTTGAGACGCTGGCTCCCCTGCAACCTTATCGAAATCATAACGCTGGCCTGGAAGTCATTTTATCTGATGGTGGCAGTCAGGATGACACCCTGGCTTGCGCAAAAGACGGGGTTGACCATATTGTTCGTTCTTTGCCGGGTCGTGCTCGACAAATGAATGCCGGTGCAGCCAGGGCACAAGGCAGGATCTTACTCTTCTTGCATGCGGATACCCGTTTACCCCCGGATTTCTTCGAGCAACTCCATCTATTCCACACCTCTAACCGGCTATGGGGGCGGTTTGATGTACAGCTCAGCCATCCTGCACCGGTTTACAGACTAATCTCCCGGTTGATTAATTTACGCTCCAGAGCTACCAGTATTGCGACTGGCGATCAGGGTATTTTTGTGCAAAAGGTGATATTTCAGGAACTGGGAAAGTTCGCCGATATTGTGCTGATGGAAGATGTTGAGTTTTGCAGGCGTATGCGTGCAATGCAGCCCGCGTACTGCATTTCTTCCCGGGTCATTACCTCCAGCCGTAAATGGGAGCGAGAAGGTGTGCTACGGACAATTTGGTTGATGTGGCGTTTACGCTGGCAGTTTTTCCGCGGGGCAGATCCAGAGACCCTGTGCCGGCGGTATTACGGTGATGCTTACGTAAAAAAAATCGTGTCATCAGACTCGTAACAACTGAGGAAATAAGGCTGATATGCTTCTTATCCAATTTGCAAAATGGCCTGTACCGGGCAAAGTAAAAACCCGCATCGCAAAAAGTGTGGGAGATGAACGGGCTTGTGAAATTCACTTGGCGTTAACCCGGCAGGTTTTGCACAATCTACGTCGAACTACAGATGCTCAGGTTGAATTGTGGTTTGATTCGATTCCCGAAGCCAGCAGCGATGAATTCAAATTCGGCAAAAGCCTGTGGACCGAACTGGAAGAAGCCGGTATTCCGGTTCGATTGCAGCAAGGCGATGATCTGGGGGCTCGTATGTACCATGCTTTGTCCGACGGACTTGAACGCCAGTCTGCAAAAAAACGAGAACAAAAAGTAGTCATTGTCGGGAGCGATTGTCCCACAGTAGACGACCGATATTTGCAATTGGCTCGAGACAGATTGGATCAGTGTGATCTTGTCCTCGGGCCCTCTGATGATGGCGGTTATGTTCTGATTGGTGTCTCCAGAATAAATAACGCGTTACTCTGTGATACCCCGTGGGGGACGGAAACGGTATTACAGACCACCGTGCAGCGTGCTCAAGACTGTGGGTTGAAGTATGATTTACTTCCCATAACCTGGGATATCGATGATATTGATGATTACGAGCGTTGGGTGAGGAGCAGGGCCCAAATACCACCGTTTGACGTAGTCAAAGAGTCCATGGGTTTCAATGGAGTATAGATCCTTCAGTCAAGCCGAAGGATTGTTTTCGAGTGTTTTTGGGCAAGTACTACGTTAGCATCGAACGGCAAGACGGTATGTTGCCGTTGCCTAAGAGCTCATTGCGATGTATCAGATTATTCTGCTGCAAATAAACCAGTAATTCATCAACACAGTTTTCAACGTTTTTGTTCTCTGTGTTGATTGTAATTTCGGGATTATCTGGTGCTTCATAGGCTGAATCGATACCCGTAAACTGCCTGATCTCACCTTGCCTGGCTTTTCTATAAAGCCCTTTTGGATCACGCTGTTCGCAGACTGTAAGCGGTGTGTTCACATACACTTCGATGAATTCACCTTGGGGCAGTATGGCCCGCGCCATATCACGATCCCGTTTGAAGGGTGAAATAAAGGCGCACAGAATGATTGTGCCGGCATTGACGAAAAGCTTTGATACTTCAGCGATACGACGAATGTTTTCCACTCGATCCTCATCGCTGAAGCCTAGATCCTGATTCAAACCATGGCGGACATTGTCGCCATCCAGCAAATAGGTGTGATGACCGGAGGCATGGAGTCGGTGCTCAAGCGCATTGGCAAGGGTTGACTTGCCTGAAGCGCTCAACCCCGTAAACCAGAGAACATAGGATTTTTGCGATTTTGACTTGGCACGAGCTGCTTTGGAGAGAGTTTGTTCATGCCAAGTGATGTTCATTTATGTTCCTGTATGTTAACTGGTTAAGCTCGATGCGTTTGATTGTTCGGGTCGGACATATACCGTCATCTGCGATTTAATAAGCTGACCGTCGCTACTGTTGTTATTTTTATAGTGAACGTTTCCAGTAACTTCAAGTCGGGTTTTTTCAAGAACGGTTTCAATAACATCAAAACTATTGATTTTTGACTGTCTCAACAGGTTACGCGTACCGCTTAGGGAATAAAAAATCCGGTCAGCCTCAAGCATTGCTTTGATGTCTGGAGACGCTGCCATTTTCAGCTGTTCCCGAATTTGCCTTACATTCGCATCGGAAGGCAGAAAGCTGGAAGGCACCGATTGTTCAAGAAATTGTGACAACTGAGGGGCGAGCATCGTCAGGTTAAGACGTATCAGGCCCTTCTGTTGACAAAGTTTTTTGGCTTTGAGGATATATTCCAGCTGATTGCTGCTGTATTCGCCTAAATCGATGAAATCAAAAAGTTGCGTGTCTTGAGCCACTTCAACAGCATTTCGAGCGACGTAGAATGAAATGTTCTGCAAATTCATTTCGCGACTTTTATTGATCGCATAGGCTATGTTGTGGGGGTTGCCATCGGTAGCAACAACCTCTACATCAGTAAAATACTTTGCCATGGCCATGGCGTTTTCACCCGTCTGACAATCTGTGACGAGTATCCGTATGGGTCGCGACTTAACGTCTTCATCAAGTTCAGCTCCCGCAACCTGTTTCTTTAATGCTTCATAGAAACGGGACTCGTTCTGGAATGGTAAGGACTTCCAGCGGGGATAAGCAATATTTGAGGTATGATGATTGAAACCATTTGCAATCTCGGATGTGTCGCTTGGTAAATTGAAGCGAATCGCATGGAGATCCGACGGGTCATACAAGTTGGCTTGTAACAGGAGTTGCATTGCAGCAGGCCAGTCGCTACGGTCATAATTCATGAGTTTGTAGCTGTAATTCTGATTATAGAGCGATTTATACATACTCACGACAATCAAGGCACCTGCCAGGTCGTCTGTATTCCAATTACCACTTACCGTCGCTCTAATGCATTCGTCGATTTGCTCGATCAGAATAGTCTCATCGTTGGAGCTGGAAAATAGATAATCTGTCCGTTCTGCAATCAGACCAATAGACAGGGCAAGTTGTTGTAACTCGTCCCGCAGTGAGCCGGTTTGAACGACTTCAACAAGAATACTTTGACGAAGTAGTGTGATTAGTTCTTCTACTTTTGTGTCGGTCAGGTCGGAGAGAGACAGTGCACAGATAAGCAGTGTATCTGAAGCCAGGGCTTCCAGGTCGAGGTTGGCATCATCATTATCCAGGTCATACTTGAAGCGCAGCAAGGAAAAACTCAGATTTCCCAAATCAAGGTGATCAATATCATCCATATCGAACATGGATAATAAGTCTTGTTCAAGTTCAGTGTCATAGTGGTCTGCCTTGAGGTTTGTACAGCATTCCAGCAGTGCGGCTTTTCCTGACTGGTTAAGCAAGTTCTTGCGCAGGAGTGAACGGTAGCGAAGAAATGCACCGAGATAATCTTGGCGTAAGAAATAGCTCAGTGCAATTCCACTGAAAGCTTGAACCGATGCGCTGTCGCAAGCGAGTGCTTTGGTGAAATAGTCTTCTGCCTGGGCGTGTTCTTTTTGCGCAATTGAAACATAGCCTCGGTTGATCCAGAAAATGGTTTTTTCCGGATTTAGTGCGATAGCCTGTTCAATCATGTCACGAGCTGAACTCGTTTCACCTTCGTCAAGCGCGATTCGGCCCAATAAATTCAGTGCGTCAGCTTGGTCTGGATGGTTCTGTGTCAGGCGGAATAGCAATGCTTTTGCCATCTTTCTGGCATGTTCGCGGTGCTGGGTGTCAACACTGCTGCTGTTTGAAATCTGGTACCAGCGATTGGCATCGATTAAGTCGCGTGCCGCTCCTGCCACCAAGCCATCGGCTGAAGACAGTTCATCGAGCAATTCCAGGGCGTGCAGTGTTTGCATGACCAACTCCTATGTATAAGACTTCTGCTGTGCAGTTTTATTCGTTGTGTTTCAATTGTACGGTTATTGTGGGGAGCTCAATTTAACGTTCGTTAGCCTTGCAGGAGCTGTAAAACCTGCTGTGGCTGACCATTTGCCTGCCCCAATATGGATAAACCGGCCTGTTGCAATACTTGAGAACGCGATAACTCTGCGGTTTCGGCTGCGAAATCAGCATCCCGGATGCGGGAGTTTGCTGCTGCAAGGTTTTCGACCGCAATTGCCTGATTCGATATCGTTGATTCGAAACGGTTTTGAATCGCACCAAGATTTGCTCGCTGCAGGTTAATCAAATTCAAGGCGTTATCCACCGCATCCAGTGCCAGAATGGCACCATCTACGCTCGAAATATCAATATCCTGAACCAGCTGACCCGTTTCATTGGAGCCGTAGGTGCCGACTTCAAAGCCCGTGTTTTCGATATCGCCGGTAATGGTGTCAAGTTCGATCTGACCAGCAGAGAGTAAAGTAATCGAACTCTGTGTCGGTGTCGTCAAGACAAGGTCAACGCCACCTGAATCCACTAATCCGAGGTTTGCCTGGTTAAAGGTACCACTGGTGGCGGTCAAGTTATCGAGAAATATATTTCGACCATCTTCGGCTACCAACCTGAACGTATCCCCAAGAGCCTCAGCAGAAACACCGGTTTGACCTGCCTTATTATTAATCGCAGTAATAATCGCATTCTGTTTGTCTGCACCGGTATCGGCTGCACTGTAGGCAATATTGATGGTTACACCATTTATATCAATACTGCCAGAGCCTGCAGCACCTGTTGTGATGGCACCAGCATTCAGTGTTGTTGAGTTAACTTCAGCTCTTACACCGGTTTGTTCGGCTATATTGTTGATTGCCTGTGCCTTGGCGATAGCGCTGCTGGCATTCTGGGTGCTGGATGCAGTATCGAATGAGGCTAACGTTGGCCCCACCGGGACTCCGTTTATGACCAGATCTCCAGTCACAAGCGTTTGGTTGTTGACTTCCTGGCTGATGGCACCACTGTTGCTGCCACTGAATTCTCCAATGGCCAGTCCTGCGTTATCAATATTGCCGGTCGTCGTATCCAGTCCAATTGCGCTGCCGTCTTTGGAGACCAGGGTGAAGCTTCCAGAATATGTCGTTGCAGTGGCAATACCGGCATCCGTCGCCGTAACCGTACCATCACCGATTACAATGTTTCGACCATCTTCTGCGGTGAGCGTGATCCCGGTTCCGGAGTTCCCTCCGAAGGTCGCGACAACGCCGGTTTGTCCAGAGCTTTCATTAATGGTGTTGGCGATGTTTTCGAGGTTTGCCTCGTTGGACAGTAAAGTAGAGGCGGCCACGTTGATCGAAACACCATTAATCGTGATGTTACCGCCTGCGCCAATCGCTGCTGCACTGAATGTTGACGTGCCGCTTACGGAGGTATTGTTGACGACGGCTTCGACACCCGTCAGATCGGAGACTTCATTAATGGCTGCCACTTTGGCAATCGCTGACTTTTCCTGCTCCAGGCTGGAGAAGGCGTCATCAACCCCGCTGGATGCGCCAACAGCGATGCCGTTGATAACCAAATCACCTGCAAGCATTTGCTGAACAGTTTGAGTTGGCCCACCCTGTTGGTCAGAACTGATACCATCTGTGTTGGCCGCCCCGAGTTGATCGACAGTCGCACCGTCGATGCCAAAGGTTACACTTTCACCTTCATTGGCTCCGATCTGGAAGGTTACATCCGAGAACGTGCCATCGAGTAGTTTTGTGCCGTTAAAGTTGGTTTGCTCGGAAACCCGCTTGATTTCTTCTTTGAGCTGTTGCACTTCCTGATTCAGTGCTGCTCTGTCAATGTCACTGTTGGTCGCGTTGGCGGATTGCAGTGCCAGGTCACGAATACGGAGCAGGGAGTCAGTCATCGCTCCCAAAGCACCTTCAGCTGTTTGAGCAAGGGAAACCCCGTCGCCGGCATTTCGAATTGCGACGTCTAAGCCCCTAACCTGTGACGTGAATCGGGTGGAGATAGCCAACCCGGCTGCGTCATCTTTTGCACTGTTAATTCGAAGACCCGAGGACAAACGTTGCAGTGCTGTCTGATTGGCAGACTGAGACGTATCCAGGTTTCGTTGTGCGTTAATCGACGCAATATTGGTGTTAATGATTTGAGGCATAACATTTCCCCTTGCTAATAAACCACCAGCTCAATATGTAAATTCGTGGTGACCTTGCTAATACACTAGCGGCAATTAAAATTTACCTTGCCTGCTTCAAAGCTAAAGCTGTGCCAACTGTTCAAAAATTTATATACTATTCGGGTATGTGTAATTAAATCAGTATGATACGATCATCATTTGATCGGTTGGGTGGTGTGAATCAATGCTGATTGCCGCGTCGGAAATTTGGCGGGGGAAATGAATTGCCATATTCAATACGGTTAAAAAGTCAGCATTTTGCCGCTTTTCATCGAGATTCTGGTAGAGAGTACACTGGTAGATGTTGAATTTTATACTCTCACTTGGCAGCGATGCGCCGCCGGTAAGTGCAAAATTGCTCTATTATGGAGAAAACGATAAAGCGTTGATTTGTATTTGTTTGCGGAGATCTCTGATCAATGAAATTAGCGGTAATACCTGCACGAGGCGGCAGTAAACGTATTAAGAAGAAAAACACTCGGCAATTCGCCGGAAAACCAATCATTGCCCATACCATCTTAGTAGCCTTGGGTTCGGGGTTATTTGACCGGGTAATCGTTTCAACGGATGATAGCGATATTGCCACGGTGGCGGAGGCATATGGTGCAGATGTGCCTTTTATACGGCCTGCGCATTTGGCTGATGATCATGCAGTAATTGCTGACGTGGTTCGGCATGCCGTAGAGTGGTTCGAGCAAAAGGGGCAATATTTTGCTGCGATAGGCTGTCTGTATGCAACAGCACCACTCATACAGCCACGCTATTTAAAGCAGGGGTTAGAAATTATAGAACAAGGACAAGCCGACTTTTCGCTTTCGGTAACTACGTTTCCTTATCCGATACAACGTGCCTTGAAATGTGACGAGCAGGGTTTACTGCAAATGGCTCAACCGGAATATGCTCTGACGCGATCACAGGATTTGCCTGACTGTTTTCATGATGCGGCCCATTTCTATCTGGGAACCGCAGATGCTTTTAAAGGTAATGTGCAGTCTCCACGAACCGCAGGGATTCAGGTTCCGAGATATCTGGTGCAGGATATTGATACGGAAGAAGACTGGCAATTCGCTGAATTAATCTACCAGGCTCATCAGGCGCAACAAATACAGAAATTTCAAGAAAATAGCTAACTGCCAATATCGCGATACAACAGAAGGTATCGCTATAAATCAACCAAATATATCGTTATAAGTTAACCAGCGTGTTCTGTATCAAGCTGTTACTGCTGTTCGAAAGAGGTAAATGAATGACTCAAGCGCTCTCCGAGGTCAGGATCGCATCCCGACGTGTATCTGATCAGGAAGATCCTTTCATAATTGCTGAATTTTCAGGTAATCACGCCCAGGATTTAGCAATCGCTGAAGAAATGGTGCGCGCTGCTGCCCGTGCAGGTGTCGATGCAATCAAACTGCAGACTTATACTGCCGATACGATCACTTTGGATGGGAAGAGTCGCGAGTTTCAAATCCGTGATGACTCAAGCCTGTGGAAAGGGGAAACGCTGCACTCATTATATAAAAAAGCCTGTACGCCCTGGGCATGGCATTCCCAGCTGTTCTCATTGGCCAGGGAAAACGGATTAATTGCCTTTAGCTCTCCATTTGATGAAACCAGTGTTGAGCTTTTGGAATCATTGGATGTTCCCTGTTACAAGATTGCGTCCTTTGAACTCAATCATTTTCCGTTATTGAAAGCCTTGGCTAGAACAGGAAAGCCCATAATTATGTCAACCGGGATGGCAACTCTGGAAGACATCGACGCGTCAGTAGAGTATTTATACCAGCAAGGTTGTAGTGAGCTTGTCTTGTTAAAATGTACCAGTTCTTACCCCGCACCAATCAAAGATGCGAATTTGCGTACGATAGAAGATATGAAGCGCCGCTTTCAGATCCCCGTCGGGCTCTCGGATCACTGCCAGGGCATTGATGTCGCGTTGGCCTCCGTCGCGTTGGGCGCGAATGTAATTGAGCGCCATATTGTGCTCGACCGAAATACCGAAGCGGTAGATGGAGCTTTTTCTTCAACTCCGGAGGAGTTTAGTCGCCTGGTTGGTCAGACGAAAAATATTAGCGCTGCGCTTGGCAAAGTGCAGTACGGTCCGTCTGAGTCAGAGTTGGATTCGTTAAAGTACCGACGCTCAATCTATGTTACGCAGAATCTTGAACCCGGGGCGATCCTGACTGCAGAGAATATAAAGGTGATCCGGCCTGGTTATGGTTTGGCACCCAAGTTTTTTGAAGAGGTATTAGGGAAAAAGGTGAATAAAGCAAAATTAGCCAATACGCCCTTACATGCAGATGACATCGATTAATGCCAGATTTTCTTTTTCGTTTCGATGCCAATCAACGAGTGGGCGCGGGTCACTTAATGCGCTGTGTCGCCCTGATTGAGGGGCTTCTTGAACGAAGCTATTCGGTTCGGGTGCAGGGCGATATTTCAAAGCCCTATTCAGATCGATTGGAGCAACTGGGTGTGTTACGAGTTGATAACGATCATAAAATAAACGCTAAATGTATATTTATCGATGATTATCGTGATCTATCAGAATTGATTTCCGAAGAACAGACTCATGCTCCAGTTGTTATATTTGAAGATAACGGTCATCGTTCAAGTCCCGCAGTAAAATTGGTCATTAGTGCTTTTGGCAACAAACTTCAATTAAAACATCGATACCCCAACGCCAGAATATGTTGTGGTATTGGCTATTTGTCATTTCGCGCAGAAATTCAGCGAGCGAAAATTCAGAACCGTGTTCAGCACTTAAATGTAACAACAGGCAACTTAGTGGGGATGGCTCAGCAAATGAAAGTCATCATCACGTTTGGTGCTACCGTGCAACAGGATTTGATAAATCGCGTCATTCGCGTTCTGGATGGGATTCTCCACGAATCCTGTGCGGTTACGGTGTATGCTCCCGTTGAGTTCAATTTTCCAGATTGTGATCGCCCGATTTATTTTGAGCCGATTACCGAAGCTTTTTTCAGGAATGTCGTGACGGCCGATTTAGTCATTTGCGCTGCGGGTCAGACATTTCTCGAGTTGCTTTACATAGGTATTCCGGTAGTTGGTTTGGTGATCGCTACGAACCAGATCGATTGTGCAACACACTTGCGTTCACTCGGCGCAACCGTTATAGAATTTTTGGATAGTTTGGAAGCGGAACTGACACAGATTTTGTTGGAAAAATGGCCGCGCTTGCATAAAAACACGACTGAGATTATCAATGAATTTAATGAATCAGGTGAGCGAAATAAACAAATATCCACCCGTATTCAGGATCTTATTGGATATAGAGAGACTGAACTGTTAAGCCACTTGAGCAATTTAATCCTATGAATATCCTGATCACAAGTATCGGCCAAAAAACAAACCTGGCAAAATATTTCCGCAGAGCTCTGGCAAACGAGGGTGGTGGGCAGGTTCTGGGGGCGGACTCTAATTCGTCTGTGTTGGGCAAGCATTTTGTAGATAAGTTTATCCGCTCCCCGGACAGTGATTCACAGGGGTATGCAAATTGGTTGCTAAATGTCATTGAAGCCCATGAAATCAGGTTGGTGGTGCCAACGCGAGATGGTGAATTGAGTACGCTCTCTTCTTTGGTCGAAGTGGCCTGGAGCCGTTCTCGTTGCCGCATTCTTGTGCCTGCGAGCGAGACGTTGCATTACTGTCTAGACAAGTCACGCTTCAGTCAGTGGTGCCATGAAAATAACTTTAAACAACCGAATCCGCTCAGTTTTCATACACTCAAAGAAGCCGATGTTCCATTCATCATAAAACCCAGAACAGGATCAGGCGCTAAAGATATCAAGGTCGTGCATGACTGGGATGAATGGTGTGAAATCCAGCCCGTCAGTGACAAGAAATATATTGTTCAAGAGTATGTGCAGCATTCGCCGGAATATTCTATTGACCTATTTGTTGATTGGCATGGCGAAATCAAGAGCGTTGTTCCCAGGATCAGGTTAAGCGTATCCCGTGGTGAAACCATTCATGGCAGGGTTGATCTTGATGCAGAGATAATTGAGCAATCCAGCAGATTAGCCCGGACTTTGGGGCTAGTGGGGCACAACACCATTCAATGCTTCAAGCGTGACAGCGCGGTATTGTTCACGGAAGTCAATGCTCGATATGGGGGGGGCTTTACGCTGGGAGTTGAGTCTGGAGCCGACACCCCCCGGTTTATTGTAAGAGAAGTTCTTGGCAAGGACATACACTTTAATCGAGATCAGTTGGTTGATCAATTAGAGATGGTTCGCATTCAAAAAGATATTTTTACTTCGGGAACAACGCGACGCAAAGTGTATTGTTTTGATCTGGATGGCACGTTATGTACTGAGTCATGCACCTATGAAGAGGCAAAACCCATCCAGCTTATGATTGATAAGGTAAACCGCCTCTATGGGCAAGGGCACGAAATTGTGATTGCTACCGCCAGGGGGGCTTCGAGCGGGATCTCCTGGCGAACCTTGATCGAAGAGCAACTGAATGCTTGGGGCGTTCAATACCATCGTTTGGTTACAGATAAACCTTTTGCCGACTATTATATTGATAACAAGTCGATCGATGTATTGGAATTTATCTAATCAAAAACGATAGAACGCTTTTTGGACACTGACTGGACTGTGTAATGTTTGATAACAAAGTTGTACTTATTACTGGTGGAACCGGCTCTTTTGGTCAGTGTTTCTCGCGAACGCTACTGAAACGTTATAAACCGCAAAAAGTAATCATTTTCTCCCGGGATGAACTGAAGCAATTTGAAATGCAACAGGAATTCAAAGGCCCTGAAATGCGCTTTTTTATCGGGGATGTGCGTGATAAAGACCGGTTGGTTCAAGCCTGTAATGGTGTCGACTTCATTGTCCATGCAGCCGCACTGAAACAAGTACCTGCCGCGGAGTACAACCCTACAGAGTGCATTCGAACCAATATCAATGGCGCAGAAAATGTTATCAATGCCGCAATTGTGAACCGGGTTAGCAAGGTGATAGCGCTGTCGACAGACAAGGCAACCAACCCTGTAAACCTTTACGGAGCAACAAAGCTCTGTTCCGATAAGTTATTTGTGGCGGCAAATAATATCGTGGGCGGGAAACACCCCCGTTTTTCAGTCGTTCGTTATGGCAATGTTGTCGGTTCAAGGGGGTCGGTTGTTCCATTATTTAACAAAATGATCCAGGCGGGGCAGTGTACGAGTTTACCGATTACAGATCCGAAAATGACCCGCTTCTGGATTACCTTGCAGCAAGGCGTTGATCTTGTGCTCGATAGTTTTGCACGAATGTACGGTGGCGAAATTTTTGTTCCCAAGATACCGTCGGTCAAAATTGTCGATCTTGCCGCAGCGATGGCGCCGGGGATGCCGATAGAAAAAGTAGGCATCCGGCCGGGTGAAAAGCTTAATGAGTCAATGGTCCCGGTAGATGATGCTTCACGCACTCTGGAGTTTGATCAACACTTTGTTATAACCCCGACGATCAAGTTTGCCGATACCAACATAGATTACAAGGTTAACCGCCTTGGAGAGCAGGGAGCGCCGGTAGCGGAGCATTTTTCTTACGAATCCGATACGAATCCGGATTTCTTGTCTGTAGCGCAAATCAAGCGATTGCTGGAGACTGTAGAATGACGATACCCTACAGTCGGCATGATGTCTCCGAAAAAGATATTGATGAAGTTGTAGCAGTATTGAAGTCAGATTTTTTAACCCAGGGACCTGTTGTTAGCAAATTTGAAAGCCAGTTGGCTGCATACTGTAATGCAAAGCATGCCGTAGCCACCTGTAACGCAACTGCTGCACTTCATGCGGCCTGTCTGGCCATTGAGGTAAAGCCTGAGGATCGCGTTTGGGTGGCGGCAGTAAGCTTTGTCGCTTCAGCCAATTGTGCTCGATATTGTGGTGCGACAGTCGAATTTATTGATATTGATGCCAATACCGGGCTCATTTCAATTGATAACCTGAGCGAACGGCTTAGTCTGGCGAAACGGCACAATTGTTTACCCAAAGCGCTGGTGGTTGTTCATATTGCAGGCCAGAGCTGCCCGATGAAAGAAATTTACAATCTGTGTAAGCCTTTGGGCGTAATGCTTATAGAAGATGCCAGCCACGCGCTTGGCGGCAGGTATGATGGCAACAGAGTAGGTAGCTGTGACTACAGTGATATGTGTGTGTTTAGCTTCCACCCCGTGAAGCCCATCACATCTGGAGAAGGCGGGATGTTGGTGACCAATGACGAACATATCGCCCGCAGAGCGCGGCTCTTTATCTCTCACGGCATAGAGCGAGATCCCGACAGAATGGTGGCCCGGTCGATGCCAAAGTGGTACTACGAGCAGCAAGCCCTCGGTTACAACTATCGCCTCAGCGATATTCATGCGGCATTAGGTGCATCTCAATTGACCCGACTGGATGGCTTTATCAAGCAACGGGCAGAGCTCGCTCATCTGTACGATGAGTTATTTGCAGACGGGGCAGCTCAACCATTGCAGCGATTGGACGCCAGTGACAGTGCCCATCATTTATACATTATCCGGCTTCCTGACGAAAATCAGCGAGATACTGTCTTTGATCGCTTAAGGGCCTCAGGGTATTGGGTTAATTTGCACTATTACCCCATACCTCTTCAACCCTATTACCAAAACCTCGGAGCCGAAGTCGACGATTATCCTCGTGCACGGGATTACGCGCAAACAGCGCTATCTCTGCCATTGTTTCACTCGATGGATCAGGGAAATCTGTACCAAGTTGTCGATATTGTTAATTCTGTGCTTTTTTGAAACTTCAGGATGTGTTGACTCTTGAACCATAAAACATTCAGTCAGGTGACCGCGTTAATCGTTGCCCACAATGCGGAGCGCTCAATCGAGCGGGCTGTTTTGTCCGCGCTCCAGCAGGTGGGGAACATTATCCTGGTTGATGATGGTTCCACCGATGCAACCAAAAAGCGCGCGAAGAGGGCCGGGGGGAGCAGGATAGATATCATTGCGCTATCATCAAACGAGGGCATTGGTGCTGCGCGGCAAACTGCAATCAATCACTGTCAAACCGAGCTGGCTTGTTGGTTGGACGCGGATGACGTGTGGTTACCTGGTCGTGTTGAATCACTGTTACCCTACATTGAGTCAGGGGCGGACTATGTGTTTGACGAATGTGAATTATACAACGATAGTCTGAAGGTTAGCGATCTTCGGATTCCTGATTTTATGTTCAAGGAAGATGGCTTGTTGTTCCAATTCGGTCGGAATTATCTGCCGGTTTTAGGCTGTCCGTTAGTGGTAACGAAAACCGCGACTGAAATCGGGTATGATCCAGGGCTGAGGCAAGCGGAGGATAATGATCATCTGCTCAGAGCAATTTTGCAAAACAAGCAAGTCAGTTTGCACCGTGGGAGCAGTTATCGACAACACGGAAGCGTAACGTCAGTTTCGAGAAATATAAATTTACAAAATCAATATTTAAAGCAATCTTACCTCGGTTTGCCCATAGACAAGGTGATAAACAAAGTCAAAACAAGTCATTTGGACTGGTTGGAAAAGTTTGATTCGCTTGCATTGTTATTTGTCCGTTGTGAAGATTGGAAACAGCTTCTTTTGCATGCATCAAATTTCATCACCGATATGAACCTCAAATCTCGATTGGGGGAGGTCAACAACAAAGGCCATCTGTCGCGGCAAGAATGGCTAATAAATTTTTATTCGGGTGTAGCACTGTTCAATGATGGGCAATTTGCAGAAGCGGAGTATCGGTTTCAATCTGCGCTTAGTACACATCCGGCCCCCGAGCTCTATAATAACATTGGTGTTTGTCGGGCAAAGGTTGGAAAATCTTGCCAACAGTTTTTTGAAGCAGCGCTTGGTTTGAAAGATAACTATTTAGACGCTCGACGAAATCTGGAGCAAAGTGAACTTATGATTACTACCGTACCGCTAAGAACCCATCTATATCGAGGTGACTATTCCGTTAATTATTCTGGGTGATTGTGCGCCCGATTTTTAATCAATGTTTGTTGTTTTCTGCCGTAAAATTCAGTGGTCAAGTTGATGACCTGAAATAATATTTTCGATCCCCAGGTGCTCATGTCTAACAATAGTGCGAATCCGTTACAAGACTTTATCGAATTAAGGGCTAAAAACTTAAACTTTTTCAGAAGCTATTATCCTGGTATTTACGAATTTTTTTCGACATACCAGCTAAAAGGTTCGAAGTTGGATATTTTGCCCGAAACGAATGAGGTCGACTTGATTGTTGATGGGGGGAGCTTGTACAGCAAACGTGCAAAACAGTACGCCAAACGTGAAATGGCAGCTTTCCTGAATGCTTATGATTACGGCACTAAAGTAAAGAGTGTTCGACCGCTGGCAAAAGATACCTATACAAATCAGAGACTATTTGCCCGGTCTATTTCGGGATTGTATGAACAATACTATGAAAAATTTCAGGGTTCTGTTCCATTCGGTGGATACCAGTTGCCCGATTTTTTTCCTCTCGTGGTGTTTATGGGATGTGGGTTGGGGTTGCATATTCAATACTTGGCCTCGATTAGGGATATTCGACACTGTTTAATTCTGGAAACTGATATGGATCGTTTTGCCGGTAGCTTCTACTGTGTGGACTGGGAGCAGACTCTTATGCCGTTTCTGAGTGATCCAGCTCGATCTTGCAAATTCATTCTCTTACCAGATTTGCAAGATGAGCAATTGATATACGGAGCAGTGTGGAATGAACTGATTCGTATGTGTCCTATTTTTCCATTAACCACGCTTTTCTACAATCATCTTTCCAATCCAGTCTTCGACCGCGTTTCCGACAGAATCAATCGAGATATTTATGTACACCTGTTCTCGTTCGGAAATTTCGATGATGAGATCAATCAGCTTAATAACACGTTGCATAATTTCAGACGCGGTGTTTCCTTGATTGGAAAACCAGACCAAAATCATCTGGATTTACCTGTTTGTATAGTCGGGTCCGGACCGTCATTAGAATCTCGCCAGGCAGAACTGAAGAGTATTCAAAACAAAGTCTTGATTATTTCTTGTGGTACAGCACTCGGTGCATTGTTAAAGCTGGGCATCGTCCCGGATATTCAGGTCGAACTGGAGTCAGACTATGTGACCTACACATTGCATGCCCAGCTTGAGCATGTTGAAAAATTAAAGGATGTCCGGTTATTAGGGGCAGCCCAATTGAATCCGTTACTATTTGAGCTTTTTGGAACTGCGAAAGTATTTTTCAAATCCGACGGTGCACTGGCTTATTGGTTTGAAAAGCAAGAACAGGCTATTCCAAATGCGACCCCTACATGCACTAATGCAGCATTGGCTATTTGTCTGCATTTCGGATTTAAGAATATCTTATTATTTGGTTTGGACTACGGATTTCCGGATAAAAAAGACCATCATGCAAGTGGATCTGTCTATTACCATCCAAACATGGAAGAAAATATATCGATTGATGATCATACCTTGCTGTCCTTGCCTTGTTCAGCGGGCGGGACTGTCCTGACAACAAATTTTCTATATACCGCTAAAAGGAGAACGGAAACTGTTTTGTCCTTGATGGCAGGGCAGCAACAAATAGTAAATTGCTCCAACGGCGCAGTCATAGAGCATACCATATGGAGTGATAACGCACGCACACTTGTTAAGCATGTCAACATTGATAAGCAAGCCGTTTTGAATCTGTGGCTAGGTGACTCAGTTGGTACAGAGTCAACTGATCTAATTGCAAGCGCAAAAAGGGCATTGAAAACAGAAATTGACCAGTTTTATTTTGAATTGGAATCACGAATTTCTAGCCAAAGTATTGATTCCATTCGAGCTTATTGTGACTTTTGCTCCAGTGTGATTTCACTGTTGATAGATATAGAGGGCCAAAAACCAGGTCTGTACTTTTTCCTGCGCGGTACAATCTGGCATTATTTGTACGCGGGATATTCGCATGTTTTTTCAATTGAAGATCCGTCCCAACAGTGTAGTTATCTAGCGTATTGGGTAGAAACACTGTCGTTTTTCCTTGAAGAAAGCAGATTGGATATCGATACCGTTTTGTCCAATGATTTATCGATTTACCATGATGATCGTGTGGTAAATACAATCAGTCTGCCAACCGCCAAAGATCGTGACCGTGAGCTATCCAAGCTAAAATGGGACTTTACCGGTGCAGTTATCGAGAATGGTACGTTGTGTATTGATAAAGTTGAATGGGACTACGCTGGCTATTGCTTTAACGGAGATACATTTATGGCATACAACCAGCTCAAATAGCGCTTTGACAGTAGAAATACAATCAATAGAAACTCAAAATATGCTCATTTTGGGGGATGCGGCTTCTGCCAATTCCTGCATGTCTTGTTCTGTCGGGTTCCGTACTTCTAATATAAAGTTGGTTGTAATCAATTCTGAAACACCTACCAATGGGTGATTGCAGTCAATTTTTACAATATCACCGTCAATTGCCTTGATTGTACCTCTGAGCTCACCGCCATTAAACTGTGTGATGAAAACCATACCGGGTTTTAGAGCCAATTCCGATTTCAAATTACTTTGCCGGGTTTCGATCACCATACTTTCATCATAGTGTGATTGCCCTAATGCTGTAGGGCAAGTGACTGCATCATTCACACCTTTACCGATAAGCTCTTCTCTCATAGGAGACGGAAAATGCTTCGGATATAGGCCGGTAATTTCCAGGCATCCCCAATATTTGAAAACAGGACTAAACAAACTTTGTTTTACTCGTACGACAACACCATCTTTTATTTTCATTCTTAAATATTTTCCTGTCTGTTGTCGGCGCATACCCGTCGAGCTGTTCCCACGGATCTAGCCACTCGGGTAAATTGTTACTTTACGAGCGCTGCCAAAGAGTTAGGTGAACTCTTGTGTTTGCTTTAATGTGAATTAAGCTATTCTATAAGTAATGGAAAAGCATCGTATTTTAATTGAATACCCAAATAGAATAACAACATCATAATTCTTGCGCAAAGAATTCGGGTAGCCTGTTCAGTATTTATTGATGTTAAGGCCATTCTTTATCGCTAACTCGCATTACTCAAAGAGACGGTGCGATAAATAATACTAATTTTTTAAGAACAGTAAAAAATATGCACTCTGTAATTATATTTGACCATTTGCCCTACAGTGGAGGTTATACGGCTTCTCTTGAAATGGTAAAACTATTAAACAAGAATGAATCGTTGATAATGGGGCCGGGGACTGAGCGGCAGATACTTGGTGACTTGTCACAATCTGAATTAGAGAAACTGCGTTTGATCAGTGGTCATACAGTATTCGGTTTGTTGGAGAGCCGACCGGTCAACCTGAACTACATAACGATGTTGCGGAATCCTGTAAACCGCTTTATTTCGCACTACTTTTGGTGGCAACGCCTCGTCGAAACCGGAGATCAAACTGAAGCGGCACGCTGCAAGGAATGTGATCTGATAAAATCGACTTCCAGTCTTGAAGAGTTTTTAAATCGTTACCTATCGATTACGGATCATTTTGAGGCGTCGCAACTTTATTATCTTTTACATCGACATATCCCTGAGAAAGAGCTGATGGAGGCCCGTAAATTGGGCATTTTTTGCGATGAGATTGTTGATATAGCTGTGGCGGAGCTGGAGAAAGCTTATGATCAGGTTTTTATTACGGAGTTGTTTGAAGAGTCCCTGGTGGCATTTTCTTGGCGGCACAATTTGGCGTTCCCCGATGTTTATCAAAAAATCACTTATAGCGGGGTAAAATGGGATGAATTAGACATATCAAAAGAAGCAATCGAAATCATCACTCATTTATGCCGTATTGAATCTGCAGTCTATAACCGGGCAAGAAATCGATTTGAGCACGAGATTGAACCCTTGCTTGATGAGCGTTTTATCAATTACAAGGTTGATTGCATT
Organism: Oleiphilus messinensis; assembly: GCF_002162375.1. Lineage (GTDB taxonomy): Bacteria > Pseudomonadota > Gammaproteobacteria > Pseudomonadales > Oleiphilaceae > Oleiphilus > Oleiphilus messinensis. The sequence continues at coordinate 3,541,632 of NZ_CP021425.1, read as the reverse complement.
GCAAGCGATAGTAAGTTCCTGAGACATTATTTAAATCAATCTTCGACATATCTACCTAAACAATTGAATAACGGTACCGATATAGGTAGTAAGGTCAGTGATCGACTCACAGAAAAAATATTTACCGCGTTACGAAATCAAAGCTCGATGATTGAGCCTTTGGCCTACAGTGGTAACCTTTTTGATGCAGGGAATTCTGATTTGACATTTATGATTTGGGGTACGTCAGAACACTACAGGAAGCGATATCAAACTTCTGTTGTGAATTGTAATAACAGACAGTTTCGCGGTTTTATAGATAATAACCAGGAAAAATGGGGAACTATGATCGACGGCTACAAGGTTCATGCTCCTCAGGATATTGTGAGCCAGGAAAATCGTGTGGATGTAATATTGATTGCAAGTGACTTTGTGTCTGAGATATCGACTCAGATCCGAAAAGAAATTTGTTATGCCCCGCTTTTGTGTCACTAAGGATTGTTGTGGGCGAATTGGTTTGATGAGCTCGGGCGGGAAGTGTAATAAATGAAGTTAGTTCAAAAACAGAAATTATCCTTGCACAACTCTACGAAGGCAGAGACATTACACATACTGTCGAACTGTGGATTATTGTCGGCGAAGATTTTACCTGTATTATTTTTTACGGTGTCCCAGTGGCGCCGGGCTAAAAAAAAGTGTTTAAGGCAAGTTGCGGAATGCTTTAATCAACAAGCGGTTATTGTACGTTCCAGTAGTTTGAATGAGGATTCTTCTACTGCGTCTTTGGCCGGGGCTTATCTATCTCTTAAGAATGTTGAAACGAGTGAACTGGAACTTGCGATTGAACAAGTTATTGCGAGTTACCATGATGATCTGGATGGCAATCAAATATTGATACAGCCCATGTTGCGGAACGTCATTCGCTCAGGGGTCGCGTTTTCTCATGATCCGAAAACATCTTCGCCATATCGCATTATTAATTGGGTTGATAACGGTGATACATCCCATATAACCGGAGGAAAAAGTGGTCGTACCTGGCAGGGGCTCGACGTGCCTCGAGCACGGCCACCCTCAATGTTACGAGATGTATGTGCTTTATTGGCTGAACTTTTAGATTTGGTCGATGGCATTCCGATCGATTTGGAGTTTGCACACACGCAAGAAAGCGAAGAAAAGGCAACGTTATGGTTGTTGCAAGTTCGGCCTTTAATAATTGCAAGTGAATTGGTAGGCAGCGATGAACTGATAGAAAGGCTGCAAAGGATCTCTGATACTGTGCGAACCGGGATGTCCGCGCATCCATTTCTCAAGGGCAAAACAACCGTATATGGCATTATGCCGGACTGGAATCCTGCCGAAATCATAGGCGTGCGGCCTAAACCATTTGCATTGTCGTTGTATCGAGAATTGATAACCGATTCCATTTGGGCCTACCAAAGACATAATTACGGCTATCGTAATTTGCGCAGTTTTCCACTAATGACCGATTTTTGCGGATTACCTTATATCGACGTTCGTGTGTCATTTAATTCCTTCGTGCCTGCGGATCTGCAAGATAATTTGGCGCAAAAACTGGTGGATCACTATATCAATGAGTTATTGAAAGAGCCAAGACTTCACGATAAAGTCGAGTTTGAGATTGTTTATTCCTGTTATTCATTTGACCTGGAAGATCGTCTTAAAAAGTTGATAGCGTATGGCTTTTCCGAGTCAGAATGCACGGAGTTAGCGATTAGTCTGCGATCGCTTACTAATCGTATCATTGATCCTTTGGAAGGACTTTGGAAGAAAGATGCAGAAAAACTGGAGAAGCTGGCGCAACGCAGAAAAATTATCCTTGAGTCTAATCTGGACACCACTGAACGAATCTATTGGCTGTTAGAGGATGTGAAGCGTTACGGCACCCTGCCTTTCGCTGGCTTGGCTCGTGCAGGATTTATTGCAATTCAGATTTTGAAGTCGTTGGTATCAGTCGGGGTACTAACACCGGATGATTCAGAGCGCTTCATGCGAAGCCTGAAAACAGTGAGTGGCCAGTTGGCGACTGATCGTTACTGTTTGAGCAAGCACGATTTCCTAGCGAAATATGGGCACTTAAGGCCTGGTACCTACGATATTCTCTCGCCTCGGTATGATGAGAAACCGGATGAGTACTTTGATTGGAGCCGTGAGATTGTGAAAAATGAAGCGCTTGAGCCTTTTTCTCTAACATTGGCGCAAATGAAAGAAATTTCCGTGCTAATGTCCACCCATCAGTTAAATCATGATGTTGTAGGACTATTCGAATTTTTGCAATCAGCCATCGAGTTGCGGGAGTGGGCCAAATTTGAGTTTACAAGGAGTATTTCAGACGCGCTGTCACTCATGAAAGATTACGGTTGCACGTTAGGCGTATCGAAGGAAGATATGGCTTATTGTGATGTTGCATCATTCTATAAAATTCACGGGTCTACCGTTGACCCCGGTTCGATTGTCAAAGAAACCGTTTACAGGGGGAAGCTAAGATATCACGAAACGATGACGACGACTTTGCCTCCGCTGATTACATCTCCCAGAGATGTCTGGGCTTTTGAGTGGCCTGATTCCAGTCCAAATTTTATTACCCGAAAAACCGTGTTAGCGCCGGTCAGTGGCATCGATCATCCTCAGGACATAGACGGTAAGATTGTTTTTATAACGAATGCAGACCCTGGTTTTGATTGGTTATTTACTTACCGGATTGCGGGACTGGTTACAGCGTGGGGTGGAGTGAATTCGCATATGGCGATCAGAGCGGGTGAATTGGGAATACCTGCGGTAATCGGCGCAGGTGAGCAACTGTTTCAGCTTTGGTCAAGAGTTAAGAAAATTTGCCTTTACTGCTCAGAAGGCCGAGTTGAAATTATCGCCTAAACTATGATCCTTGCATACATAAGATGACGTTTGAATGAGCAATTCAGTACGAATAGCTGTTACTCAACGAATAGACTTTATTGAGAGCCGTTCAGAAACGAGGGATGCCCTTGACCAGAGATTGGTGGACTGGATAGTTACACTGGGGGGGATCCCTGTTCCGGTTCCAAACAGTATTATCTCGAAGGAAAAATCCAATACTAACCTGCTAGACGAGTGGTTGATGGCTGTCGCACCGGATGCACTGGTTTTATCGGGAGGTAATGATATTAATGAATATTCATTGCGCGACAGAACCGAATTTGCGTTGTTAAATTGGGCGCAAGCCCGCCAACTTCCCGTATTGGGTATTTGCAGAGGAATGCAATTAATGGCGACCTGGGCGGGGACTACACTCATTTCAATTGCAGGGCATGTGGATACCCGCCATGAGTTGAACTTCATTGGAAATCAGGACGGTCTAGTAGCGGGGATCCCGCGAGAGGTTAATAGCTACCATAACCATGCTGTTCGCGATTGCCCCGAGGGATTTTACGTGCTTGCCGAAAGCGCTGATGCCGTAATTGAGGCAATAGCTCATCGTCAATTGAACTGGCAAGCCTGCATGTGGCATCCGGAACGAGAGCCTGCTTTTAATCTTGTAGACATTAACAGAATTCGTAAATTATTTGGAATAACCTCTTGAGCAATCATAAAGCAATTATTCTAGCTGCGGGTCGTGGTAGCCGGATGAACGAACTCACCTTGAACCGCCCGAAATGTTTATTGGAAGTCAATGGCATTTCTCTTTTGAATCGTCAAATAAGTGCCTTGAAGAGAGCTGGTATTGAGGAAATCGGGGTTGTAACAGGCTATCAGCATGAGTTACTCGAACAGCGCGGATTGGTTACCTTTCACAATGCAGATTGGTCAAGCACAAATATGGTGGCATCACTCTGTTGTGCGCAAGAGTGGTTAGAATGCAATCCGTGTATTGTCAGTTACTCAGATATATTTTATCAGTCTGAAGCCGTCGCACAGCTACTTAGTTGCAAGTCTGCGTTGGCATTAACCTATGATGAGAATTGGGAATCATTGTGGGAGCAGCGTTTTGAGGATCCACTTTCAGATGCTGAAACATTTTGTTTCGACACCTACTCGAACCTGGTAGATATCGGGCAAAAAACGTCTAATATAGAACGTATTCAAGGGCAATATATGGGGCTATTTGTGATCAGACCCCAGGGATGGAAGGAAGCCCAAGCAGTCATTCAATCACTGCCTAAGGTTGAATTCCAGCGGTTTTACATGACTGATCTATTTCAAGCGATTGTTGATCGAGGAAAGGAAAAGGTCAAAGTTCTGCCTTACAGTGATGTGTGGGGTGAGGTAGACTCCCCGTCAGATCTCATGCTTTACCAAGCTGAGCAGGCTTGACCTCAGAGGTCAAACCAGTTCGACTGAAAATCTAACAGGCAGGTATGATTTACCTTCGCCAGTGGGGGTAAGGGAGACTCGGATCGCTTCCAGATTCTGGTCGAGCGGAGCTGTCATAATCAACTCAGTGCCTTCATCCGTTTTGCTATGGTCGCGCCTACCTCGAATGACTTGATCGTTTTGATCCAAAACACTGATGTGGGCGCAGCGATCTAATGGATTAGGGGAGCGCGTCCAAAATGCTTTTAGAAGAATCGCGACTTTTCCTTTTGTTTCATCCCCAAGGTTCACCCAATCAGACAGTACAGCATCAGCTTCATTCATTTCGTGAAACAGACCTGCGGCTCTGTCGAATGTGAAACGAGTAATCAGATTTTTGTCTTCAGGTATCAACACCTCCCTTACTTCATCTTGCGACTGCGCACTGATAAGTTGAATGGGCGGTCTTTGACGTGTGGAACGAATCCACTTTCTTTCGGATTCCTGTTCCTGCAATGATCTGATAATTCGCTGATAGCCGTGCTCCAACGTTTCTGCTGCATAAACATGGTGCGCCTTTCGGAAGATATCAATTGCTTCAGTGAAATAGTGTTCCCAGTATTCGATATCGGAGAGTAGATTTGGATTGGAAATGATATTCTGCGAGAAATAGGTGTCCTGGTTTCCCGCTGTGTTGATAAAGTCATAAAACCAGGTTTGGATATTGTTGTCTACATGCCATTTGGCATAGTCCGGGAGAGATTTTACGTTATCCAGCAGTAATGTTGAATTTGTTGTGACAAGCCATTCCGGACGGTGTTGCTGTTTGATTTTGAGTAACTGACTAATGTTATTTTCAATAACTTTCCACTGGCTACCAATTCGTATTTTTTCATGGCTATCGTACACACCATCGAGACTGATCGAGAAGCATAGCTTTTGCTTGTTTTGAAGGTGAGCAAGATGCTTGTGGTGCAATGTGCCATTTGTATACAAATTGAGTTGTACCGCTGAGAGATCATCATCATTGCAGAACTGACGGATGAATTTAAGTGCTTCCGGTTGAGCAAACGGTTCTCCACCGATTACATCGAAAGTTAGTGCGGCGGCGAGGGCAGGCTTCCATCGGAACAAATCATCGGACTTTATAATTTCTTTTTTTAGTCGATTGCGCTGTGGCACCTGGAGGCAGAAATTACAGGTGAGATTGCAAAAAAAACCAAAGTTCGCATAGATGCGGAGAGGGGTGCTGCTTAAAACTGTTTTTTTCTGTTCAAATTCCTGCTTTGCCAGGTGCCAGTTATTGCGTTGGGCATCGGACAGGTTTGCAGGCTGAATGTTAAAGTCAAAGTAGGTACTCCGGCTCTCCGTCACAGCATTCTCATAGAACTTACACCCTTGGCATCCTGAAGCCGTCAGGTTGTCCGGTGGACTAGCCTGAATTTTCCGGATTCGCTGCATGTTGGGGGAGTTCCAGAGATGCTCAACTGTTTCTACCGGATCAGACCATTGATCAAAGGCCCCGGAGTAGTAACAGCAGGCACTGACTCGATCTTGTGGCGCGCTTAAATTGAGCTCATACCAAGGGGCGCTGCATTGATTCATCATCTTGCTATTAACCAAATTTCTCACCCGACTCGTGCAATCAGATTTGAGTCGAATCGACCTGCTTGTTGATCGGTGTAGAGATAAAGCTGATTTGGAAGGTGGGAAGGCTCTTCACCTGTTGGTGTTATATTTACGCGAATACTTTTGGTATCTGATGGTAGTTCAATGGTTGTAACCAATTCGATATTCTGGTCTGTTTCATTGTAATAGCGCATTCCTTCCAAAAATTGTCCATTATGACTTTGCAGTGCAACATGGCTTAATCTTGATTCAAACTTTTCAGGTTTACTCCATTGGGCTTTAAGTGTTACCAGTGCAGTTTCTGCTGGATTAACGGTCATCCAGTTCGTTATGGCTTTGTCATCGCTGAATTTGCTGTTTAGTATGAACGATGACTCATCGTGTTTTACAAATGAAACTGATTCTATGTCTCTAGATCTTAGTTCAAAGAAACTGAGAACGTCCTCAGCATTTGATGCTTTAATCAAGCTGGTTCCCGCTACCGATTTTCTTGGATCAATCACTTTGATTCGTTGGTTAAGGTTCTCTAGTGCCGTGATGATTTTTTGTTTGGATAGCTCAAGTGTTTCGGCTGGATAAATTTGTCCACCATCTTTGAAAATATTGATGGCGCGATCAAAGTAACTCTCCCATTCAGGGAGATTGTCGAGGAGTTGGGGGTTCGCGATTACGTTTTGCGTAAAAAATATATCCTCTACACCATATGTGTTAATGAAATCATAAAACATTGTTGGGACATCATTTTCAACATGCCAGTTTGCAAAATCCGGCAAGAAAGGAATCGTTCTGAACATGATTGCAGCGTTGGTAGTGATGTTCCAGTCCGGGTTTTCTTCCCGTTTGATACGTAATGCTTCTTTTACATTTCGCTCGGTCTGTTCCCAGGATCCACCCAACCTGACGCTGTCATAGCCTTCATAGACTGAATCCAGGCTGATGAATAGACCCAGTTTTTTCTTATGGGTTAATGGCTTGAAATGTTTATGCAGCAGGGTTGCGTTAGTGTAAATGTTGAGTGTTACACTGTTCATCTCGTCATCTTCACAGAACCGTCGTATAAACTTCAATGACTCTGGCAGCGCAAAGGGTTCTCCACCTATCACATCAATAGATAGAGCGGATTTTAATGGTGTCTTCCATTTGTAAATTTGATCGGATGTTATGATATCATTGCGCAGCTCTTGCCGACTTGGGACTTGGATGCAAAATTTGCACGATAAATTACAGAAGAAACCGAAATTGGCATACAGACGTAAGGGCGTGGATTTGAGCTCAATAGCTCCGGAATCAAATTCATTCTGAGCCAGTTCTAGGTTTTGTTGTTGTTGTTTCGAGAGTTGATTTGGATTTGCTACACTGAATTTTGCATAAGCTTGTCGGCTATCTGTAATCTGATTCTGATAAAAATGACAGTTGTCGCAACCGTTGGCACCTGTATAACTTTGTCCAGTTTGTATTTTTCTAATTTTTTGTAGTTCTGTCCCGTTCCAATAACTTTCGATTGGTTTCAACGTCCCATTTTCCCAGTCCGCCGTTTCAGCAGAGTAATAGCAACAAGCACTTACTCGGTTGTGTGGGGCGCTCATGTTGAGTTCGTACCAGGGAGCCACGCATTTTTTCATGTTGATAACCTTATTCTTATGTCGCAAAGAGTGCCTTGATTGAACATAGTTAATGCTTAGTCGCGAAGTTGTGCCAGCCAGATTCTCGTTGTATAGGGGATTTGAATTTCGACTGCATCCAGACTATTTAAATAGTTTTCAATGTCTTGAATGATTTGCTCAAATTTACCTGGGGACTGGCGATGTAATGTGGCATGTGAACGCCATGCTTGAACAACTTCTTCGATGCTTTGCTTATGAATAACGGATCCTTCCAGCTTTACGACGTCTTTAAAATATCCGCTTTCGTTGATGATACTAGTTTGGTCTTCTCGTCTTACGCCGTAATTGTATTCGGGGATGTGAGACATGATAATTTTTTCAATATCCGCCTGAATCGGGTTCTGCAGATCCCTATGATTCCACATTGCGGCAAACCAGCCGTAAGGTTTGGCTATTCTGCGAACCTCTTTCAATGCTTTAGGACGATCCAGTACATTAAACGAAGAGCCAAATGTGACTGCATCAAACGTGTTTCCGGATTGTTCTGTAGCTTCGCCAGTCGCTTTGACCCACTCCACATTTCTGAGAAGTTCTGTCCGCTTTTGTCCATGCTTACGCATGTTGTCATTCGGTTCAACGGAGACAATCTGGCAGCCTGATGTAGCTAAAGCCAAAGTAAGGTGTGCAGTACCCGCTCCAACGTCACAGATGGTGCTTGATTCGTCGATACCCATAATCGATAGGATGCTCTGAATTGCTGTATCAGAGTAGTTCGGTCTTTTTAGATACGCTTCTGCTAATTGAGAATAGTCCCACTGGGTATTCAAATTGATACTCCTGTTTTTGGTAAAAATAATTTTTAATCTTGTCCGAAAGGGGTTTCTTTTATAATTGTCTCTACGATATTCTCTGGCGCTAAATTAGTCGTATCGAAAACAAAGTGGGGGTTCAGGGGGTATTCAGCAAACACGTCTTGCCCCACCATATTGGTGGAGTTTTCCGAGTACAACCCTTTCGCACACCGCGCTTTTATAATCGTTATCGGCGTGTCCAGGAAAATCTCCACATAACCTGGTAGATTCTTTCGATTCCAGTCCTGCACTTCGTGAAACAGTGAAATTGTGGCAATCACGACCTGTATGCCTTGAGAAGACAATAGGTGGGCAAGTCTTGCATTCTGTTTTGCGATAGATTTACGGCTCTCGGAATCGTAACTTGCACTGTCGCCATACACTTGTCTGAGATTATCGCCATCCAGAAACACAGTAGCTGGATTTTGTTGTTTTAATTTTAGGTAAAGCGCATTGCCAAGTGTAGATTTGCCAGACCCGGACAAACCGGTGATCCAATAAACCGGCGCGTATTGACCTCCACTTATCGATAACTTTGAAATAGTTTGCCCCTGATCCACAGCGTTTTACCCTCAAACTTAGTGGTGAAATGGATAACTTTAGAGTACTGTATTTTGCTTTTTAGTCAGAATTGGCCATTTTCAAGCATGAATTTCTGATGAAGTTGAAGTACGTTCAGGTCACTGACACCGCCGTTTTGGGCTATCGATAATATTTGATGGTTCGGGAAATAGTCAAAACCTTGCACTACGAGTTCCGCGCGAATCAAGTATGCATCAAAAGTCCAATGGCTTGCAGTTTGCCCTCCGAGTACCAGTATAGAGGCATTGTCGAAGCCTGGATCCTCAATAATTTGCTCCGGTAAAAGTGCATTGAGCTTGATGCCGGATAATTTTTCAAGGTGCGGGTGTATGGCTACAGGTTGCTCCCAATATGCTAGATGAGACAAAAACTCTGTATAGAAAGATATGTCAGAGTTATCAGAAACCCCCAAAACATATAAAGGTTTGGTTGGATCAAGAGCAGCAAAAGTAGATTGATGAACGGCGAATTTATCACATGGTTGAGCGTTCGCTTTATCTTCAAAAACAGCGTTGTCGATTATGAGTGCATCCATTTCTGTTGTCAGGAAATTTTTGATCGCCTGTTCTGTTGTGGAGATGATCGGTTCTCCACCGGCATTAAATGATGTGTTAAGAACCATACCTAAGCCCGTTTTGCGTTTCATTTCTGTCAGCAGTTCGTAAAACCGCGGGTTTACATTTTTGTCAACTGTTTGTACCCGCGCAGTGCCATCGACGTGGATCACGGAAGGTATTTTGTCGCGCCACTCCGGGCGGACATCTGCGACAATAATCATATACGGGAGTTTTTGATTTGTGTCGAAATATAAAGCCGCATCCTCAGCCAATACCGAGGGGGCAAAGGGGCGCCAATTTTCTCGATTTTTAACTTTGGAATTTATCAGATTCTTGATGTTTGCATTAGCCGGATTGCCAAGTATGGAGCGATTTCCCAGTGCTCTCGGGCCAATTTCAGCACGTCCCTGAACCCATCCAACGATTTTTCCCTCTGAAATCAAGTCTGCAGCAACCTTCGCCGGGTTTTCGACTTTTTTGTATGAAAGGTCATACTTTTCGGCTACTGATTCAATGTTTTCTGAATCGATCTGGGTGCCAAGGTAGGCGTGATTAAAATACCAATGGTTTTGCCTTTTGTTACCCAGCTTCGAGTATTCAACCCAGAGCGCGCCGCCGACTGCGGTTCCCGCATCGTTAGAGTGGGGGTATGCAAGCACTTCATCGAACAGGTTTTGTTTTAATATTTGTCCGTTTGCGACGCTATTCAATGCCACGCCGCCTGAAATGACAAGCGTCTTCTCGTTGGTAAGTTTTTTGGCTTCTTTGGCGAGCTTGATAAATGTCTGGTTCGTAAATTCCTGGATTGTTGCTGCGATATCCATATGGTATTGGGTTAATTTGTCTTCGCGTTTTCTAGGTGTACCAAACATTTTCTCAACGAATGGGTTTACAAGGAAGGTACATTCCCCCAGTAATTCTGGTTTACGGTAGGTGAAAAAGCCATTGTCTTGGAGATTCAGGTATTCCCCGATGAATTTATCAAGATACTTTGGTTTGCCATAACTTGCCAAAGCCATTGTTTTACCTTCCTCACCATAATCCCAACCTAAAAAGTTAGTAAATGCGAGATACAGTGCACCCAGAGATGCTGGATATTCATTCGATTGCAAAATCTGAATATCTGATCCTTCACCTTTTGCGATGACGGCCGACTCCGCTTCGCCAAATCCGTCTGCGCTGATCAGTGCTGCGCTATGGCATGGTGAGGGGTAAAATGCACCAGCCATGTGGGCCAAGTGATGTCTGACGGATACTATTTTTGATTTTTCGAACCCATAGGTCAGTAACATACCGGCGTAAGCATTGTAGAACCAGTCCATCATAGAGTTTTTATCTTCAGGATTGGCTGCCAGCTTTGCTGCTCGAAATGATGGATCCAATATATCGTTAAGGATAAACGGAAATAATTGAACATCGATATAATTCGTCACATAGTCAATATCAGATACGGTTATTCCGTAGTCACTCAACAGTCGGTTTAGTGCAACACTTGTGGAGCAATGCCCATGTTTTATCCGATTAAACCTTTCTTCCTCATAAATACACAATACTTCACCATCTTTTACCAGTGCAAAACAGGCGTCATGTTGTGCTATTTTGGTTCCGAGAACGAGGGCCATTGTGGTGTTTCCTTCCAAAATATTCTGTTGGTATAGGGCAAAATTAATTCGTATTAATTCAAAACTTAAATGTGACTATTTTTTATCCCGAGTAGTAGATAGCTCGGCTTGAGCCAATAAATACTATCTAATTCTTTTGAGATAGTTTGCCAGTTGCTTTCAATTGACTGGGCTACACCCCGGATAGATGCGAATTGATTTAACGCCTGGACAGTGGGACAGAAGTCGTGCCACATTAATATTCCCCCTGGACGGAGTAGGCGAAGGGCTTGGTTGGTGTCATTTGTTACTGTGCCGAAATCGTGACCACCATCAATTAGGATTGTGTCGAAGTAACCATCTTCAAATATGGAGCTGTCCCATTCATTCGAATCAACGAGGATTTGATTCACCCGGTTTGAAAAGCCTGCCTCGCGATAGAGGTGACCAATCATGTCACCACAGTCAGTTTGTATTGTTGGGCCTTGTGAACCTGATTCGATATAGATTGGTTCACCTTGGGCATTTTTTTCTCCTTCGGGTAAATTTAGAGTCCATATTCTTGCATCGCAATTTTCTGCACATAGTTTAGTGCCGAAGCCCTTCCAAGTCCCGAATTCCAAGTGGCGCTGGGGGTTAAGCGTCTGAAAAATGTATCTCAAAATATTGGAATCGTCTTCTTCCATACTCCAATCCAGGCAGTGCTTATCCCTAGCTATTGGGATTTTTACTTCTTTGTTTCCGTTTAGGATTGAGGGTAGTTTATTGACATCACGAGTCTCGACAATAACCGGATTAGTTTTCTTGAGTTTATGTTTTCCAGGCTTGGCTATAGAGTTTCTGATTTGTTCGGACAAGTTGACTTCGTTGTTTGTGGGAAATCCTGTGTTAGTTTTTGAATACCCGAGCGGTTCCTGCCGGAATTGAATATTGTGTAGATTGAATTTTGATACTGTATTGCTGTCACTAACCTGACGAAATACCAGGTTTGCTTCGAAGGTGTTAGCGGACCAATAAATAGTGAGTTTGCATCGGTCTTGACCCTCAGGCTGCTGTAATTCTCTCGATAGGTAGTTTTGCAGATTGGCTCCAACTAGGCCAATTCCGATAGAACCATTCGCAACGGTCACTTCTATGTCAATCAGTAATTCCTTTGTGCTTGGATCGAAATCAGGTAACAACGAGTGTAGGGACAAGTTATAGTGGAAGGCATAATTCCACTGTTTACTGGGCGTTTCGCAATACAGAAAAGCGTTGTTCAGTTCATCCTTACAGGCATGTAAATGAGTTGGGCCATGTAAGATTGAGTGATGATTAATAAAATCAAATACGCGTAGTATAGCTTGCTGTGAGTTTCCGTTATCCATTACATCAATACCAAGAATTGTTCACCTTCTTTAGCGCCCAATGACTGGAGATGTTGAATGATTTCTTCAGCGAAAATTGACGCAATCAAAATAAAAACATCAGCGCTAAGCAGGAAGTCACTAGCCGAGTGTACTGGTATACCGTCTAGTTCATCCGCAATGGGTGTATTGGTGCCATGTATAAAGCCGGAGATGGATATGCCTCTCCTGGATAACTGATTCATATGGATCTGGCCTCGTTTACCTGCCCCCCAAATGAAGAGCTTTTTGGCGCTATGCTCGGTTTTGAGGTAAATCTCGGTTTTAAAATACGCCTCTGACAGGAAGCGTGTGTACACTTCTTCTTCGTACTGTTTTTCGTTTGACTGAAAGTACTGAGGTGACTGTCGGGATGCCGGGCTTTTGTTCTCGCCTATTGATTGATAAGTGAGCTCAGTGACCTCCCAGTCCGCCCTCGAGACCTGTTGGTAGGGCAGTGTAAATCCACTTAATCCCCAGTGAGGCTCGTTGAAAATGTAACAATCATTACGGAGCTGCATTTGATAGTCACTGCGCAGTAAGCTCATATAGCAGAGGTGATAGAGGGCTTTTTTCTCATTAATGATATAGGTGTTCGACTTTACGGGGGTACCAAGGGTATGATCAATATGGAAATGAGGAAATTGATCAGGCAGTGCTACTTCTTCGATGCCTGCGTAGTGGCAAGTGATTGCGAATAAAGAGTCCAGGTGAAAACTATACGCATCCAGCTCCGAATAGCCGGTTAGTTTCGCCCAGTCATCGCGATGTAACAACTGAAAATCACCACATGCCCACGTGTGCAGTTTGGACATGGCTAAACCTGATGCATGGTTGTCATGGCTGTTGGCCGTGTGGTTAAGGTCTTGCTTGAGCTTGACGCCCTCTGGATAGTTTACCTGGAAACACAGATTTCTCGCTTCCGTCAACATTACCTCCGGGCTATCCAGATCAAGTATGGTGCGATCAACATCCCAGCGGTTGGAGCGATAGTGCCGTCCAGGCATTAAATCATCATCGGTAATGAATTCGAACAGCTCTTTGGACAAAAGCACATCAATATTGGTTGCCAATACGAATTTACCCCGTGCCCTTCTGATACCCACGTTTTTTCCAATCATTTGATAGAGAGGGAGGTCATCAGCAAGTTGATAGTTTTGATGAATTTCGCTTGGAACTGTAATGATGATGATCGATAAGTAAGGATGCTTTTTCCGGAACTTAAATTGTGCTCCAAGTGGCTTACGGTCACTCGGTGGATTCCATTCAACAATAATGAGCTCGACCGGCTTCGCATAGTGTTCACTCAGCCAATACAGGCTATCGATAAAAGCTTGTGTTCGCTCCTGCATTCGTTCGACATGATCATCATTACGAGTAATAGTGACGATACTAAGCGGTATATTGTCATCATGGGCGACAAGTTCAGCAGGCTTTTGTGGTTCCAGTTTCTGACTTAACGGGAGTTCAAAAGGCGTGTCTGTACTGAAAATGCGATGCTCTGCGAAAGTGTATTGATACAGATTTTTTAACGCAGATAGCGACTCTGGTAATTGCGCTGACCGTTTCAGGGCTTGTCGAACATAAGGCGCAGGCCACAGAATAGTTTCGTAGTAATCTTTAATATCAATCATAGCTAGCTTGGACCATGCACGTTGTCGTTATTACTGATTTGTTGCAATCTGGTTGATCACTTGGTTGCAGGGCATCGCTACCCTGAATAGTCTTCATTGGGGCTTAAGCCATGTTGCTTTAACTGTTTTTCAATTTCTGAAAAGTACATTGAGCCGATCAGCACATATGGCTTGGCGGACATAAGGGGCATCAATTCTTTCCAGGACTTGGCCAGCACAGGTACGCATTCAATCTTTAACCCTTTTTTGTTTGGGTCAGTATCAACAAAACCGCTTACCACTAACTGGTGACGATTTAGCAAGGCTTTTAACCTAATACCGAGTTGGCCTGCCCCCCAAATTACGATAGGTCTACCCGAACGTTCTACCTGTTTTAGCAGTTCGAGTAGTGGTTTGGCCACTAGGCTTTGTAGGGCGTGTAGTGCGGCGTCTAAGCCCCTTGTTTCCATATAATCTAATGACCTGGTAATACATTGATCAAACTCTTCCTCACTTGCTAAGCTGTCGATTTTTTGCGGAACGAACTCTTTATGGCGATAGAGTAGAGTGCGAATAGTATCGATCGCCTGTTGCAGGTTCCGTGGTTGATGAGTGACGGATTGATTTACCCTATGAGTGTTAACGGATAAGTATTTCAGTGTACCTAATAACTCTTTAGTCGGAGATGGTTTGCAGGTATTTGCGATTTTTTTGCGGTTTTGGGCGTCGTTCGGTATCAGTTCCCCATGTTCAAGTAGGTGGGTACTGCCCGATTCGAGTTCGAGGAGTTGGTTTTTGGCTAATTTCCGGTTCATCTGTGAATCAGCACCTTGCGTAATTTCCTGCCAGCCCTGACTGTGTATAGCATAACCATGTACGGGGTGTATCAGTGCGAAATCAAGTGATGCATCAATGACCTTGGCACCTGCTTGTCTAGCACTCCAGATTAACCAGTTATCCCATTGCATTCTGCCGATGGCGAAATCCGGTATATCCCGATATAAATCGCGGTTAAAAAGAAACAAGTCGACGGCGTTGGGATAATCCCAGCTGCCAAAGTCTGAGCAACGTTTGTCGAGTTCCCTTTGCCAATCTGGCTGTTGATTAACAATCAGCTCACTCAGTGGAATATTGATGCGACGCGCGCTGAGTAACAGATTTGCATTCGGCTCTGGGGATAGGAGTAATGGAGTCAGGGCTTCAATAAAATTCGGGAGTAGAATGATATCAGAATTCAGGTAGGCCAAAAAAGCAGTATCTGTATTCTGTTGCGCGGTCCCGAACAAAGAGCTGACCAATGGTATACCGCCGGGAGTCGATAATACGTCGGCAATGTGAACGGCTCCGGTTTCAGCTGCGACTTTCGCTGTACCCAAATCGTTTCCGATCAGCACGATCTTCAGGCCAAGCGCTTGCCAGCTGTAGATCGCATTTCGTTGCATTGCAGCAATTTCACCGACAAATGGTTTGCAGGTTGTGAATACGGTAAGTTGTGGGAGTAGGTTGTTATCCATGAATTACGGTTTGGATTGTAACGTTCTGCCCATTGTGATCAGAAGAACAGTTTCAGGAAGTTGCTCGGGATTAATAACTCGCCAGGGGTCAATGATTATGCGGGCTCGAGTGGCATCAATTAGATCGGGCAGTGCCGAAAATTGAGCCCAAGGTGTCGTGATCACGATGACTTCGTTGTTTTTGAGTGCATCTTCGAGATCCTGCGCGATATTAATTTGGTTATCCAGCAGTTTTTTACTGTTAAGCACAGCCATTGGATCAAATACTGTGACTGAATACCCATCATTGCACAGAATATTGGCAAGCAAAACGCCCTGGCTTTCCTCAGCAACATCAGTTTCAGGTTTGTAAGCGAGTCCCAGGATCGCGACTGTATGTTTGTTCTGTGCGATTTGGTTTATGGTTTTTTTAAGTCTGACAACCTGGTGATTGTTTATCGTATCAGAGGCTTTAGCCAGATCCGCTTGCAAACCGAACTCCTGTCCCAGTGCATAGAATGCACGATTGTCTCTCGGGAAACAGGGGCCGCCATACCCTATTGCACCTTGCAGGTACTTCTTACCAATTCTCGAATCGCTTCCAACCGCATCCATAACGATTTCAGCTTCTGCGCCTTCCAAATGTTCGCAATACTCAGCCACCATGTTGGCAAATGAAATTTTCGTCGTGACAAATGTATTAACACACAACTTTGTAAGTTCAGCGCTTGTGAAAGTCATGCGTTTTATGAGTGGCGTGTTTTCACAGGTTTGCGAGTAAATGGACTGCAGTACGTCTCCAGCCTGCCGATCCGATTCTCCAATCAGGATGAAGTCGGGGTTGAGCATATTCTTGATAACACTTCCTAAAGCGATAAACTCGGGGCTATAGCACAGCCCGAGGTTTGGCCCCAGCTTTCGACCGGATGACTTTTCAAGTGTTTCCCGAATGATACCGTTAGTGGCACCCGGCATAGTTGTGCTGGTGATTACAACAAGGTGATAACCTGTTTTGGATCTTAACGCCGCTCCGATTTTGGTTACCGAGCTGAGTACATAATCATTTGAGAAGAAGCCACTATCATCACTCGGTGTGGGTAGAATTATGAATGTAATATCGCTGTTTTTTATCGCATCATCATAGTCAGTTGTAGCACGTAGATTTGCTTTTCCGCTATTGACGTACTCTTGCAGCTGTGTCTCCTGCAGAGGGGCTGTGCCGGCGTTGATTTTGGAGACAAATTCGGGATTAACATCAAGGCCGATTACGTTGAAGCCCTTTTTGGCAAATACTGCTGCCATAGGCGATCCAAGCTTACCGAGGCCGATGACAGATAAATTCAGGTTTTTCATATTTCAAATATTACAGTTTCTTTTTTACAGTCCGGGATCGGCTAATTAAACTCAGGGTTCAGAGCACATGCGATTGTTTTTTATCTTGTTAATCAGCAGAGTTACGTTGGAATCTTAGTCTATTATCCAGTTAAGGAAAAGTGTAGTTGATTCAACAAGAAAAAATAGAAATAAATGTAAATGATTCAGTTTTGTTTAAGGGGGAATAAGAATGGCCATGCAACATTGTCGCTACCAATCCAGATTGATAGCGTATCTACAAAGCCTGGAAATAAGTCGCGGATGTGATTTTACGCTGATGGATGTTGGCGCCAGTGGTGGTATTGAAGATATTTGGAGGCAATTTGAACCAAACTTGCAAGGAGTAGGTTTTGACCCGCTGGTCAGCGAGATAAACCGGCTGAACGACGTTGAAAATAACCCAAGATTTAAGTACGTCGATGCTTGGTTGACCTGTGAAAATGATGGAGTTGCTTCTGCTATTGATAATAAGGGCTACGGCAATAATCAATCTTTTCACCAAACCAGTGCTCAAAAAGCTGCAGACTTAATGTCACTGAATTACACCGAACAGTATTTTAATAGTGGCTCAGCCGTGGTGCATTCCAGTCATAGAATGTCATTGGATACTTATCTGGTTCAAGACGAGCGTTATAACGTTGATTTTTTAAAAGTGGATACAGACGGGCATGATTATTTTGTATTACGTGGCGCAGAAAAACTGTTGAGTCAGGGTGACGTTATCGGTGTTCAGGTTGAATGCCAGTTCCACGGTAGTTTGCATCCGCATGCCAGTATTTTCAGCAATATTGATTTATACCTCCGGGGACTGGGCTTTACGCTTTTTGATCTGGACTGCTGGCATTACACAAATGCCGCATTACCAGGTGAGTTTTATTACCGGATTCCTGCACAAACCAGGCAGGGCCAGGTCCAGTGGTGTGATGCACTGTATGTGCGGGGGATTGATGTTGAATCAGCTTACACCGATAAATGGATCGCTCATAACAACCATCACAAGCTTTTAAAAATGATGATGGTGTTGGGGCTTTTCGGTCAGGAAGACAGTGTTGCCGGACTGGTTCAAAAATTAGTGAAGCAGAACTATGTCATACCCGGTGTGGACTATAAAACTGTACTAAATCTCCTGGTGCCCGATAACCCATGGGGAATAAACGATTACGATAGTTATATGGCGAAGTTTCAGGAAAACCCGGGAAATTTCTATCCTCCAGAATAACCAATTAGGCGGAATCAAATGAAGCGGCATCTATCTGAAGGATCTTAACCGCTTCATTTTTTTCGTGCTGGGTAGAGTTGAGTCGGGTCAGTCTCAAAGGCCTGCATGTAGCTTTGATAGTCTTTATAATTGATTCCTGTTTCCTGTGTTAACGTATCGAGCAAGTCTCCAGTGGGGCAGAGGGTTGTGATTTTATCACGTTGTCCAATGATAAGTTCCGCCGCGTGGTCAGGTAAGCCGAACAGTTCAAACAAACAGGCTAGTTTAAGTGTTTTTAGGGCATCGAGGTCAGGGCAAATGGGGGCTTTGCGTGTGCCCTTTGACATTGGGTCTCTCAGATACAGTGCATCACCCTGCAGTGGGCGACCATAGTGTGTCTGGGCAGGGCAGCGATGAGTGAAGGGGGCGGGCAGTGCTGAACTGGAGTATCGGCGGACAGAAAGATCAAACAAGTCGAACCCAGATTCGCGCATTAAGCGGTCTGTATTGTGAAAGGTATGATCGCTATTAGACGTGCTGCCAAAATAATTTACTTCCAGCGTGAAGCCTAAAACCGGGGCAGCATTCATTACATTCATCGCGGAATAGATCACGTCTAAGTCATACCCGTCAATGTCGATTTTTATAAAATCCAGATCCTCAAGGTTTTCTCGATTTACCAGCTCATCAACCGTCAGTTTTTGTTCTTGATGCACGAGATCTGAATTCTGCCAATCGTTTAACGTGGTGAGTTTGTTCTCTACTTCATTCTTTTGTCTAATGATTTCAGCCGCCACATGAGCAGATAAGCGATTCCAGGGGTTGCCGCCCCATGGCTCGCCGCCTTCTCTCGCAACGACAATGGGGTGGGAATCTGGTAAACCAATATACGCGCTGCGGTAATTTACGCCCTCGAAGGATTCAGTGTTGTTCAAGCGATTTATTTCGCTTTTAACTGGGTCGACACCAATTGCTCTGAGGGATGTTCCAAATAATCGCCAGAGTGACGCGATGCCTCCGCTGCACCCAACGTCCAGTAAAATAAACGGATTGGATCTGAGTACCCCTGACTCTACAATGTGTTGAGTCATTTGGGTAAAGGTCGTCTTGAACTCCATAAACTGCTCCTCAAGGAAATTTTAATAAACCCGATGAAGTCTTAATTCAATTGTTTATACCATATTTGCATAAGGAATAGAAAAATCCCTTGTGAGCCCAGGTTTATCGTGATTCTGAGTGCTTTTTACAAACCGTTACACACAAAATAAAATTTGTTACTAAAGCTTCTCCTTCCCCTGCCGTTAAACGAAATATCAGGTGTAGCGCACTGCGTTCTAAAGCAAATGCTGGCATGCGTTAGCCTCTCATGCAATCACTTGATTCTGATTGGGAATAGATAGGAGAAGCGAAATGCCTCAAATAATTAATACGAACCTTGCCTCCATTAGCGCACAGCGTAACCTGGACAATTCACAGCGGGCGGGTGACCAAGCGCTGCAAAGACTTTCTTCCGGTTTACGGATCAACGGTGCGAAAGACGACGCGGCGGGTCTGGCGATCTCTAACCGGTTAACCGCTCAAATTCGTGGTACCAATGTGGCAAGCCGAAACGCAGGTGACGGGGTGTCTCTGGCTCAAACCGCTGAGGGCGCATTAAACAGTATGCGCGACAGCTTACAGCGTATTCGTGAGCTGGCACTGCAATCGGCTAACGGTTCAAACACCGACTTGGAGCGTTCATCGCTTCAGGAAGAGGTTGATCAGCTGAAATCGGAGATTGCGGCAATCTCTGAAAAAACCAACTTTAACGGTCAGAAATTACTGGATGGTTCGTTCCAGGATAAAGTTTTCCAGACTGGCGCAAACGTGGGTGAGACGATCAGTGTAAGTGTTGCGAAGGTGACTCAAGACACTCTGGGTACGGCATTGTCAAATGGTATCAGTACTTCATCGACTTCTAGCGCAATGATTGCGGGTGACGTAACCATTAATGGTGTGGGTGTGGGGGCAGCGTCAGCAGCAAGTGACGGTGCTTCGACTACGCTCGCGGATCGCTCAGCCATCTCGGTCGCAGCTGCAATCAATGCGGTTTCCGATGAAAGTGGTGTTACCGCTGTTGCTGATGCTACCACGATTAAAGGTTCCAATACGGCGAACGTTGCTGCTGCAGGGGCTCTGACAATTAATGGCGTAACGATGACACTTGCAGGTTCTGCATCCGCTACCAACCTGGCGGCAGATTTACAGGGTGTGGCGGATACGATCAATTCCTTTGCAGGCCAAACGGGTGTTACCGCTTCAATCGATATTAATAACTTGACTTCAGGGGTCACGCTCACTGCAGAAGATGGGCGGAATATTGAACTCGGATCAAGTGGCGCGACTTGGGGCTTGGCGGCTGCCGGTACCACTACTGGTACGGTGAGTTTGATTTCCGAAGATGGTACTGATTTTGAGATTGGCAGTAATACAGGTAATTCACTAGAGAATGCGGGTATTGAAGTAGGTACATACAGCGGAAGTAATAGTGGTGTCAATGGTGGTGCGGTAACAGCAACAGCTCTCGTCGCTGGCGATTTAACCATCAACGGTGTCTCAGTCGGTGCATCTCTTGCTACTGATGATGTGGCGTCGTCCACCAGTAAAGATAGTAGTGCGATATCCAAAGCTGCCGCGATTAACAGAGTGAGTGATCAAACGGGCGTAACTGCGACTGCACAGAATACTCAAGTGTTGTCAGGCGCAGTAACCGTGGGTGCAGTCTCTGGTATGATTCTTAACGCTGTAACGATAAATGACATAGCCGCAGCGGCGACAGGTGATATCGGTGGTCAAATGTCGAATATCGTTGATGCGATTAACCAGAAATCGGCGCAGACAGGTATTCGAGCTGAAATTGTTGATTCCGACCAGTATCAGTTGATTGCTGATGACGGACGTAATATTGAGGTTAATGCGGTAGGTGCTGCATCCGGCGGTTTAACCGCTGCAACAACTCGTGCTTCGATTACGCTTGAATCTGCAGGTCAGATCAACATTGGCACGGCGAATGCCACAGGCCCCGTGAATGCTGGGTTTAGTGTGGGGTCGTTCGGCGGTGGCGAAACTGGTACCTTGCTGAAGGATATCGATATCTCTACGGTAGCCGGTGCCAACGATGCAATCAAAGGTATCGATAACGCCATCAACCAGGTATCCAGAGTTCAAGCCCAGTTGGGTGCGGTTCAAAACCGCTTCGAAGCGACAATCTCCAACCTGGCGGTGCAAGGGGAGAACCTGTCAGCTTCGAACTCTCGAATTCAGGATGCAGACTTCGCGGCAGAAACGGCTGAGTTGTCCAGAACCCAGGTACTGCAACAAGCGGGTATCTCGGTGTTGGCACAGGCTAACTCAAGACCACAGCAAGCACTGTCACTGCTGCAGTAATCAGGTCGGGTCGAATTAGGAAAGCGGTTCTGATTCTCTGGAATCAGGATCGCGTTTCTTCTAGACTAGCATAGAGGTGACCTATGAATGAGATTAAACCAAGCAATTTGAACCTGACGCTCCCGGCAAAAACGGGGGATACGTCGGGTCGTGCTGCGTTATCACCTCAGAAACAACCCGTACAGGCGGCAAATCCGTCGGAAAATCGGGTTGCCGATCAGCAAGCCAAGGCAGAAGAGCAGCAGAACACACAAAACGCATTGTCAGCTCAAACCATTGCACAATCTAAACAGTCCGAAGAAGGTTCTGAAAAGCAAAGGGATAAACTCGAGCAAGCAGTGACCAAGTTGAATGATTATATCCAATCCGTTCAACGTGATTTGCAGTTCAATGTGGATGATGATTCCGGCAGAATGGTTGTGAAAGTGGTGGACCGCAAAACAAATGAGGTGGTCAGACAAATCCCAGATGAAGTAGCGTTGAATATGGCGCGGAACTTGCAGCAGGAGGAACCATTAAGTCTGTTTACCATGAAAGTTTAGTACAATCGGCATCCTCAAATGGCTGCTTACAACTTGTAACAAATTAGGGGGCAAAAACCGGCAAAGTTTTGCCCCTTTTTGCCGATAGCTGTACTATAAGGTTAGAGGTTCGAGGGTAGCAAAAATGGCAAGTATTAGTTCTGTGGGAATTGGATCTGGTGTTCTTACCAGCGAACTGATCGATAAACTGACATCTGCCGAACGGGCACCTGCAGAAGCGCGCTTGAACGCCAAAGAAGAAGAGGTGAGTGCGAAGCTGTCTGCATACGGTCAGCTAAGAAGCGCCATCACTGACCTTCGTCTCCCTGCACGTACATTAGGCAACCCTGCCGCACTACGCGAACTCACCTTCAGTTCAAGCAACGCTTCCATATCCGGGACGGTCGGCTCTTCATCTCAACCTGGAACCTACTCGCTTGAAGTCTCCAAATTGGCTCAAGCTCACACCGTATCCACTGGAACCTTTGCAGACAAAGATACCACTACATTGGGGACTGGGACATTAACACTCCAGGCGGGCACTGCGTCGGTGAACATTACTGTTGACGGTACAAATAACACGCTTGAAGGCCTGGCGGCATCAATCAATGCCGAATCATCTATAGATGTAACGGCTTCTGTTATTAATAATGGTTCGGGGTTTCAGTTAGTTATAAACTCCAACCAAACCGGTGTCGATAATGCCTTGACCCTGACTGTAAACGATAGTGATGGCAATCACCTCGATACTTCAGGGCTGTCGCAGCTGGCTTTTAATGGCTCGGCTAATAATCTCACCGAGTCGGTGATCGCACAGGATGCAACTTTTGATTTCAACGGGATACCCATTACGCGTAGCAGTAATACGATCGATGATTTATTGACCGGAACCACTTTTGAGCTTTCCGGCACTAATGCTGGATCACCTGCAACCATTAAAATCGAGGAAGACTCTGAGAAAGTTGCTGATCGGGTTGAAGAGTTCATAGAGAAGTTTAATGAGTTGAAAACCCTGGTCACTGAGCTGACAGAGTACAATACCAACGATCCGTCTGCGTCTGGCATTTTGTTGGGTGATTCAACCGTCAGATTAATTTCTTCCCAGACACGAAACTTGTTAAGCGGCGTCATTCCCGGGCTCGAGAATGCGAACGTTCGGTCTTTGGTTGATGTTGGTGTGTCCACCAACAAAGATACCGGCGAAATCCTGTTTGATCGATCCACCTTCATCGATGCACTTAAAGATCACACGGATGATGTGGTTGCGTTGTTTTCAGATCAGGGCAGAACCTCGGACAGCCAGGTGGATTTCGTCAGTAAAACGTTCGACTCCCAGCCTGGTAGCTATGCTGTAAATATCACCCAGCTCGCAACCCATGGTGCTTTTAGCGGCACTGTGGATGTCAGTGCCGGGGTCACCATTGATGCGAACAATGATACCTTTCGGATTAGTGTGGATGGCACTGAGTCTTCGGATATTGTTCTGACCGCGGGAGCCTATACGTCTGCTGATTTAGTGACCGAAATCCAGGCCCAGATTGACGCAGATACCAATCTGAAAAATGCGGGAGCGCAAATTGTTGTCGGGCTTGACGGCAGTAATCAACTGACCTTTACGTCAACCTCGTTTGGGAGTGCATCCAAGGTCGATTTCACGTCCGTGAGTGCAAACTCGCTCGCTCAATTGGGTATTGATGCGATTGCTGGTACTGATGGTTTAGATGTTGCCGGAACTATTAATGGTCAAACCGCGACCGGGGTTGGCCAGCAACTGTCATTAAATAAAGAGGGGGATGACGCAAACGGGATTTCCCTGAGTATTACCGGTGGTACCACCGGTAATCGTGGCACAGTCACGGTCATCAAAGGTGTTGCAGATCGATTCGTTGATTTGTTTACCGGCATGATTGGTGTCGACGGCTCGCTGACTTCACGAACGGATGGCTTAAGTGCTCAATTGCTCGAAATTGACAAAGAGCGATCCAGCCTTGATTTGCGGGTTGAGTCGCTCCGGGAGCGTTTGGTGAAACAGTTTACATCTGCGGATATCCGGATAAATCGTTTGAACAGCACAATGGATTTTATTTCTGCACAGTTGGCATCATTGTCAGGTAGTTCAGATAAGTAACCTCGGTGTGTTTTTAGCCGTCAAAAAAATGATGTTTTTTGGGATATTTTGCTTAAGTTTTTTGTTCCGGGGTCGATAATAAAAGTACAGGTTATCAAAAACATATAAGTAGGTGAATTATGAATGCAGCTCATCAGTACCAACAAGTCAGCACCCAAACCAGTATTGTTGATGCCGATCCCCATAAATTGATTCAGCTTTTATTAGATGGTGCGCTGCAGCGCATGGCAATGGCAAAAAACAGAATTACAGCCGCTGACTTCGAAGCAAAAAATAATCTGATTAACAAGAGTATTGAAATTGTTGCGGGTTTGCGTGGTTTTCTGGATTTCGAAAAAGGTGGAGAAGTTGCTGCAAATCTCGAAGCGCTTTACGATTATATTGAACGTAGATTGTTTGAAGCCAATGTGAAAAACAGCTTGGAGATTCTCGATGAATGTTCCCGCCTCATCCGCAGTGTGAAAGAGGGCTGGGACGGCATTCGGCAGGAAGTGATTGAAAAGAAACTGGTTTGATAAACAGCTTGGTTTAACCAAGAAAGTCTGTATATTCATATTTCACAAGGAGCCTTACTGGCTCCTTTTTTTGTTGAATTATAGTGTGCCTTCAGATTCAAGGCTGTGGTGCCCAGATTCAAGGTTGTTGTGCCAAAGGTACAACTACTACGAAGAAGCCATTCTGCATTTTATTAAACTGATGTAATTCAAACCGGTCCAGAAACTTGGGTAGCCACCAACGGGGAGGTTGTTGAATCAGGTGAGCATTTCGGCCATCCGGTAAGACCTTTGCGGCAGGCCCGGTATGAACGGTAAAAAAACCGATTCGTTTGGTGAGTGACTGGAGGTGGGCGAGAACATTGTCCAGGTATTCAGGTTCGATGTGTTCCAGTACATCAATACAGCAAACCATTTCCTTTGGTTGCGGATCTTTTGCATATTGTGGCATCCCCGGATCATACATTTGTATTTGAACTTCATGGTTTACTTTTAAGTTCTGTGCCAGGCGACCTTTACCGGCTCCATAGTCCAAAAGTTCTTTTACGTTGTTCCCGTTAATTAAATCGGAAACCATCGGAGCAAACTGTACCGAGGCGACGCCATAGTCGGGGCGTTCTTCATGGAGTTGTTGTTGCTGTTGTTGATAGCTTTCAGAAAATAATGCCATGGATTAAACCTCTTTATACTTTAAAATCCTGCTTGTCAGTTTTGTTCTGACACACTGTATCCATTCGTGCTTTTTCTTGATTCCATACGTCGGCGTATCCACAATTTCGATAAGCATCAAAATAAGGACCACCCTGTGTATAGTGGAGTAGCGCGATATCATCCTTCGGCTGATCATAGTCCACAAGGTGGTTCCATCGATTGGGGAGTTCGCCGATCAAGCCATCGTTTTCCAGCCATTTAAATTGGTGTAATTCCAAACCAGAAGCTCGATTCACATAGTCCGGTGTTAATGCTTTACATTTTGCATTGTTAAACAACATGACACTGGACCAGTTTTTCTTTTCATATTTGGTTTGCACCTGTCCCAGAAACTTGTGTTCTTCTTTGGGAATATGTTCATGTTTGACAACTTGCACGGCATATTCCGGGTTTTTCAAATCCCACAAGTTTTTAACATCGTCTAATACCACCATGTCACAATCCATAAAAATAGACCAGCCTTCAAAATTGCTCAGATAGGGCACTAAAAAACGATTGAAAGAAAAATCCGTTGATTGCAAAGGATTTCGTTCCCGATTAAAAATGTTATCGAGTTGGCTCAGCATCAGCGGAGTAATCGATACGGGTTCAGACGCCCGGATATGGATGCTGTGTGATAGCACGCTGAAAGCAACGGGCTCAGCACGGTCATAGCCGATAAATACTCGGATCATAGTTCTTCCCCTACCTTATTAAGTCGGCGTTTTATTTGTTTTAAGACTGGTGTCCAGTTGAGTGGAGTTACTTGTCGAAAAATCTCTATAGTTGGATACCAAGGTGAGTCTGTCCCTGAGTCAAACCAGTGCCACATAGGGCGCGTTGGAGTGAGTAACCATACCGGTTTACCGAGAGCACCTGCGATATGCACGCTGGCATTTGAAATAGAAATAATGAGATCCAAAGCCGCGATCTGCGCAGTAGCTTTCTCAAGATCAGTGTATGGATTAAAGCTTTTATCGACGAAAAGATTGGTCTGATGATGGTGGTTAAACCGTTGGATTTCGTCAATGTCTGCATTGTACTGAATGCTGATAAAGTCAAAATTAGTATTTTTAATCAGGTATTTAAATTGTTCGAGTTCAATTGATTTTTGAGCCCCGCCGGGTGTTTGACTCTGCCATGCCAAGCCTATTTTGGGCTTTGATGATATCTTCCTGTATTCGTCTTTAAACGAATTGACCAACGTCTCATCAGCTTTAAGATAAATTTGTGTTGACCTGTAGTGTGATGGGTCAAACGCGAGTTTTTGGGCAATATCAATCAAAGAGCTGTAGTAGTCGATATTGCCAATTAATTCGGGTGCGATTGGCTGACTGTCTGGTAATACCATTACATTTGGGAAAGATCTCTGGAAAAGTGATACGAGTTTTTGGTTACAGGTCAGTATGATATTGATGTTGTGCTCCAACAGCGTGAGTAAGTGTTGGCTATGCATTATCTGATCACCAACACCTTGTTCAGAGGTTACCAATAGCGTTTTGCCCGACAATGCCTCGACTGAGACTTTGGTTTCATCCCACTCCGGTTTTAGTACTCCGGCATTAGTCAGGCTTTTTAAACCCAGATTCTGCGCGGCGAATTCATTCCGTTTGCGAAATAACGGCCAGCCCTCTGAAAAGTTCCTTGTTCTCAATAAAGCTAATGCTAGGTTGTTTTTCGCTTCACTGTTTTTCCCATCGAGTTTGAGAACTGTTCGGAAAATTTCGATTGCTTCGGGAAACTTTCCTTCGAATGAGAGTGTATTTCCCTTGACCAACAGAAGATCAACTTGCTCATTGTTTGTTAGAGGGAGGGTATTAGCCTTTTTGCAAGCTGTGTTTATTTCATTGATTAGGTTTGCCGGGGCGTGTGGGTTTGAATTTAATTCGGCGTATAACGCTTGGGCGAGACCAATATAGGCTGTAACCATGGTCGGATCTGACTTTGCGGCAACTCGATAATACTTTTTAGCGGTCACGATGTCATTTTCGCTCAGAAAGCCAGAGGCAGCTTGACACAGCACCGGGGCACTATCAAACAATTCTGCGTAGGTTTTGTAAAGCGAGGCGGCGGCTTCCCATTCGCCAACTTGCTGGTATAAAACCGCAAGGTAAAGTTGGTTGTCAATTTTTTCAGGATTAAGTTGAGTACTTTTTTCTAAAATGGGTTTGGCTTCGTTTAGTTCATTGGTTTTTAGTAACCCATATGCTAGTCGACCAAGCAAATGGCCATTGTTAGGATATTGTTCGCAGGAATCTCGTAGTAATGAAATGGCTGCGTGAAAGTTGTTTTCCAAGTAAAGCTGTTCAGCCTGGAGTAACAGACACTCGGGGTCGTTAGGTCGCTCTGTACATAGCTTACGTATAATTTTGTTCGCATCAGCCAATTTATTCTCATTCAAAAAAGTATATGCTCGCGCAACAACTGAAGGGTCAATTCCGGATTCTGTTTTGAGTGTTTGATGCGGCGTTGTAGATTGAATTGGAGTTTCTGTGTTTAAAAGGTGTTTTGGTTCAAAGGGTAATTTTTTTTCCAGATGATTTTGTAAACGATTTTTTACTTCGGTGATCACGCTGTCCCACTTTAGTGGCTCATTTTGCCGGAACGTTTCTATTGAGGGATACCACGGAGAAGTTTTACCATCGCTAAACCAATGCCAAATAGGTTTCGTGTGAAGAAGTAACCAGACTGGTTTTCCCATTGAGCCGGCCAGATGTACGCATGCATTTGAAATGGATATCACTAAATTTACGGCATCAATCTGCGCGGCAGCGTGCTCAATATCTTCGTATGGGTCAAAGCTATTATCTACATAGAGCGAAGTATTCTGCTTTCGATTGAACTCCTCAATATCACTTACCGTAGCATCGTATTGAAGTGAAATGAATTGCACCTGAGGTAGTCTAAGGAGAGGTGTCAGTTGTTCCAGTGGAATAGACTTCAGTCCGCCTGTTGTAGCAAGGCTTTTCCAAGCGATACCGACCGTCGGCTTATTAAAGCGATTTTGGTAATCCTGTTTAATTTTCTGTGACAGGGAGGGATCGGGGTTAAGATATGCATTCGGTGCAGTATAGTCATCGAGATCCACGCCTGCTTTTTCAGGAATGTCGATCAAGGTGGTGTAGTAATCGATTGTTTTGAGGTGTTCTACAGGGATCTGTTCTTGATCTGATAGCACGGTAAATTGAGGGAATGACCGTTTAAAAAGACTGACCAACTTTGTGTTACAGGTGAGTATTATCCTTGTATCAGATTCCGAAAGTGCGAGTAAGTGTTGGGCATGTAATATATGGTCGCCAATACCTTGCTCTGAAGTGACCAACAGTGTTTTTCCCGGTATAGGCTGGCCTTGCCACTCTGGCTTGATGACACCGAGTTGCAGGATATTTTGAATGCCGGTGTTTTCTCGCTCATATTTTTTACGACTCTGATAATACCGCCAACCTTCTTTGAGTTGCCTTGTAGCCAATAGTGCAACGCCGAGATTTATTTCTGTGTCCGTATTGCCAGAATCCATTTCTAGGATTTTTCGATAACATGTAATCGCTGCAGGAAAGTGACCTTCAAGATTCTGGGCGTTTGCTTCGGCGAAAAGTAACTGAATGAGGCCGTTGTTTGCCTCTAAGTGTGGTGATGCAAGGCGATAAAATTCATGAATTTTGCTGAGTTGTATTGGGGTCGGGGTTTCCTCTCGGGTAAGTTGTTCGTATAAAGCTTGCGATAATGAGGCGTAGAGTGGCCATTGACTGGGATCAGATTTCAATGCTAATTCGTAAAATTTTATTGCATTGTCGAAATCTCGATCCTCAAAAAAACCGTTCCCGGCATACTGCAGTACTGGTGGGCTGTGAAACTGGCCCCCATATTTTAAATAAATCTGCTTGGCAGCTTGCCACTTGTTTTGATGCTGATAAACAAGTGCTAAAAAAAACTGATTTTCTAACGCATCCGGATTTATCGACGTACTCTTCTCCAGTAGATGTTGAGCAGCATTGAAGTCCTCTAGTTTTATTGAAATATAGCCCAATCGACCCAAGATGTTCGGGTGCTCCGGAATGGCTTGGGTTAACTGTGTCAGCAATTCGTGTGCAGCACTATAGTTTGTGAGAGCGATGTTGATTTCGGCAAGCAGAAGCATCACGTTCAGGTCGCTCGGTGCTTTGGCATACATTTCTTCTGCTATATTTGCCGCCTCTTCAACTTTGTTTTGTCGGGCAAGTTGGATGGCAAATTCTACTTTTTGTTCTTCGGCAGGCGTCAGATTTTCTGTCATTTTCAAATTTAACTTTTTTGGAATAGCATGAGTGTGGTAAAACCGTCAGTAATTAATGTTTAAGCAATTGTTGTACCCAATAGATACAAATATAGTTAAAACCTCGATTTTAGCTATTCAACAGCTTCTTATTCAATTGTTTCAATGCAGTGTTCCAAGTATGGTCACTGGATTGCCGGTAGAGATTAAAATCTGGAAACCAGGGAGTTTTGTCACCCTTTGCCATCCAACGAAATTCGGACTCAAGCGGTACCAATACATCGGCTGTACCATTTGTCATTGCAAGTAAATGCATATTGGTATTACTTACACCAATGTATCTGTCAATCTGATTGAGCAAAGCCAGAGCGTATTCAAGATCATTGTTCATCTCAGAGCAATCGCACATTCGATTACCAAACATGGATTTGACGGCTTCAATGTCCTCGTTGTTTGGTTCCCTTTGTACGATTAATACACTGCCATGCCATTGGCTAATGCTGTTCAGTAGTTGCTCCAAGGGAATATGTTTGTGTAGCTGTCGTTCGTCATTTCGAGTCCCACCTTCCCAAGTAATTGCTAGCCATGGTCGGGGCATTTTCGCCAGGTCTTGGTTGACTTGATCGATTTTATTTTGAAGTGGTGACATCTGGATAGACCCGGGTATTTCCGAATGGCACGACATGCCTGTAATCAGAGGTAGGTCTCCAAGCGAGAAGATGTAGTCGATGGCAGTGTCGGAACTATTTTCACTTGATAGTATGACGTGTCCCCAGCGCTTGACTAAGGGTTCCAATTTTTCGCTGATGCTTACAAACGGAATCGCGCCGCTTGATTTTAGCCGGTCTATAAAACGGAGAAAAAATAATTCATCACCTATGCCTTGGTCTCCAAGGAACCATATCTTTTTACCTTCAAGTTCGATAGGCATGAGCGTGCTTGGAGCGGGAAGTTGGGCTCGAGTAGCTGGGTTCAATAGATAGCGCCGTCCGGCACGATTCATAATTCTCCATTCGTAGTCGTACCAGCCTTGTTTAAACTGACCCAACCGTAGTAAAACTGTAGCACGATTATAATGAGCTAAAGCCGAATAAGGGTTTGCTTCGATCGCTTTATTAAGATAGGGAAGCGCTTTCTCGAATTTACCTTCTTGAACCAAAAGGTGGCCTAAATTAACGAGCGCTGTCGAATTTTTTGGATAGTGTTTCACCGCTCTTCGATAGTATTTCTCAGCAACCCCTGTAGCGCCTTTATTTTCTGCAATCTTTCCCAAATTATTGAGTGCATCTGAATGGTTCGGACTGAGTTTCAGAAGTCTTTCATACTGAGATTGTGCGAGATCATATTGTTTGTTATTGAAATAGCATCCTCCCAAATTTAGGATCGCCTCAGGCATGTTGGCATCAAGTTGCAGAGCTAGTTGGTAGAGCTCCTGAGCTGTTTTGATGTTGTTTTTAGTGTCGTGTGCAAGGCCTAGATTTACTAAGGCCCTGGGATTATTCGGTTCAATTTTTAGTGATTTGCTTATCAATTGTATTGCACTATCAATGTGACCTTCACTCAAGTGTATGACGCCCAGTAAATTTAAAGCATGATGGTTTTGCGGGCTACTCTTCAATATGGCTTCGTAAATGGATTTGGCTTCGTTTAACTTCCCCTGCTGGTGATACTGAATCGCGAGGTCTAATGCTTGGTCGATAGAGAGATCCATTAGTGATCCTAAAGTGTTCTTGGTTTTTATGAACTCTGGAAAATATTGGCACGCATAAAAAATGGAAATTTAATATATGCTTTTCAGTGGATTGCATGATCATTGTAGTTCATTCAAAGTGTACGACCAATTTACCGGTAAATTGATAAGCGGAAAAAATTAACCGCTTTTCCCTGCCGATACAAAGTACTGCTTATTTAAAAAAACTGACGATTGGCACAACGGTTGCTATCTTTACTAGTGTGCTTCTACAACTGCAGAAACAATCCCCTGGAGAACGCTGTATATGAGTAACAACCAAATCGCGGTTTGCAAGGTGCCATTCAGAGACACCGAGCTGATTTATGAAGCCTCTAATGATATGGTGAAATGGCGGGCAGAATCCCTCTACACTAAAGAGCCCGATACCGTGGTCTGGATTTCACAGTTTAAGGAAAATGATGTGCTCGTGGATATTGGCGCTAATGTGGGCATGTATACCGTATTGGCGGCTAAAGGCATGGGTGCCAGAGTGTATGCCTTTGAACCCGAATCACAGAACTATGCGCTGTTGAATCGGAATATCGTTTATAACCAGATTCAGGACAAGTGTGTTGCGTTCTGTATGGCATTAACAGATGAAAGCAAGGTCGACCGGCTGTATCTGAGCACCTTTGGATTGGGGGGCTCTTGTCATACATTCGGTCAGGATATTGATTTCAATCTTCAACAGCGTTCCACGCATCTGGCTCAGGGGTGTGTTTCCTTTCAGCTGGATGAACTTGTTGCAAAAGGCGTGATACCGCAACCTGATCATATCAAGATTGATGTAGATGGTTTGGAACATTGCGTTTTGCAGGGCGCACTCGATGCGATATCAAACCCGAAGCTTAAGTCGATTTTGGTTGAGCTGAATACCAATTTGCCCGAGCACCAATCTCTGATTAATCAATTAGCGGAGCTCGGCTTTGTATTTGACCAAAGACAAGTGGGAGTCGCGATCCGTCAGGAAGGGACGTTCAAGGGGGTGGGTAACTTCATTTTTTACCGGCTTGAATCCGGTATCAGTTTTGAAGTATTCAATGATACAGAAGCGCAATCCGCTCAATTGAATAACGTTAATTCAACGCGTCAGGCAAAGCACACTTCGTCTGGTGCAGCTTCTACAAATACCGCGTCAGATGCCAATATCATTGTGATTGGCCCCAATCATCAACACGGTAAGCAACCCGCTGTTTCACCCCTTGAGCACATGCAGTCTGTTGTTGCAAACATGGATATTCGGTTTGAGCCTTATCCGCATTTTTATGTTGAGAATATTTTTCCCGATGATTATTACCGGCAAATGATGGCAATGAAACCTGTCGGTGATGAATTGATATCGATTAATGAAACAGGACGAACTCGCGGAAGTACATACGATAATCGCTTCGTGATGCATTTGGAGTCTGGGCTGGAGCGGTTAAAGTCTGATGAAAAAAGGGTATTCTGGGATGAGTTCAGAAAATGGTTTTGTTCGGAAACGTTAATGGTTTCGATTATTCGGCGTTTCGAGCAGATTATTCTGAATTCCGGGGTAACGGATCTTAACGTGTTTGCTGAAGCCATGTTTATGCGGGATTTAAAAGGCTACTCAATCGGTCCGCACACTGATAGCCCGGCACGATTACTGACCATGATGCTGTATCTCCCGGAAGATACAGACCATGTGCATTTGGGCACTTCTGTTTATGCGCCGAAAGATGCTGCGTTCAGGTGTTCGGGTTCCAGGCACCATAGATATGAAGGATTCGATAAATTCTTTACAGCCCCCTACAAGCCAAACTCGCTATTTGGGTTTTTGAAAACCAATAACTCTTTCCACGGTTTTGAAGAAATGCAGGATGAGTACAAGCGGGACACCATGGTTTACATCGTTAAACACAAAAATCCTTAAGGCGTCAGAAGGGCATTTGCGTGCCGTTTTATATAGGACGATACACTAACAGCCCGACAAAACTTCAAGGTGGCTTTCCACACTGGCAGCTAATGCCTGTAAATTGTAGCCGCCTTCAAGCACGGAAACGACCCGGTTATCGGCGTAATATTTTGCCACGTCCATAATCATTTCAGTGACCCAGCGATAGTCTGATTCCTGTAACTCGATATCGGCCATCGGGTCATCTTTATGGGCATCAAAACCCGCAGAGATCAGAATTAACTGGGGTTTGTGGTTTTGTAACCGGTTGAGCCAGTCTTTTTCCGTTTTATTGCGGAAGACAATGCCTTTTGAATAAGCGTCCATCGGTGTGTTGACAATATTATCCGGGAGCAGGGTGTAGTGACTGTTCGGATAATGGGGGTGTTGAAAGCTGGAACAGACCATTACCCGCGGGTCATTCTGGAATATATCAATCGTCCCGTTACCTTGATGCACATCGAAGTCAATAATGGCCACCCGTTCCAGGCCGTGTAGATCCATGGCATGGCGTGCGGCAATGGCAACGTTGTTGTAGAAGCAAAAACCCATGGTTTTGTTTCGTTCTGCATGATGTCCCGGTGGCCGTGTGGCACAGAAAGCGGTGTCGTACTGCCCGGACATAACCACATCGACAGCCTGCACTGCCGCACCGGCTGCCAATTTTGCCGCACGCATGCTGTGTTTCATCATCGCTGTATCGGGATCGGCCATAATCCGGCCTTTTTCTGGCACCATGAGATCAAGTTGATCAATATAGGTACCCGGGTGGACTTTTTCGACATGGGCCCGTTGTACTTCTTCCGCCCGGATATAATCCAGTTGTTGCATCAGGCGCGTGTCCTGCAACTTGTTTTTGATGGCGGTCAGGCGCGCGGGGCTTTCCGGGTGACCGCATCCCATATCATGAAGTTCGCAGTCATCATGGGAAAAGAGAGCAGTTTTCATAAGCGTTTTTTATCTTTTTTTGGCAAGCTGTGAGTGTGGCAGAGCTGGTGCTTTTTTAGGCACGGCGCTAATTTACCAGAGTTGTTATTCAGTTCCGGAAATCATGACTATCATCATATGATCGATAAGTAAGTGATTAATATGATTCAGGTCATACTTTGAGTCAATGGTGTTCTCGCTATACTTTTGTCGCACCGCACGATCCGATAGATTGAATTATTACTCGGGAAAAATAAAAAAGGTGATCAATATCAATCATTCAGCCAGCGATATCCGTATAGTGAGCGAAAAAACCGGCAATCGGAGACATTAGCGTGAGTACCCGTTACCTCGACGCACTTTTCAACCCCAATTCTATCTGTATTCTTGGCGCATCCGAGCGACCTCAAAATTTAGGCGGGATGGTGCTGCGAAACCTGCTGGCATCGCATTATCCCGGGAAATTGATTGTGATTAATTCTCGAGAATATGAGCAGGTTCACGAGATTCAATGTGTAGCCAAAGTCAGCAAGCTCGATTTTATACCTGATTTGGCCATTGTATGCACACCGCCGGAAACGGTTCCCGGACTGATTAAACAATTGGCCAAAGAGGGGGTCCGCACGGCGATCATTTTAACCGGGGGGCTGTCGAGAACTCACAGCAAAAGTGGCAGGCCTTTGATGTATTCCGTTAAAGAAATCGCCCGCAAATTTGGTATACGAATTTTAGGGCCGAATACCATCGGTTTGATGGTACCTTCCCGTAATATCAATGCTACCTATGCCCATATGAATGTGCTGCCGGGCAAAATCGCTTTTATTGGCCAGTCAGGTACGATTGCCAGCACGGTGATTGACTGGGCATTTGCCCGCGGCGTCGGATTTTCCCATTTTCTGACTTTAGGGGACGGGATTGATATCGACCCGGATGACCTGATCGATTATTTGGCGCAAGACAGAAATACCAAAGCCATTCTTTTGCATTTTGAAACGATTTCCAATCCGGGACGATTTATCTCGTCTGTACGTGCTGCGTCCCGGGGGAAAATTGTGATTGGCGTTAAAAGCGGTCGTGTCCCGGAGTCCCAGTGGGAGCCTGTTGATTTACCCGATGGCATTGTCAACGGGGATGATATTTATGACGCTGTGTTGCGGCGGGCCGGGGTGCTCCGGGTTCAGGGTCTTGATGAGATGTTCGATGCGCTGGAAACCCTCACCCGGATGAAACCGATCAAGCAGGATCATCTGGTGGTATTGTGCAATGGCTTTGGGCCGGGGGTCTTGGCGGTCGATCGTCTTTCTTCGCTGGGCGGCGAGCTTACAGAGCTTTCAGAGAAAAGTCTGACTGCATTTGAGGACATGTTGCCAGCGTACTGGAATCACCGTAATCCGATTGATCTGGATTACAATGCGGGCCCGAAGCGCTATGAGGATGCCCTCGAAATTCTGGAGAAAGATTTTACGGTGTCTAATGTTCTGGTGATGTATGCGCCTTCGCTAACCGAGGACAGTCTGCAAATCGCCGATTCCATAATCCGTAAGACAAGACGATCCCGGCTGAATGTGTTTACCTGCTGGCTGGGCCAGAGCACGATCAGAGAAGCACGGGAAGCGTTTTTTGAGGCGGGTATTCCCACTTTTTCGTCCCCTGAAAAAGCGATTCAGGCATTTATGCACCAGGTCAATCACAATCGAAGCCAGAAGTTGCTGCGTGAGACACCATCGTCCTATACCGATCATACGGTAGATCGTTCCCATGCACGAAAGATTGTGGCGAAAGCGGTACAGAAAGGCTTTAAAACACTGGCCAATGAAAAAGCCCGTCAGATTGTTTCCGATTACGGTATTCCTGTGGTCAAGAGCTGGTATTGCAGTGATGTTGAAGAAGTGGTCAGGGTTTTTAAATCGCTTGGTAAACCCGTCAATGTCACGCTTTTGCATGACCGGGGCAGCTATCCGTTTCTGGAAGAGAAAACCGGACGTGGCCGGTATAAGGCAACGTTAAAGCGGTTGAATGATGAGCAGGCGATTATTGCCTCCTGTAGTTTATTGTTTTCGCAGTATCAGGAACACTTTCCGGAAAGTGCGTTCCTGGGTTATGCCGTGCATGAGAGTCATCAGCATATCGGTGGGTTAGGGTTCAGCCTGGGGATTACCCGTGACCCTGTTTTCGGACCCATTGTTGTGTGTGGAGCAGCAGGGGCCAGTGTCAATGTCATGGCTGATCGTCATCTTTCGTTGCCACCGCTTAATATGGTGCTGGCGCGGGATCTGCTCCGTCAAACGCACATGTATAAACTGCTTAAAGAATACAGCTACCAGCCTGAACAGGACATTCGTGCAGTGTGTGAAACCCTGATTACCATGAGTCAAATGGTGATTGATATTCCGGAGATCAAAGGGCTTGAAATCCTGCCATTGCTGTTCAATCGAGATGGTGTCGTAGCGGTTGATATGTCCGTGGAAATTGCAGCGCCTGTTCGGTTGGCGATTCAGCCTTATCCTGAAGAGCTGAGAGAGTGGACCACTTTACGTTCGGGTCGAAAAGTAGAGCTTCGGCCCATTCGGGGTGAAGATGAGCCTGCCCATGTTCGATTTCACAGTAAATTGTCACCGGAATCGATTCGATTCCGCTTCTTTCACTATCGCAAATCCTTTTCCCACGATGAATTAGCACAAATGGTCCAGATTGACTACGACCGGGAAATGGTTTTCGTCGCAGTCGTCAGTGATGACAGTGCGAGTAAAGACGAGACACTGGGTGTCGTGCGAACCTGGACGGATGCGGATAATCTGCAAGCTGAATTTGCCGTGATTATTCGTGATGATATGAAAGGTGAGGGGCTGGGTCGCTTGCTGATGGATAAGATGGTGGAGTATTGCCGTAGTCGTGGCACTGTGGAAATGATTGGTTCGGTTTTGCCGGAAAATGAACCGATGTTGAAGCTGGCCCGAAAACTTGGCTTCACGGTTGAATTTAATCATGAAGAAGAGGTGATGGATCTGCGCTTGCCGCTGAATAAAACGTCGGACGAATGGCAAAAAGCCAAGCTCGGTATCGCTTGACCGGTGTGGCTACAGATGCCGTCGCAGGTGCGGCATCTGTAGTGATTGATCTAGTACGTTAACACAAGACTGAACTCAAGCGGCTTCGTCGATCAATTTTGAACGGTCTTCCCCGCCCAGAGCTTCCAGCAACTCTGGCAAAAACTCAGCCAGTTCCATGCTCATGATGGCGAAAGTGGCATCAAACTTCTCTGCGGCACCTTCCAGCTCCATTTCGCCGAGTTTATCTTCGACGAAATCACCAAACTTCAGCCGTTTAATCGAGAGGTCTTCATTCAGCACGAATGAGAGGCGCTCGCGCCACTCGATTGCCAGTTTAACCACACGTTTTTCAGCTTTAAGGTGAGTTTGTAGTTCTTCACCCGCGAGATCCATGCCTCTGCAGCGCACGACTGATTTCTCTTCAGACTGGGATTGCAATTCCACTTCGTCGTTCAGTGTGATGTAGGCAGGCAGGTCGCCAGAACCGCTTAACCAGTTTGTCATGGTGTCACTGGGAGCGACGTTGACCTCTGGGAAGCGAACCGGCAAGGAGCCAAGGGTCTTGCGCAGGAAGCTGGTTAACTCATCCGCTTTTTTGGGTGAAGACGCGTTAACGATCAACCATCCTGCTTGGGCATCGATGTAGGCGTAGGTGAACTGTGAGCGTTTGAATGCTCTGGGCAGCAATTCGGTGACAATCTGCTCTTTCAGTTCGTCTTTCTCTTTTTTACGAACTTTCCGGTGTTGTTCGTCCTCGATCAGTTGCACACGCTCATCAAGCGTCTCTTTAATGACTGAAGCAGGTAACAGACGTTCTTCTCTGCAAAGTGAGATCATCCATTGTCCCGCTGTGGCGTGAGCCAGTTGTTGACCGTTTTTACCCAGTGGTGCAGACCAGCCCAGGCGAAAATGTTCATGAGGACCCACTGGTGTTGCTGCATGGCTTGCCAGTGCGGTTTCAAATTCATCCAGAGTCGTTTGGAAAGGTTTGGTAAAGCGGTAGAAGAAAATATTTTTAAATAGCATATAAAGTCTTGATACTAATGTTAAGTGTTGTTTTAAGTCCGAGTGTAATGCCCGAAAACCCGGTTGTCAGTCGTAATCGTATCCAGGATGAGTGATGTCGGGCCTTGCCTGTAATGTTAGAATAGCTTGTTTCAGTGATTTTTCACTAGGTATGTTGGCTATTGTGTAAATGTTAGTCAGTTCTGGTAAATCAATAAGTTATCTTAAATCAAGCTGGCCCTGAGCGAGTACATCATAGCAGGGGCATCAAACAGGTCTAATGTACTGGAGAAGTAAATCTTTATGCAACCGGAAATAATATTGTATACGACTTTAGGCTGTCATTTGTGCGAACAGGCAGAACAGGTCCTGCGTGAAGTTAATCAGCATTTACCCATTCAGTGGACAAAAAAAGACATTGCGGATGACGATCAATTGGTTGAACGGTATGGTATCCGTATACCTGTACTTTATGTGGAAGGCTATGCTGATGATCTAGGTTGGCCATTCGCACCTGATGATCTGATTCGCTGGTTGAAAAGTGACACCAATACAATTGTCGATAGTTCTTTACTCGACAGCGATAACGGCTGACCACTGCTCATCAGTCAACGGTAGAATACTTAAGCGATTCCCTCTTCGGGTTAGCGGCGAGTCAGCGAATGCACTCAGTGATTTTAATTCCGGAAGTGTTATGATTCGTTTAAATTTACTCACGAAACGGACATCGACCGCAAACCATCGTGGCGTAGTAACACTTTTGGGGTCGAAGTTTTCATGTTCACTGTCCAGACTGGTCGGGTCCGGGTAGGCTGCGCTGCAGATCTCCACAATGCCCGCAACACCTGGGGTTTTGCAGCTTGAATGATAGAAAAATGCCTGCTGCCCGGATTGCATCTCATCTCTGATAAAGTTCCTGGCTTGAAAGTTTCGCACACCATCCCAGCATGCCGTTTTATCCGGCTGTTTTAGCAAATCATCAATCCCGAAAACGTCGGGCTCGGATTTCATGATCCAGTAATTCATATCAGATAACGCCTGTGTTAATCAATCGAGTGCAGGGGTACGACACTCAGTGAATAGTGCATTTGTGTAAAATTTCAATAGCCGAATTGTAATAAAAAAGATTGTCGATATAATAGCCGGCGCTGTAAAGAGGAGATTTTTATGACAGAAGAGCAGTTTGCAAACTATTCGACCACCATACTGGTGGGTGCATTGATCTTGTATATGGCATTTATTATTTTTGATCTGGCGAAAAAGTCAAAAGCTGGCAAGTTCGGCATGGCGATATTGTTTATCGGGCTGTTCACCGGGGTAGCGGGCTTTATCATCAAGACCGTTATTGTTGAGACCATGGAAGTTGGTATACAGTTACAGCCAGTCGTTAATTTAATTTCCTGAAGTCTTCAGGCGAGCGGCTTTCATACCGGTACAGCTTTCATTCCGATACAGTTTTTACTCAGGGATCGCTTTTATTCAGGGACAAACAACGTTGTCTTGTTTCTGCCCAGATGCTTTGACTTGTATAGTGCCTGGTCCGCTCGCTCAAGCCAGGCTTTGTAGTTCGGAATGCCGAGCTCCAAAGCACTCACGCCGAGGCTGATTGTAAATCGTATTGTCGTGGTCTCGTAGCGCACGGTCAGTGCCTCAATGGCGGCTCGCAACCGTTCCGCGAAAATCTGTGCGCCTTCGGTGTCTGTATCCACCAGTATCACGCCAAATTCCTCACCGCCATAGCGCCCGGCAATATCTGTTTTTCGCAGGCAGGAGCGCAGTACCTCCGATACCGTTTTGATCACTTCGTCCCCCGCTTGATGCCCGTAAGTATCGTTAACCCGTTTGAAATGATCAATATCGAACATGATCAACGAGCAGGTGTGTTGATAGCGCTGGAATCGATTAAATTCCTTAACCAGACATTCTTCCCAAAATCCCCGGTTAAACAGTTGTGTGAGACGGTCAGTCCGACTCAGGCGTGCTAATTCGGCGTTCGCGCTTTCCAGTGCTTTGCGATTGCTGGCGATATCGGTGACATCATAAATTATAATGCAGATATGGCCGATCTGCCCATCTGCTGACGCCAGGGGGGATATGGTGACATTTTGGTACATAAACGCTTCTGTGCCGGTGATCGGGCGGTAATTTTTGAAGCGCATCAGGTACGGTTTTTGTTCCCAGGCGATAAAAGACCGGTTCTTTAACAGGAAAACGGTTTCCGCCTTTCGTTTAAACCAGTCTTCGTCAATGGATGGGAAGAGTGTAAAAAGGTTTTTATCTTTAACCTGCGTTGGCACCAGTCCACTGTGATTTTCCATAAAACTGTTCCACACCTGGATGTTGTATGCCTTGTCCAATACGACCAGGCCAACATCAATGGTTTGTAGCATGTCCATCAGCCAGTGGAATTCTTTTATGTCCAAATGGGGTTCTGTCATAATGCCGACTCAAATTGCTCCGGGTTTGGTAAACGATTTACGATGCCAGTAGATATGAGGCTTTGCGTTCGAGGCTATCCATGGAGTCCTCAGTAAGTAACAATAGCAGGTCACAAGAGATATCGTAGTTTTCGATCGCATAGGTGATTTCAATTGTCATGGTTTTCTTCCAGCGCCCGGCATTGCTTCTAATCAGCTCCGAAACATTGATATGTTGCCCCAGAATCATCGGATGGCCAACACTGAAAGCAATATCCAGCTGATGTGCAATGCCATTCGTGCAGGCACCGATCAGAATGCTGGCGACCTCCATCAGCAGCTCCAACTCCACCTGGCTGTTGATTTCACCGGTGTAATTAACCAGTTTGGCCATGTCAGTGAAGCTGGAATCACTGAATATCAGGAGTGCTTCTCCCGCTATACCAGATCCGATAAAGCCCTGGCACACAGCGGAATAGGTGTTGTCTTCTGTCGAAATGGAAAGCGCCATTTCCAGCTCACTGACTTCAAGGTAATTGACTTTCGGGATGGGTAGAACAACAAATACGTTCAACAGCCTGGCCAGTAAGTCAGCAGCTTGTCCCATGGCAACATTGGCAAGCTCCTGAACACAATCCCTCAAATCAACCTGACCCATTGACGCGAGTGCCTGGGTGATTTTTTGTTTAGATGGTGACTGTTGCGGGGTGTCTGAGGTGTTTCCTGTACCCGGGCTGCCCTCCGTGCCCGATATTGCCATCGGACTATAGAGACCATAATCCGTGAGGATTTTAGCGACCTGCTCCTTCTCGACTGGCTTTTTGATGAAGTCGATAGCACCAAGCTTTTTAACCCGTTCCCTTGCTTCAGGCTGGATATCCCCGGAAACCACGATAACCATGGTCGGGATATCCTGTTTACAGATGGCTTCCAGCACAGCATAGCCATCCATTACCGGCATATTCAGGTCAAGAAAAAGAATATCACCTTTGCCCGCTTTAAGGGCTTTCAAGCCGTCCTCTCCATGTTCAGCAAATGATATATCGACATCCCAATTGTCCGGTAGCGATCGTGCCATCTGTTTGCGTGCCACAGTGGAATCATCGCAAATCAGGACTGGAGTAGTCATAGTCGGGTAGCTCTATTTTTAGCAGTTTTAAAAAAGTTTATACGGTTTGCTGTTCTCCGTATGGTTAAGCAAGCAGTTTGATCGGCTCAACGTTTTGCTTCTCGCCGCGCAGCCGATGTCGTAAAGTCTTTGATATTCAAATCAGGTGAAAAGTTTATAGGACGATATTCGTTGTCCAGGCCATCAGCTAAGTACCTTTGAGACTTCAGGTCATAGGTCAATGACAGCGTAGTCCAAACTGTGGGGACTTCGTAGTAGTTTATCGTGTGTGCTTCTGAGACTCTCCACAACTTATCATCAGAGTTATATTCCTCCGTGAGCAGGATGTGCCAGCTGTCCTCATCAAAGTAGAGTCGTCTCTTTGCGTAAACGTGACCTATTCCTTCACGAAGCACACCCTCTACAACCCAGACACGATGGAGCTCATAACGGGTCAGTTCCTGGTTGATGTGTTTGGGGCGGACGATGTCTGCAAGCTTCAGGTCACCACTGTGGAGCTTGTAGGCATTGTAGGGAACATAAATTTCCTTTTTACCCAGCAGTTCCCATGTGTATTGTACCGGTGCGCCATTATACATATCTTCCTGATCGACGGTTCTCAAGCTGGCACCGTTCGGGAAGTCTGTTCCGTAGGCCAGATTTGGAGAGCGGCGCAGGCGGCGTGTCCCTGCTTCGTAGCGCCACGCTTTTCTTGGCGACCGAATTTGATCCAGAGTCTCATGTACCAGATTCAATGTTCCAGCCAGTTTTGCCGGAGCCATGATTTTGATGCGGAGATAGAAAATTTTGTTGTCAATGTCGGCAAGTTCCATCCCCGGTTGGCTGTAGGTAAAGTAATACTCGTAGTCCATGATGGTCGGGGTGAATGAGCCATCCTGTGTCGGGGTGACAAAGGCAGCACGGGATTCTGCTTGCTCGCCACGAAATCTGAGCGTGTGATTCCAGATGACCTCTACGCCGTTCTCGGGAATTGGGAAAGGGCTGGTCGCAATCGTATTTTTTACACCGTTGCCATGCTCCAGTAAAATTGCTGCTGTGGCATTTTCTTTTAGTTTCTTGTAGATCCAGTCCGGATAGGACGCTGAGCGGTGGGTTTTATATACGGGAATAAAGTAGCCCGGATCATACTGCTTCAATAGTGCAATTTGTCCGGGAGTCAGGTGCTCGGCATATTCCTTGTAATTTTGTGCTGTGATCGTAAACAGCGTTGTTTCGCCAGGAAATGGGGAAGGGTGGAAGTCACCAACTTTATAACCGGCAGGAGGCTCGGTGATACCGCCTGTCCAAGCAGGAATAGTGCCTGCAGCATTGCCCACTGCGAGTGCGCCGGTCGGGGTTAAATCTGAACCCAGGCGCTTCGCTTCCTGTTCACTTACCTTAGCGACTGCACTCGATGCGCAGGCAATTGTTAAACTCAAAGTTAAGTTTCTAACCAAGCCTGGAAATCTGGTGTTCAACTCACCCTCCCATTACAACTGTTTGATTTATTGTCGAGTAAATTATTATTTTGGATAACCGGATGGGCCTGCAGATACGTTAATGAAATGCTACGCCACTCAAACCGGATTGTTATTATTTGATCAGTTTCGCTGTGTCTACGTTCGCTATTGCTAAGCCTGTTTCAGCAATAATCGTAACTGAATGATACTTTAACTTAACTGAATGATAGTATAGTTTCGGCCTTTGTGCTGTATTTTTAACATTAAGACGTGGCATAAATTTATGTGTCCTGTATGATTTAGATATGGGCATCTTTACATTTTGATGTCAGATCATGAATGATGAAGAGGAGTAAAATTGGTTGACACCAACTTTATGGCAGCGATATACCAATGAAAAATCGTACTTTTGTCGTCTCCAGATTGACATGTTGTCCGGTTTTTTGTCCGGTGATGCAAAAGCAGGAGGGGGAGAACCTCAGCTCCAGGCTTTGGCACATTCAACTACATTGCTGTTATTTGAAGCCTGGCGTGGGTTGATTAACGAAATTGCAGCCGGGCTGAAAGTACCGAAGCGGCATTATGAAACACTAGAACAAATCCGACGTGAATTGAGCCACGACTTTTCTGAAATAACGTTTTTGCTGGAGCTTGCTTCATGCCCCGGTTCGTGGGTTAATGAAGTGGTTTTTCTCCATGGACAGGTTACTAGCCCAGCGTCTCGGAAACCATCGGATGGCGGGTTGGAAGTGGATAGCGAATTGCAATCCAGTCTAATCGCAACGAGTGCAAGTATGGGCGTGGCGGGCACGAACTCTGTAGACACGCCTCAAAACTTTAATGATTGGCGGGATCGTTTGCAAACGGCCTTAGCCGAATTGAATCGCCATAAGCAGCAACTCAGAGAAAACAATCAAGAATATTGATTCTTCGTTGGGAGTCGTTTTCTTCGAATGTTATCACTTACAGTACCCGGACAAGTGTGCAGTTAAGTCGTCGCGGTCCGGGGCCGAATACAGGGGATATATTATGTCAGCATCTTATCTTGAAATTGTAGAGCTTCCAAATGGTGACTTTGCGCTTCAGAAAGTTGATGATTCTGGCGAGAAGCTTGTTACCATTTCCTTTTCTAAGGAAGCAAAAGACTTTTTACGTGAAAATGATGTTATGGTAGCAAAAGAAATGATTAACGCGGGAATCCAGGCTGTTGGTGCATTGTCCCGTGAAATGGCCGAGATAGAGGAACAGTCTTCGGAGAGCCACACTGTTCACTGAGCCTTTTGATACGAGTCTGTTGATCTAGGCAGAAGGAAGCGTTAGTGAGCGCATAGCGCCGACAAATGTTATCTTTGAGCGGTTTGTGACCGTAGATTCAAACAAGATAACATTTTTCGGTGGTGCTAATCGCTAATAATAGCGTTAGAGCAATTTCAAAGCAGCACAAAATTCAAGAGCGTCGGATAACA
Source organism: Oleiphilus messinensis (assembly GCF_002162375.1). Classification (GTDB taxonomy): domain Bacteria; phylum Pseudomonadota; class Gammaproteobacteria; order Pseudomonadales; family Oleiphilaceae; genus Oleiphilus; species Oleiphilus messinensis. The sequence continues at coordinate 3,496,888 of NZ_CP021425.1, read as the reverse complement.
CCAACTCCCAGTCCTTCAATAACCAGCGGCGCGCTCGTCAGGTCAACTTCAATCGGGTCGAACTCTTCATTTTCTGCGATGAGCAGTACTTTGTTACCTTCTTTTTTGAAACGTTTAACGGTTACGTCTTCTTCCAGTCGAGCGACTACTATCTGGCCGTTCCGAGCCTCCTGGGTTCGGTGTACTGCCAATAAATCGCCGTCAAGAATACCAGCATCTTTCATACTGGTGCCTTTTACTCGAAGGAAGTAATCTGCTTTAGGATTGAAAAACTCTGGTGGCACCTGACAATAGTCTTCAATGTTCTCAGTCGCGAGTATCGGGTTACCGGCCGCGACCTGTCCGACAATGGGAATGCCTTGAGTTTCTTCCTCAGCGGGCAACCGAATCCCGCGACTGCGGCCACGCACCAACTCAATTGCGCCTTTCCGGGCCAGTGCTTTCACATGTTCTTCAGCAGCATTTGCCGATTTGAAGCCGAGTTCAGTCGCTATTTCAGCTCGAGTTGGCGGGTATCCCGTTTCTTCAATTTTACCTCGAATGAGTTCAAGAACTTCGGACTGGCGTTTGGTTAGTTTAATCATAAGACTTCACTCTTCTGTCTTTAATCTTAGCGCGTTGCAGCGTTTCCCTGAATGATTCGTTCAGTACCCTGTTGGCTTGAAATTTAATCCTGTGGTAGCAAAACCGTGATAAAAGAGTGTTTTGCCTGGCTAACAAGCGGGTTGTCAAAGTACTGAATCAATATACAGATAGTGAGAATATATACAGTATGGCGCTTTGTGTAAAGTACTGATTTTAAGAGGAAGATAAGATTGTAGTTTTGTCTGTTTCTGGTTTCGGTTGTTTTTGATGTCCAGTCCCATGCTGGTACTTTGATACCGCCGCAGCTACTATTCTATTCAAGCAAAACGGCAATTCGAGTCAAACCACGTTTCCGTCCGGGCTGTCAGGGGAGTTCAATCTTTTATTGCACAGCTGTACACTTGGTCCGGAACCTGGATCTAGCAAACGCTAATGGCTTTGGTGTGGAGTGTGGAGTGTGGCGTTCAGTTTGGGCTCAAGCTGTCAGGCTATTTTGATTAATACGTTATCGTGTAATCTGGGCGGGTGCTCAGATGATGTCTAAGGAGATGTGAAATTGTTGTGGCTGGACAAGAAAATAGTCCGTACTGCTTGTATTGTGGTGACAGCACTGTTGATGGTGCCAGGCGGAATCCGTTCCGCACTCGCAGATGAACCCGCACAGGATATCCGGGTGGTCGTCGACGCATCTGTCTCGATTGCTGGTCATGATCCTTATAATGTTCGGGAAATGCTGGTTAAGTCCTTGGGTACGTTGATGCTCGATGATAATGACTATTTCGGTGTGTGGACTTTCGGGCGTTATGTGGATATGCCGGTTAAATACGGTAAGCTCTTGCATCTTGATCGCCAGTCAATTTTGAAACCTGATTATCTCAGAGCAACTGCAACGATTCGAAATGTTCGGGATGCACTGGAGAGGGTGGCGTTTATCAATCGAGCCGAGCCGGGTCTTGAGACTCATATTGTGCTGATCGTGGATGGTCCTGTAGCAACGTCCAGTCCGATTAAAGATGCATTGCTCGAAGACTATATTATCAAGAACATCGCGCCTGCTCTTCGGAGTAAATCGATACGGGTCAATATCCTGCAGTTCGAAAACGAAGGCGAACTTTTCTACCAGAAGCTGGCACGGATTACCGGTGGTCAATACCTCACTTTAAAAGATAAACGTAATAAGCCTTTTGATGCGCTGCGTTTTGTCTCGGACATGACCGGAACAGCGGTTGAACTGGCGGCAAATAATCACTTTGCGATCACCATACCAAATGAGCAAGTTGGTGTCATTATTCCAAATACCCGTCCGGACGGAGCAAAAATACTCCATCCTGATGGCTGGGTTTTAACCCCGAAAGATTCGCCCAATACGATTAACTGGGCAACGATGCCGGGTAATGCCGTTGTGGAAATAACGCCTGATGCAACTGCGGGTGAAAAAGAAGTTTCGTTCTGGACGATTGAGGGTGTGGGTGGGTTTCCGCCAATTGTTATTGGGCATCCTGCAGCATTTATTGCTGGAGTTGAGCCGAATCAGAAAGAATTAATTGCCCGTCGCCAAGAAAACCGGCCGCTCAAGGACGTGGTTAAGAAGACCACGAGACAAGCACCTCCGCCTGGATTTAATCCGTTTGAAGATGCCATGTTTGGGAGTGATGAGTTTGCCAGCGCGAACTGGTACAAGGGCGTAATCGGGCTTGAAGGGCGTTACTTCTTCCAGGAGGGGTACCGACAACAAGACAACGCCAATGTTTCTGTCCGTTTGCAACCGGAGATCGATTACCTCTCGGAATCCGGGAACGACCTCTTTGAATTGACGCTGTTTGGTCGTTGGGATCAAAATGATGAAAACAGAACCCACTTTGATGTTCGAGATCTCCTCTGGACCCATGTTGGTACAGGCTGGGAGACCAAACTGGGTGTTGGGCGTGTGTTTTGGGGAGTGACCGAATCACAACATCTCGTCGATATTGTCAATCAGACAGATTGGGTTGAACATCCGGATGGCGAAGATAAGCTTGGTCAGCCGATGTTCAAACTCGGACTGGAGTTAGGGTGGGGTAATCTGGATCTTTTCGCTTTACCTTATTTCCGTGAACGAACTTACCCTGATGTAGATGGCCGGTTCGGCCCGATTTTACCGATCGATACTGACAACGCAATCTATGCCCATGATGATGAAGAATGGCATACTGATTTTGCGGTCCGTTACTTTAATTACATCGGTCAGTTTGAGTTTGCCTTTTCCTATTTCAGCGGTACCGGACGTGAACCCGAGTTGCGTTTCAATGGAAATCTGCAGAACCCCCAATTGATCCCGGTATATCACACCATCGATCAAGCCGGACTTGAAGCGCAATATGTTTACGAATCATTGCTATTAAAGTTTGAAGGGATCACCCGGAGTGGATCAGGGGATCGCTATTCGGCATTAACTACCGGCTTTGAGTACACGCAAGTCGGCTTGTTTGGCTCTTTGACGGATTTGGGGTGGGTTGTTGAGTATTTGTTCGATGATCGCGGTGACCGCGGGCCATCGATATTTGAAAATGACTGGTTCGTCGGCTGGCGCTGGACGATGAATGATGAAGCCTCCCTTGAAGCGCTCATTGGGGGCATCTGGGATCCTGAAACGAATGAAGTGATGTACTCTATTGAGGCCAGTAGGCGGATGGGTAAACGATTCAAGATGACCCTGGAGGGCAGTATTTTCTCCGGTGGGCATGCTGTACCGGATGATTTACCCGGAATGTTGCAATCTTTGGCAGCACCATCACCCGACTACAAACTTACACCCTTGCGCAAGGATGATTATGTGCAACTGGAGCTGAGTTATTATTTTTAGTTCAGCGCCAATTACAGTTCAGATAAAGACTCGGGCTTGACCGAGTCGTTTAAAGCGTTGCAAAACCGGGAAATTCCTGTTGTTCAGTCACTTCCTCATGTAATGCTTCCACTTCAGCGAGTTCCGGACCTGTCGCACACCACTGCATCAGTCTTTCCACTGCAGTGGCGCTGCCACAGGCGACCACTTCAACATTGCCATTTGCCAGGTTTTTAGCGTAACCGGTAATATCGAGTTGTTGGGCTTGTCGTTGGGTGGAAACCCGAAACCACACACCTTGTACTTTTCCTTTCACGATGAATTTTCTGCAGATGTAACCGTCTGTTTCGATCATTTTTTCTCTCCTAAATCCCTTTGTTTTCTATTGAGTCATCAGGCTATTCTGATAAATCCGGGCTACACTAATAGACAAAACAAGAATGGAATGATAATGCCACTCAAGCTAACAGAAAAAATTGCTTTTCGACAGGTGAAAATGGCGGTGCTGGTTGCCTGCGGGCTGGGTATCCTTATTAGTCTGGCGCAAATTGCCTACGATTATATTATCCGGCAGCATGAGCTTGAAGCCACGCTGGGGTCGATTATTCAAACCGCGTCGGCGCCAGCTGCAGAAGCGGTCTGGAATCTGGACCGGATTGGAGCCGTGCGTATTATCGAAGGGTTGTTCACCTATCCACAAATCACTGAAGTCAAACTGGTTTCAGACGGAGGGGAGGTTGTCGCGACCGAGAAAAAAGACCCTTTGATCAGTGATTTTCGCTGGGCGACAGCCATGTTATTTGGTGAGCGGTCTGAAATCGAGATCCCGCTGTATGGTGCAAACCCCGAGAAGCAACGTTTGGTCGGGATGATGGTGATTTATTCGGATCCTCATCTTGACGGTGTCGCATTTCTCAAGCGTTCGGTTATTGTTTTATGTGCCGGGGTGGTCAAGAATACCTTATTGGCGCTTCTGCTTTTTTTACTTTTCTACCGTTCATTGACGCTACCGGCGACTAAATTGCTACGCTTCCTTGATTCGTTAGAGTTCTCTCACCCGATTGAAAAGAAAGTTAATAGTGATGATGGGCTTTATGGCGAGTTTAAACTTCTGGCTGTCGAACTGAATCGGCTCATTGATTCATCCAACTCCAGTTTGCTCATGCGCGACGAAATACAAACCCGTATAAACTCAATGAATGTTGAATTGGAACAAAGGGTTAGAAAACGCACCGAGGAAATTATGGCGCTTAAGGCTAAAGCCGATGAAGCCAATGCCGGGAAAAGCCAGTTTCTGGCAACCATGAGCCATGAAATCAGAACGCCCCTTGATGCCATCGTGGGGTTAAGTGAATTGGTCAAGTCGAACCCGAATTCACCAAAAGTCAGCCAGTACATGAATGATATCCATGTTGCTTCCAATTCACTGCTGGGTGTGTTGGACGATATTCTCGACTTTTCCAAAGCGGAAACCAATGAGCTTGATCTGAATCCTATTCCTTGTCGTCTGCAGTCGTTGGTACCGGAATTGAATTCGGTGTTTGCGCAAAAGTTTGAGGAGAAAGGGATTGCCTTCGACATTGAAGTCGATCCATTTTTGCCTACTTGTGTTCGAACAGATCCGCTGCGCTTTAAACAAATCGTATTTAACCTGGTATCAAATGCCCTGAAGTTTACATTTAATGGACAGGTCAAGGTTTCGATCATGCTTCAGGAAGAAAACATTATCGACTCGGAGGCTTATGTGCTGGTCAGTGTGTCCGATACCGGTGTTGGTATAGCGCCGGAGATTGTGGATATGCTTTTTGCCCCGTTTGTAAGCCTTGGTGAGGGCAGTGAATCCGGGCTGCCGCGAAGCACGGGGCTTGGTTTGGCGCTTTCGAATCATTTAGCCAAACTCATGCAAGGGGATATCAGAGTGGAAAGTCGGGTCGGGCAAGGTACGGTATTTACGTTTAGAGCCAAACTTCCTGTACTCGAGGATCTCTCTCTGGTATCCAGTAATGAAGTTCCCCTGACAACGCAGACGTTAGCGGCTGATATTTCCAACCGAAGAATTTTACTGGTTGATGATCTGGAGGTTAATCGGGTTATCGTTGAGGATTTCCTGCTTTCCATGGGGATGCAGGTAGAAATTGCTTCAGACGGGCATGAGGCGGTCGAAAAAGTGCGTCAGGATAATTTCAATCTTGTTTTAATGGATGTTCATATGCCTGTATTGGACGGCTATGCGGCAGCCTATCGAATTCGCAATGAATTGGGGGATCGCAATCTTCCAATTGTAGCGCTCACCGCGAATGTCCAGGAGCAGGTAAAAGAAAAATGCCTGCAAGCGGGAATGAATGATTTTATTGCCAAGCCGGTCAAACAGGAAGAACTTCTGGAGAAGGTGCTGTTTTGGACCAGTTCTCCCTATCATGCCAAAGCCCTGGCCAGTAGTGGTGCGGTTAATACGCCCTGATTATCTGTGCTAGTGGAAGTCCCTCGATTTCAATTTCCAGGATGCCTGTTCACTAATATGCTGTAAACAGGTATTCAGGTTGATCATGCGTCCGGCAATGATGTGAATGATATCGCCCTCTCTCTCCAGCAGACCTGAAACCTGCATTAATTGTGATGTTAAAAGTGCTTTTCTCTGGGCTCGGGCTGTTGCAAGCCACACGACAACATTAATGCTGCCCGCTTCATCTTCCAATGTCATAAAGGTGACCCCGGTAGCCGTTCCCGGTCGTTGACGCCCGACAACGAGCCCAACAACATGGACGAGGGTTTTATGAGGGACATTCAAGAGTTCCCGGGATGATTTGCAATGTTTGAAAAAACCCTTTTGTTTGAGTATTGCCAGAGGGTGTTTTCCCAAAGTCAGGCCAAGGCTGGTGTAGTCTTCAAGTATATTTTCCCCTTCGGACGGGGCAGGTAAACAATAATTAGCAACCTGATTATTCGTCAGACTGTTGTGGCTGTCACTGGAGGTGCTGTCTCTGGAGGTGTTGCAGGCGGGCTGCAGTGCCATAGGCTTGTGGTGTTCCAGTATATCCCAGCGGGCTTGATAACGGTGACCGCTGAGTATTTGAAAAGCTCCGGCGCTTGCGAGTTTTTCCAGGTCATGTGAGGATAGCCCGGAGTGTTTATGGATTGAAGACAATGACGGATAGCCTGTATCAGGACGGTTTTGTATCAGGTGTTTTACGGCTTCCTGGGGCAAGCCCTTGACTAAACGCATACCGAGGCGAATCGCTGGCTGGCCATGGGCATTCTTTAAACCCGGTACCAGATGGTGATCCCAATGACTGCTGTTAATCTCGACAGGCAATACGATGACATCGTGTCGTATTGCATCCTGAACCAGTTGTGATGGTGAGTAAAAACCCATTGGCTGGCTGTTCAGCAGGCCACAGCAAAAGGCTGCGGGTTCGTAATATTTCAACCATGATGAGGTGTATACCAGCAGGGCGAAGCTGGCTGCATGGGATTCCGGGAAGCCATATTCTCCGAACCCGCTAATCTGGTTGCATATACGTTGGGCAAAATCGGCAGAGTGACCGCGCGCTGTCATACCTTCAATGAGTTTTTGCTGAAACGGTTTGAGTTTTCCATTGCGTTTCCAGTTAGCCATGGCACGTCTTAATTGATCTGCCTCTCCGGCACTAAAACCTGCGGCAACCATGGCGAGTTTGATGACCTGTTCCTGAAAGATTGGAACACCCAGCGTGCGCTCCAGTGTTTCTTTTATTTCTGCAGTGGGGTAGGTCGGGGTTTCAAGGCCGCTTCTGCGTCGGAGGTAAGGGTGTACCATATCGCCCTGAATGGGGCCCGGACGGACAATGGCGACTTGAATCACCAGATCATAGTAACAGGCTGGTTTCAGGCGTGGCAGCATATTGGATTGAGCCCGCGATTCGACCTGGAAAACACCAATGTTATCGGCTTTTTGTAACATCAGATAGACTTCCGGGTCTTCCGCCGGAATATCGCCAAGGCAAGTGGGAAAGCCTTTATAGGCATGGGTATAATCGATGGCTTTGCGAATTGCACTCAACATGCCCAAGGCCAGAACATCCACTTTCAACAGGCCTAATGCTTCCAGATCGTCTTTGTCCCATTGGATAATCGTACGTTCAGGCATCGCGGCATTTTCTACAGGAACCAGCCGGTCCAGGTTGTCGGCGGCGATAACAAAACCGCCAACATGTTGAGACAAGTGGCGGGGAAAACCGACGAGTTGTTTTACCAATTCGACAAGATGATCACCGGGTGTCGGAGCGCTATCTTGGTCTTGTTGCAGGGTGCCGATTGCAAGGGCCTGACGTAACTGATCCGACCAGTGAGGGGTTTTATCCCGCCAGTCTATGGCGCGTACCAACTGATCCAGGTAAGCCAAGTCCAGACCGAGTGCTTTCCCGACATCCCGAATAGCACTTTTGCCCCGATAAGTTACGACACTTGCTGCCAGCGCCGCGCGGTGACGTCCATAGCGTTGATAAATGTATTGGATGACTTCTTCCCGGCGCTCGTGTTCAAAGTCGACATCAATATCCGGAGGTTCATTGCGTTCTTTGGAGATAAAGCGTTCAAACAGTAAATGAATCTTGGTGGGATCAACTTCGGTAATACCGAGACAATAGCACACCACAGAGTTCGCGGCTGATCCACGCCCCTGACACAGAATGCCTTGACGTTTAGCGAAGGCAACGATGTCATAAATGGTGAGGAAATAATGTTCATAGTGCAGCGCCTGAATCAGCTGCAGTTCTTTATCGATAAGCGCTTTGATTGGTTTCGGTGTGTGCTCGCCAAAACGTTGCAGCTCTCCGGTACTGACCAACTGGTGCAGATATTGGGTGGGCGTTAAGGTTTCCGGTACCAGATCTTTGGGGTATTCGTAGCGAAGCTCATCAAGGCTAAAGTGACATAGGGCTGCAATTTTCGTTGTTTCACGGCGCCATGCTTCCGGATAAATTTTTTCCAGTTTTGTCAGGCTGCGCAGATATTTCTCATAATTTGCATGCAGCTTTTTGCCAGCCTGTTGTAAGGTGGCTCCAAGCCGTGTTGCGGTCAGGACATCCTGTAAGGGCTTTCGCCCAGGGATATGCATGTGCACATCGCCAGCACAAGCAATCGGGGTTTGGGTTGCCTCGGACAGTTTGCTCAGATTATGCAGATAAATATGGTCTTTGTTATCCAGAAAGCGTTCGGCCAGCAACCAGCTACGCCCTTTGAAAGCGTTCTGAAACTTTATATTTGTAAAAGGACAGTTATTTGTAAAAGGACTGTTATCTGTAAAAGGTCCATCGAGTTTCTGCGAGCAGGGGTAGGGCGGAGACCAGAGCAGTAGATTGCGCTTTATGGTGTCCATCAACATTTGACTGTCGGCCTGATATTCGCCTTTCGAAGCGGCTCTGCGGGCCAGGGTAATGAAGCGACAAAGCTCTGCATAACCCTCCCGGTCTGTGACCAGGATAATAAATGTCCCGTTGTAATCTTGCAGGCAAAGTTCTGTGCCAATCAGGAGCTGGAGTGGCTGCCTGTTTTCCTGTTGCCTCTGTTTTAATGCCGCGTGGGCTCTGACCACACCGGCAAGTGTGCATTCATCGGTAATTGCCAGTCCTTTGTAGCCGAGGGTGATGGCCTGTTCAACCAGTTCTTCCGGGTGTGAGGCCCCGCGTAAAAACGAGAAATTGGTCAGGCAGTGTAACTCAACATAATCCATATAAGTCGAGCCCACAATCAGGAAAACCATCCGTGTACATACCAGAAACCGGATGAGTCTCGAAAAATCCATCCGATTGCCCCCTCTGGAAAGCGGGCAACATAATAGTCCCGGTTGACAGGGGCGGTTGTCCACCAATTACTATAGATTCGCTCCGGGCCCAGGATAATCTCCAGGCCATGTTGTTTCAGGTCAACAATTTGTTCAGCATAGTTTGGGGCGCTTTTGGTATTGGTGTCTTGTCCGCAGCGCTTGAGTCCGAGAACTGAATTCAGGCTTTGCGGGGTTGGCAATAACCAGGGAGGGCGCGGTGGTGAAAGGGGATAGTTATCGCCGGAAAGCAGGGGGGATGGCTTAAAGGTGTGGTAGGCTTGTTCGACATGTGCAAATTCCGGTCGATGGTCGTTTTGTGTTTGTATCCGGTGAATGTTTTCTTTACCGAGACGAATACCAAGCCGGGCAATAAACTGTCGAGCCTCTTCCGGGGTGTTGCCCTGTTCGAACAAGTCGTGTTGATCCGAGCTGTGCGCGATCAAGTGGTCCACCCGTATTCGTATACCGGTTATCGGGGCGGTGAGTTTTATCTGTTCCAGTTTGAGTATGCCAAGTTGTAGCAGTACTGTGTGCTGCGTTTCTGGCTGGGCGGTATGGATTTCGATTTGCGTTGCAGGCCTATCCCGGTGTTCCAGATTGATCCGTATACACTCAATGGCAAAAGCCCCCAGATACAAGTATTGCTGTAAATCCTGTAACAGTCGATTCAGCGGAAAACGAAGGGCGCCGTTGTGTTCTACCTCACTAACCAGTTCAAGGTGGCGATCAAAGTAAGCCGGTGGGGTGTAATAGCGTTGAGGATCCGGGCTGACCCCCAGGATTTTATCGAGTTGCTGGCGGACTTCCGGGCCAAAGCGGTGGTTGATTTCGGTCACAGGTATATGGATTAATTGCTGTACGTTATGCAACCCCATTCTGAGCATTGTCTCCGCACACTTCCCGGGCAGCTCACAGTCCGTTAAATGACATTGCTGAATCAGTAATTGGATTGTGTCGCGGTCTTCCGTGAGCCTTCCCTGTTGAGTTCGTGCCAGTAGCCGGGCGCCTTTTGGGCTATGTGCGATGGCCATATGATGGTTCAGCTCCTGTTCCTGAAAATATTGGCCCAGGTGAGACCAGATGTTTTCGCTGCCCTGGTGTAGTTTTTTCAGGCTGCCGATTTCCAGTAATAAACCATCCGGGGGAAAAATGGCGACTTGAGGGCAGTAGTAATACAGGCACTGAGCCAGTGCTTGCAATTCATGCAGGCACCTCTCCGGACTAAACTCGGCATAGTGAAGCTTCGGGTTCAGTGCTATTGCAGTATGTAGTGCCTGGTTTGCTTCAATGCCGTGCTCTTTGGCTTCTTTATTGGCCATAAGAACCTGATGGCCCGCTTTTTGTGGCGAGTGCTCAACAATAACCATTGCTTGCTGGTGAGTTTGGCCTCGACTGTACAGATCCAGAGCAAGGGTGGGAAAGTGGGCATATAACCAAAGCATTGAGTACTCCAAAACTATTTCAATCAAAACCGCGTCAGCTAGCACTGCGCCAGTTCTGAAACAGGGTAGGTCGTCAACGTCAGCTGTTGTGGGGAAAGCAAGGGCCAGGCGCCCCGCCGTTTTAAAATTTTTACGCTAATATTGAAATTGCGTGTCATCTCCAGGGTATTTGTACTGTTACATGAACGGGGTGGTTTTGTTGGGCATATTTCGATCCTGACCGGACAGGGTGAAGGGTTCTGTGCGTGAATGGACGGGCGTAATAAAAAACCCTGGCTTTTCCCGGTAATGGCGGCCAGGTGCAAGCGCTTCAGTTGTGCCGTACTCAGATGCTGGTTCGGCCATCCCAGTACCACGCTGCAGGCACCGCTTTTCAGGCCTTGTTCTATCGTCCAAAGCTGTTCATGTGGGCGGCAATGTACAACCAGTACGTTGCGGTAATCGACCATATGGAAGTCCAGGCCGGGCGCGTAGGGAATGTAAGGCGGCGAAACCCAAAGTATCCAGCGTTTCTCTTGTATGGCTTTTAATCGGGGCAAAAGAAGCTGAATGCCGGTTTCCTGTAGCTTGTTGGTAAAGCGTATTTCATCTGAGCCTGGGGTAAGTAACTCAAACACGCCATATTGTGGCCACCCATTACCAGGCAGAAGCGCATCCAGATCCCTGATGCCGGTACTCACACAGGATTGGGGCGTCTCGGTATTGGAGCCCCGCCAGAGCGTGGTATTGTCCAAGAGTTGGCGGATTGATGTGGGCTCTTCATGCTTGTTCAGGGCTTTTTTATCCCGATCTGTTTGAGCCAATATTTGAGGTAGAGTGTGTGCTTCCAAGTTCATAAACACCATTTATACTGTTTATATATACAGTATATTATGGTGTTTATGACTCGAGGTCAAAAAAATTAAATACGATAATCACTCCGTGATTTACAGGAATTGAGTAAACTGTATTTTGTATTTGGCGTTTATATAGAGAATTAAAAAGGAGCGCTGATCCATCAGCGCCGAGTGAATAGATGACTTCTCAGCAAGAGAACGAAAATGAAAGGCCTGTTACCTTGCTTTACAAAAATCAGTATAGATAACGGATTGAGGGAGATTTATATCCTTTTGCGCTTAATAACAGGAGCATTACAACTGGGTTCCAAAATTGGTTTTGAGGCAAGTGGTTAGTTTAATAAGCTGACCTAAACTTCAACTAAAATGCTGAACTTATTGAAATATGTTAAAAATGGTCAAAAATTAAACAGTCTTAGTAAGGGGAAGGAATGAAAATGAAATTTATAGTCAAAAGTGTTCTATTGGTTCTACTGACAATCAGTGTTAATGCTGCGGCAAAAACTGCGTTGAATGGTGAAGTTATCGATAATCTGATTGCCTCAATGAAAGAAATTCAGGTGTGGGCGGATAAAAACAAAAATCGCATGAATTACAAAGATGATGATATGAGCGATATGAGTGCGGATAAAATCATTGCGGAAATCAAGGCCATGAATGCCTATGGAGAAGTGGAAGATATTGTCGAAAAGCACAACTTTGATTCAGTAGAGGACTGGGCTGATGTGATGACCCGTACGATGAAAGCACTGATGGCTAACGCAATGCAAATGAGTGGTGGGTTTCAGGATCAAATGCAGCAACAAATGCAGCAGATGATGAATGATCCGAACATCTCTGAGCAGCAAAAACAGGCCATGAAGCAAATGATGGAGAACATCAAGCCCATGCAAACAATGGAAAATATGGCCAATGGCGCAGATCCAGCGGATATTGAAGCGATAAAACCGCATATGAACAAATTACAGGCGTTGGCTGAAGACGGCCAATAACGGTATATACGTGCTGTGCACCAGGATTTGTTATGCATTAACAAACCCTGGTGCCGGAAAATAAGCCTGATCGGCTTTTAAGTTAAGCCACTTTTTACGTTAAGCCACCTTGCGTGGTGCGCCACTCGCTCCTGAACTTCGTTTTTGCGTTAATCCCCGCTGTTGGCATGCAGAATCAATCATGGCAAGTAGTTGTTGAAAATCATCGCAGTCCGCTTCCGGACTGAATCGCCGTAATACAAGCTCTTCAAGCAATAAAAGCTGCGCATCGGTTAAGGTACTAAAGTCGAGTAGGTGAAGCTGTTGTAAGGATGATGGTAGCACGGTAATGATTCCTGATCTTGGGTTGTAGTTATTTTTCCTCAAATAGCTTTCAGCAGGTCGGAAAGACATAACCAGAACCTGCTTTTGAAGCTAAGACAACTTTATAGTCAACAGGAAAAAACCAGGCAATAATTTAGATCAAAAAATGTTCACTTTGTCGGGGTTCTACGGATATTTCACTCTAGCAACCGCTAACCTGGAGGAAGATATAGCGTGCAGGTTAACGCAATTCACTCCACAAAAAATGCTATGGATGATATTGAAGTTTTTTATAACACAAACCGCAGTTGGTTGCGGTCAAGTAATCCTGGGAGTGTGCGTGGTCTGTATTCATTTTTTGGGAACTTTGTACCCGAGCGAATAGCTTACAATGTAGGTTGGATTGAATATTCGAATGGCTGGAATTATATTTCTGGAAGCGATGCAAATATTGCATTTTCCGAAACTGCAGCCCATGAAATCGGGCATGAGATTTTATCTGCCTATGGCGGTGATAAATATTCATACAGCCATAAAGGTAGCTCGTCAATTCTCACTCAAAAAACTAAAACGTCAGCTAATGGTGGAGTAACTTACCCGAGTCAAGGGGGGATTGACCTTATGAAATACTACAACGGACGACGCCCCTATAATTTTTATTCCAGAGTTTTTGCGAGTGAGCAAGATGTAAAGTCACTAATTTGGCTAGCGAGTGTTAGATTTGATGGTTAATAATTTACTATGTATTTTTCTACTTATAGCGTTATATGGCTGTAATGTTGATACTCATCGTGAGTTAGATATTCAGTATCCAGCCAAGTTGGTGATTAAAAATCAAACACAACATTTGATAGCACTGGATGGGATTTATAGTAGTAAAGAGGCAAAATCTCCTTTTCTGCTAAAGGGCGAAAAGCTATCTGCAGCGGAGAATTTTGAAACTCGAATTTCGCTCCCTGTATTTGATGACATCAATAACGGGAATATGTGGTTGGAGGGCCAGTGTGGTTCTCATTCTGAGTGGAAAAAGAAGGCTTCAAAACTAAGCAAAAATGTAATTCAAAGTGATTTATGGGTCATAGTTCTGACGATCAACAGCTGTGGTGCGGAATAAGGTTGTATATTTTAAGCTGCGGTGACCCTAGGAACCTTAACCTTGTGAACTTGGCAATTTAACATTGGTTTACAACAGAATTGTTAAATTTCTTATCAAGTGCTTGCTGTTGACGTTAATTTCGTCTAAAAATAGTATCAAATAGTCACGATAAATCTGTAATCAGAATAAAAAGATCAATTTCAGTAGCTCGAGTGGCACTTTTAAGCTTGAGGCGTGCGTGCTGGGTCTGGGCGCGGATACTGAATGCGTAAAGCAGAGGGTCTATCCGAGGGGCGTTTATATGTTCATTTTAAACCAAACCACCGTGTATTATCTTAAGCGTCTTGCCAGCCATGCCAGGGCAAAATACAAGCGACGATTTCGATTGACGGATGAAAATGAAGTCATTGACTTGTTGGTCTTTTCATCCCAGTCCCATGATATAGAAACCAAAAGGGATTTTATGTTGTTCTATATCAATTGTCCCGAGGAATTTCGGGATCAACTGGAAGAAACCTATTCCATTTTCCCGCCGATTAAAAATATGGTACATATTGCCAAGGCGGTCTGAGTTTGCAAATTAGACTGACATAAAAAAACCGGTGCATTTCACCGGTTTTTTTATGTCTGATTGACCGTTGAATAAACTCAGGGCAATAGTACGTATGCAATGCCTGCTAAAGCAGCACCAATAACGACAACTGCAAGTGCCATCAGCATGGTGTTGTTCGATTTGTGTTGTGGTGCCGTTTGCGTTTCCCAGTTGCTTCCTGACCGGCCCTCGGATGTCTGACGTGCAGCTCCTGATCTTGAAACGGTCGCCGCTGCCGGATCAGCCGGAGGAGGGGCAGGCTGTTGAGTTTGGGCTTTTTTGCGGGCTTGTTCCTGGCGGGCCTGCTCAAGTTGGGGTTTGAAGTCTTTTACCTGCCGGATAATTGTTTTGTTCGGATCATGTTGCGGGCCTTTCACGGTGAATGTCAGAACATCAAACTTGAGTTTGTCGCCATCCTGAAGTGTGGCTTCTGTCACCCGTCGGCCATTTACATAGGTACCGTTTGCTGATTCCAGGTCACGCACCACCAGTTTTCCGCCTTGAATCGAAAGCTCTGCATGGCGCCGGGACAAATATTCTACAGGGATATTGATCTCGCAGGTTGATTCCCGTCCGATGACCATGGTGCCCTGAATATCGAATTGCTGACTGTTCATCCAGCTTGCTGTTGCGACTACTTTCCATTCACTTTCTGCATTGTGCAGTGCAGTCGGTGTCTCTTCTCCAACGCCGGGGTGTGGTTTGATGACTTCCAACTCGACATTGCCGAGTTTAATGACGTCACCGGCTTTGAGTGTGGCGCTGTCATCTATCTTCTGATCGTTAACGAATGTCCCGCCTAATGAACCGATATCCCGAATCGTTAAACTCCCATTTAGCTGGGATATCTCGGCGTGTTTGTCACTGATCTCAGGGGCATTAATGACAAGACTGTTGTTGCCATTACGGCCAATCGTAAAGGTCTCGTCTGCCAGCCATACTGGCTCCTGCCTGCGGTCTCTAAATTGCAGCTTGAGCATTCACTGAACCTGTCTGTTGAGTTTGAATATTCTGAGATGAATTGCGGGTCGGTTCATCGTAATCGTATTGGATGTCACCACGCACTACACAGAGTATAGTCCCGTCTGTTGCAAAAGTTGAAGAAAATGCCGAAAAAATGTTACGGAACCCCATGATTTATGCACAAAAAATACGAAGGTTTTGTTTTCCAGCCGGGGATCAAAATGCATGCCCTTAACAAATACTTAACAAATAGGTAAATAACTTTATGTTGCCTATACTGAGAGTTAGCAATGAAATGTAATGGATGTTTGTAATGATTGAATCAGCTGCCTTGTCTGATATTGGTAAAGTTCGCAAAGCTAATGAAGATTTTTTCTCGGAAAACCAGGAAATGGGGCTGTGGATTGTTGCCGATGGCGTAGGCGGTAATGGTCATGGTGATGTTGCCAGTCAAGTAGTCGTTCAAACCGTTGAGCGCAGGGTTCGGCAGGGGCGTTCTGTGCAGGAAGCGATTATGGATGCACATGATACATTGCATAAAGTGGCTGAGGCTGACCCGGATTATAGTGGCATGGCGACGACGGTTGTTGTGTGTCGACTGCAGGATAATATTTATGAAATATCATGGGTGGGAGACAGTCGGGCCTATCTGTGGAATGGTAGCGTCCTTTATCGACTGACGAAAGATCACAATTATGCTCAGCAAATGGTGGAAGATAACGAATTACAGCCAGAGGAGGCATTCCGGCATCCCATGCGCCACTTACTGATGCATGCGGTTGGCAGTGGTGAACCTGAGTTGTTGCGCATTGACACGATTTCGGGCTCACTGGAGGCGAATGATACCTTGTTATTATGCACGGACGGTTTATGTGGTGAAGTGTCTGACGGGGAAATGAAGGCAGTTCTGCAAGACGCGGATAAATCGATCAAGGAAAAATGCAGCATCTTGTTGAATAAAGCCTTGGATGCGGGGGGCGGTGACAATATCACCCTGACGCTCCTCAAATTCTTGGTCAACAGATCCTGAATATGAAGCGTAAACAAACCCCAGGCCTGAACTTTTCGGTTAAGAGAAAGCAATCCGGTAAACTATGAAAGAAGGACGTTACGAGTATAAGGAAAAAATTGGCGAAGGCGGAATGGCCTCTGTTTATCGTGGCGTACAGGTATCGTTAAATCGCCCGGTGGCAATCAAGGTTCTCGCGAAGCAATTATCCAGTCACCCGGAGGTGCGAAAGCGCTTTCAAAAAGAGTCACTCATCGTTGCAAGGCTGAATCACCCCAATATTATTCACGTAATTGATAAAGGTAATACCCGAAAGGGACGTCCTGTATTTGTTATGGAATATGTTGAGGGAGAAACATTGCAGGATGCGATCCGTGCCGGTGCATTACCCTTTAATCGCAAAATTGATTTGATTATCCAGATTTGTAAGGGGCTGGCTTATGCGCACAAGGCCGGTGTGATACACCGTGATATAAAGCCCGCGAACGTGATTATTGATGCCGAAGGCAACGCGAGATTGCTTGATTTCGGCATTGCCTGCTTTTTTGAAGATGATACCGAGCGTCAATCCGAGTCTAATTTGATTCTGGGGACTGAAGGGTTTATGGCCCCTGAGCAGTACGAATCGGCTTTGCAAACCTCGGAAAAGAGCGATATTTATTCTCTGGGGGTTTTAATGTTTCAGGTGTTCACCGGTGTGATGCCGCGGCAACCCCTGGAGCGACCTTCTCGTTACGAAGCGAAACTAAAAGGGCCGCTGGAAAATCTCATTTTGAAATGCCTGGAAGTATCTCCGACAGAGCGACCAGGCAGTGTAGAATTTATCAAAAACGAGCTTTTGAAGATAATGCAGGGCCAGCATCTGCAGTTGGCTCAACAACGTAGTGCAGGGGAAGGCTTATCCGATATTCGCAAAAAATTTGCGTTGCTCGATGTCATTAAGGAAAACCAGTTCGGTTCGTTGCACCTTTTTGAAGATACACAGACGCAATCATTACTAGTGATAAAAAAGCGGCCTGCTTCCGCATCTGGCTATAAAGAAGCGAAAATTCTGAGTCAGCTTCGTCATCCCAATATTATCAATATTCGTGGCACGTCTAAAAAAGACGATATCTATATTATTGTGATGGAGTATCTTGCAGGGGGGAGTCTTCAGGATAAGTTGGTCGAAGACTTTTCAATTGATTCGTTTTTGAATATTGCACTGGATGTCTGTAGTGGCTTGGCATTTGCCCATAAAAACAGAATGGTGCATGGTAATTTGAGGCCCAGCAATATTCTGTTTACTGAGGAGGGAACCGCGAAAATTAGCGACTTTGGTTTGAATGAGCATTATCACCGGGATGATCTGGAAAACTGGTATGGTATGAATACCAAGGAGCCCGCATCAGAACTTTCAGATATCTTTTCATTAGGGGCGATATTTACGCATATGTTGACCAGTACTGTGCCCCAATTCAAAGATAAAAAACTGATCCGTGGCCGAGCGTTTATTGCGCTTCCGGAGAATCTTCAGGCGTTGCTGCTGAGAATGTTGGACCTCGCGCCGGAAAAACGCATGCAAAGCGTCGATGCAGTCATATCAGAGCTTACGGTAATGAAATCTGAAGGGCGTAAAGTGGTCGCCGAACGAGACTGGGAGCCGACGATTGTGCGTTCGATTGATGATGACGTGAATACAAAGCAGAATTCCAGATTGGGATACTGGCTACTGTCTTTCATTATTATTGTATCGTTTTCTATCAATATTGTATTTGTTACCGGTGGCGCCGACACGGTCAAAAATACCCTGAAAGGGTGGCTCTCTGTACTCGGCTTTTAAACGGGAAAAGGAAAATAAGGGCTGCACAGCACAGCCCTCTCACCAGGATGTGAGTAAACGTCTCATATGGCAGGCCAGAGAGTACCAGACCGGACACGTTTAATCCTTGATGCATGTCAGTTTAGTGACATCAACTGACCGTTAAAGCCCTGGTGATATCAATGCAAAGGGATTCGATAAGATTTACGCTTGCGGATATCCCGTACTGCCCGAAATACCGTAAAGGTAAAACCGGCGATAAAGATAAGAGCGATTGAGAGCAGCGCCATATCCGTTGCAATGCTAACGGAAATATTAAACTGAAATGCGGTCATCAGTGTTTCCAGCTCTTCAATAAACAGTACCAGCGAGAATAATCCCCCGACAATACCGGTAAAAAGCTGACTAACGATAATCAGCACTGATGGAATTGTGGCGACATGTCCACAATTATTACATTGGTAGTTTTCAGTGTATTCAGCTTCCCCTTCTTCGATAACAGGAAACATCAGGCCTCGGCTGCATTTTTTGCAATAAAGCTTGTCACGAGTGACGGACTGGGTTTGGTTCGGCATATTCATGGAATTTATTGTCATTGTTTTAATTTTAGTTTGATTATTTTGATTTTAGCTTAATTATTATACATGTCTGGTGATTTTGAAGTACTGCTATTCTGTATTTATCCACCTTGGGCTCTAAGAATTGACAGGATCGCACCCTGTGTCAAGGACGAGGGCGGTAAAACGTGAAAAAGGCAGTTAAAATAGGATAAAACGACGTTGATTTGCTCAGATTCGAAGGTATGTCACAAAAATGTCGTGGTGAAAGTATTCAAAAGGTCTAGTAGGACGATTATTATCATGTCAGAAAAATAACAATTCTGAGTTGTGAAGCGTGACTGAGCTACGCGACCAGAAATACAATAACTTAAAAATAAACCTCAATAAATACAGAACAACGAGGCAAGGAAACTCAAATGGAAATGCAGAAAACGAATTTAGCGCTACCCCTTGACCGGGCTTATCACTGGGAAAAGGCGAAAGCGGGAGACATCTATTTCACTCAACCGATGGGCAATGGTGTCGTTGTCGAATATACATGGCAACGGGCAATCGGCGAAGCTCGACGCATGGCTTCGTACTTGAAGTCATTGAACCTGCCCCCGCAAAGTAAAGTTGGCATATTATCGAAAAACTGTGCTCACTGGATCATGACCGATCTGGCGATCTGGATGGCAGGTCACGTCTCCGTGCCGCTGTATCCGACGCTGAACGCAGAGACCGTATCCTATATTCTGGATCACAGTGAAGCTAAGTTATTGTTCGTGGGTAAACTCGATGACTGGGACACGATGAAGCCCGGTATCCCGGATGATTTGCCATGTGTATCTTATCCGCTTAGTCCGCCGAACAATTATGAAACCTGGGATGATATTGTTGCCAAATTCCCGCCGATGCAGGAAAACGTGACTCGGGAGTCTGAAGAGCTGGCAACGATTGTTTATACCTCGGGCAGTACCGGGAAGCCTAAAGGGGTTATGTTATCGTTCTTCAATATGGCGTATTCCGCTGAAGGTGTTATCAAGGCACTGGATATCCACTCTGATGAACGCATGCTGTCCTATCTTCCGCTGTCTCACGTATTTGAGCGATTTGTAGTGGAGATGGGGTCGGTTTACAAAGGGTTCCACCTCTTCTTCGCAGAATCTCTGGATACATTTGTCGCGGATTTGCGTCGGGCGAAACCTACATTGTTCCTGGCTGTTCCGCGTATCTGGACCAAGTTCCAGTCTGGCATCTTCCAGAAAATGCCTAAAGAGAAAATGGATCGACTGCTCAAACTGCCTTTGATTAACAAGTTAATCAAAAAGAAAGTATTAAAGGGCTTGGGTCTGGAATATGTTAAATTCGCAGGGAGTGGATCTGCGCCCTTGTCTGAAGAGATTATGGGCTGGTATCGTAAGTTGGGCCTTGAATTGCTGGAAGGGTATGGCATGTCGGAAAACTTTGCCTATTCCCATATGACGAAGCCAGGACGTAGCCGTATCGGTTATGTTGGTGAAGCATTGCCAGGGGTTGAGGTTCGCATCAGTGAAGCGGGAGAGGTGCAGGTTAAGAGCCCCGCTACCATGATGGGCTATTTCAAGGACGATGAAAAAACAGCCGAGACGTTCACTGAAGATGGTTACCTTAAAACGGGGGATAAAGGTGAAATTGATGAACTGGGTCGATTGAAGTTGACTGGGCGTATCAAGGAAATCTTTAAAACCAGTAAAGGTAAATATGTTGCGCCTGCGCCGATCGAAAACCGGATTGTTGCCCATCCCCACATCGAAATGGTCTGTGTTGCTGGCGCAGAATTTCCGCAACCTCACGCAATGATTATGCTGTCGGAAGAAGCCATGGCCAAACGCGTGGATGATACGTTCCGCATGAATCTGGAATCCAGCTTCAAACAACTGTTGAGCGAAGTTAATGAAACGGTAGACCCCCATGAGCGCCTGCAATTCTTTGCGGTGGTGGAAGACGAGTGGTCAATCGAAAATAACTTCCTGACGCCAACCATGAAAATGAAGCGTAATGTAATCGAAGATGCTTACAAGCAACGCCTTGACGACTGGTACGCTGCGCGTAAGCCGGTACTTTGGTGCTAACTTTCAGCCAGCTCACTGAAAAGCGAAGTAGCTGAAAACGTAGTAACCGAAAAAGTAGTAATCGAAAAATAGTAACCGAAAACAAAAAGGCGAATTCACGGATTCGCCTTTTTGCTGTTCTGGATTTTGTTTGAACGTTTCTGGATTTTGTTGCAACGTTTTGATTAAGTGTTGAATCTAGCCATCAAGGCTCTTTTTACTGCGTTTATGCAGTGTATCCATGGAATGGCTCAACAGAATAACCGGGATTATGCCCACCGCGACGATAATCAGGGCTGCAAGTGCACTCTCTTCCAATAGTTCATCAGATGCAAATTGATAGACAAATGTCGCTAATGTTTCAAAATTAAAGGGCCTTAGAATGAGCGTTGCAGGTAATTCTTTCATACAATCCACAAATACCACCAGAATAGCCGTAAGCAATCCGCCTTTGATAATTGGCAAATGGACTTTCAATAAAACCTGAAGACTATTCAGTCCGAGTGAGCGACTGGCCATGTCCATATTCGGCGTGACTTTTTCAAGACTTGATTCAACCGAGCCTGCCGCGACAGCAAGAAAGCGAACGGAATAGGCGAATACCAGCGCAAACACGGTGCCACTGAATATCAGGCCCGTTGACTGGTCAAAGTGTGTTCTGAAAAAGCCATCAATAATGTTGTCAAAGGCCGCCAAAGGTACGATAACGCCCACAGCGAGCACTGCACCGGGCACCGCATACCCGAGATGGGCCAGTCTGACCAGGATTTTGATCGGTCCAGACTTGATGAGTCGGTTTGTGTAAGACAGGATTATCCCGAGAGTGAGTGTGAACAGTGCCGCGACAACGGCAAGCGTAAAGCTGTTTAATGCATACTCTACGAACTCAGGTGTCCAGCTTTTCTCAAAGTAGACGAAAGCATAGTAGGCCAGAATCGAAAAGGGGATGATAAAACCCAGCAGGATTGGCAGCAGACATGCGATGCAGGCTGTAATGCCATAGATGCCAGGGAGTGGGATGCGGTCTTTGCCGTAAGGGCTGAGTTTGTTTTGGTAAAGTTTGAGTTTTCGTCTGGAGTGGCGCTCGGATAAAATAAGGGACACCATAAACAGTAGCATTACCACGGCAATTTGCGCGGCTCCACCCACGTTTGCCAGATTCAGCCAGGTATCATAGAGTCCTGCGGTCAGGGTGCGTACCGCGAAATAGTCAACAGTGCCAAAGTCATTCAAGGTTTCCATTAGCACAAGGGATAAGCCAACAATAATGGCAGGCCGGGCGATTGGCAGTGCTACTGTAAAAAACGAAGACCATGCAGTGCGACCGAGACTCCGGCTGGTAATAAACAGGGTGGGAGGCTGGTCTTTGAAAGAGGTCTTCGCCATCATGTAAATGTAGGGGTAAAGCACCAAAGACATCATGACGATTGCGCCACCCATACTTCTAATTTCCGGAAACCAGTAATCCGAGGCACTTTTCCAGCCAAACACATCACGTAAAAAGCCCTGGATTGGGCCAGCATACTCAAGGATGTCCGTGTATACGTAGGCAATGACGTACGCAGGCACAGCAAAAGGCAGAAGCAAGGCCCAATTCATTACCTTTCTTCCGGGAAAGTCGCAAGATGATACCAGCCAGGCAGATCCAATTCCGAGGAGGAGGCTACAGATTCCTACCCCCAACATCAGCAAAAGTGTATTGAGCAGATAATCCGGCAGCACTGTATTCATTAAGTGAGGCCAGATATTGTCTTCGGGGAACATGGCCAGATAGAAAACAGCAGCAATCGGCAAAATCACGATAATGCTGATGACAAATGTGATTGCCGTCCAGGCTGAAAGTTTGCTTCTCAGAAATAATAGCGATGAAACGGAGAGCTGTGCTTGCATGACGACATCTCAAATGCTTAAACGCAAAAAGCAGCCGGACGAAGTGCGTCGTCAGGCTGCCAGTTTCAACACAATGCTTTAGGGGTCAGTGACACCTGAAGGATTGTAAGGTTGGGGTATTAACCATCGAAATCAACGGTGTCTACCATTTTGACCGCAGTCTCTCGATGTTTTTCGATTTCGGCCAGTGGAATTTTGTCCGATTTGAATTCACCCCAGGATGCGACTAACCCGGAAGGTTGTACATTGGCGTTAACCGGATACTCGAAGTTTTGCTCTGAATAGATCCGTTGTGCCAAAGTATTTGATAAAAACTCCATCAACTTTAGAGCATTGTCTCGGTTTGGAGCAGATTTGGTCATGGCAACACCGCTGATATTCACGTGCGCACCGCGATCTTGCTGATTTGGGAAGTTAATGTTGACGGATGCCGCCCATTCAGACTGTTCTTCATCCATGAGCATTTTTCCATAGTAATAACTGTTACCCAGTGCCACATCACACACGCCTTCTTTTACTGCCTTAACCTGTGCTCTGTCGTTACCTTGGGGTTTGCGTGCCAGGTTACCCTTGACTGCACGGAGCCATTTCTCAGCTTCCGCTTCACCATGATGAGTAATCATGGATGCGATCAAGGCAATGTTGTAGGGATGTTTGCCACTGCGGGTACAGATTTTGCCTTTCCATTCCGGGTTGGCAAGATCCTCGTAGGAGTTAATAGCGCCTTCTTTGATCCGGTCTTTTGAGGTGTATATCGCTCTGACTCGAGTGGTGAGTGCATACCATTTACCATCGGGATCACGGTACTGGGAAGGAATGTTGTCATTCAATGTTTTACTTTTAACGGGTTGAATCACGTCTGCTTGCTGAACTTGGGCAAGGTTCCCCAAGTCGGTGGTTAAAATGAGGTCAGCCGGGCTATTTCGACCTTCTCGTTTCAGCCTTTCCGCCAGACCTTTTTTGGCGAACACAACATTTACCTTTACGCCAGTTTCCCGGGTAAACGTATCGAATAGCGGTTTCATTAAGAAGGGTTGACGAAGTGAGTAAACATTTACTTCTTCAGATGCGGATGTAACGCTGGATGCAGCAATAGAGAGTGCTCCAAGGAGCCAAACTAACTTAGCTTTCATTTGAGTCGTAACCTCAGTCGCCCGAAAAATCGAGAGGCGATATCAAAAGTGGATTTTGAGGAAAGAAAGATCCTCTAATTATTAACGATTATGATTCTTGTTATAATTGCGTATATTGTCAAGTTTCTTTAACATTTCATGCTGTAATTTACCTCGGATTCCTATCTTTGAGCTTGAATACAGTCTTTGAGCTTGAATACAGTCTTTGAGCTTGAATACAGTCTTTGAGCTTGAATATTGTGTTTGAACTTTAATACTGTGTTTCGAAAAGTTTAGTCACATATCACATCGAATAAAAAGTACTGCTATTATAAGAATGGAGCTGGAAGCTTAACCTCGTTCTAAGGTTGTGAAATTGATCTAACACAAGCTATCGGTGGAAACGTAAATCACCTATGTAGCACTTGCCTCTAACCCGAAGACAATTTTATAGGTCTGTATTTTGAGAGAAGAAGAACAGGGTTCTGCTGGAGATCGTAGAAATCATAATCGAACTTCATTCAATGCCCGCGTAAAAATCATGCATAAGGATTTGGGGGAGGTATTGTGTAATACCCGTGATATCTCAGATGGTGGCGTGTTTGTGCTGATCTCTGCCGAACAGAAGTTTCCCAAACTGGGTAGCTTGGTTCGGGTGCAGGTACAGGGATTACCGGTTGAGGCTCCAATTCTCGATATGGTTGTTGTACGAA
This sequence comes from Oleiphilus messinensis, assembly GCF_002162375.1. Taxonomy (GTDB): domain Bacteria; phylum Pseudomonadota; class Gammaproteobacteria; order Pseudomonadales; family Oleiphilaceae; genus Oleiphilus; species Oleiphilus messinensis. The sequence goes on along the minus strand of NZ_CP021425.1, from coordinate 3,472,298 downwards.
AAGGTGTTGATGGTTATGGATTGCACTTTTTGAACAACTACGAATAAACCTTTTTTGCCTTTCTATCCAATTAGGTCTCTACCTTTATCTTCCCGCCCTCTATTCCTGCAGGCCGCTTAACAGGTGAGCTTGTGGTTCCAATGTTGTATCATAGTGCACATTTTGAAATATTATAAAAATGGGTGATGGTAAGAATGAAATATTGGAAATATGGAGGGGCTTTAGCATGCGCAATGCTGTCCGGGTGTGCGAGTTATCATGCCCATTATGCGAGTTTTGATGCCCGCAATTCCGCAGGTGAGGAGCGAAAGTTTGTTGTTGAATGGCAATCCGCCAAGTATCCCGGCTGGATCTGGTTTGATAATGAAACAACGCCAGTTAAAATTACCACCCAGTGCAGTGAATATGAGTTGACTTTCAGGGATCCTGGCCACAGTGAATGTAGTACAGAGGCCAACGCGATTGCCGCTTGCGGCAGGGTCGGTAAAGATATTTCCCGAGACGGTCGTGAAGTATCCAGCCCTACTCAAGTGTGCGGTACTGTCACGGATGCAAACGGGGCGACTCATATCAGTGAGCTGGGGCGGGAGATCATGATAACGGTATCCTGTTGGCCTGAATCCACGACCTATCAGGACGGTGATGAGAAAAAAAACATAGATTATCTCAAGCATTCTATTGTGCCCTATACGATAAAAACGATCGAAGCACCGTTATTTGATATGAACCGTAAACCGCCTCAGCTTTCCGATAACATTTGTGAAAAATAGCCTTTACGTTTTTTATTTATAAAACACCCCTGACACCATCACAAATAAAATGTGATGGTGTTGTCATTTGTACAGAATGTAAGATAACTCTGTATTTGGGTAACAAGTTCCCATAACTTTGTAATTGATTCTCTTCTGTCTTTTCATTAAAAATGAAAGTGTAGAAAAGCGGTTTGGCGAGTTGGATCGAGGTACTTGAAAATGGCGGTTACTCATAAGCAAATATCGGTAAGTCAGTTGCAGTGCGGGATGTACGTCTCTGATCTGGATCGACCATGGTGTCAAACCCCATTTCCACTTCAGGGTTTTTATGTTCGCAGCGATGATGATATAAAAGCAATCGCCAGTTATTGTAAGTCAGTGACCGTAGATGTTTCTCTTGACAGGAGTTCATTTAACTATGAACTCCTGGAGCTGGATGAGTCGGGTAGTAATCAAAAAAACAAATCTTTGGTTCAGGGGGCTCCCAGCCAGGTATTTGTTCAGGAAAGGAAGAATGCAGACAATGCTCAATCTCTGCGTATCAAAAATCCGATCCAGTATGACGTCTCGAGTTCGCTTAAGAAAGAAGTAAAAGTCGCGAAGGTTCTGCATACAAAAGTAGCCGAAGTTTTGTCAGGTATTGCGCATAAAATTCGTGAAGGTAAAACGTTTTCCATTGCTGAAACCGAACAGGTTGCTGCTGAAATGGCGGATAGTGTGATTCGCAACCCGGATGCCATGGTTTGGCTTTCCAGAGTGCATTTGCGTGACACCCACAGTTTTAACCATGGTATTAATGCTTCAATCTGGTCGTTGGTATTTGGTCGCCATCTTGGTCTCGAGAAAAGTTTGTTGACAACGCTGGCTTCAGGGGTGCTGCTCTCACAGGTTGGTAAATCCAGGTTGCCGGATCATATTATCAACAAGGCGGGTCAACTTGATCAAACAGAGTTTGAAGAATACAAAGAATATGTTAACTACGGCGTAGAAATTCTGGAGCAAACGCCGGGTGTCTCGCCTCAGGAATTGAATGTAGTGCGCTGCCATCGTGAACGGCATAATGGAACCGGTTATCCGAACGCACTCACTGGTGACCAGATTCCTTTGCTGGCCAAGATTGCAGGTCTGGTTGATGCCTATCAGGAATTGATTGAGCCCCGTGCCGGTGTTGATCCGATGACGCCGGCTCAAGCTGTTGCGCAGTTGTATGAGGCTCGCAATATTGAGTTCCAGGAAGTACTCGTCGAGAAGTTTATTCAGGCCGTTGGCGTGTATCCGACCGGTACGGTGGTGGAACTCACGACCGATGAGGTTGGTATTGTGCTCTCTCATAATCCCAAGCGTCGGTTGTGGCCAAAAGTAATGGTCGTTTTGGATCGGGAAAAGCAGCCGCTCAAATCGACCCGTGTTGTTGACCTGCTGGATTACAATGAACAAGAGCGTAAAAGCGAGACCGTCCATATTCAAGGGAGCTTGCCTTACGGAGCGTATGATGTGGATCCTGCCAATTATTCAGTTACTGGAGGCTCAAGCCGATGGAATTTACGAAGCCTGATTGGTTAGCGGGTCGTAAGTTCAGCTTACGGGTTAACGGAATGGTGAAAAGTGTCCTCTGAAAATATTCCGGCGACCCCCCGCGGAATCCAGGCGAAACATTCACGAAAACGAGACACCGCATCTAAAGGCAAAGCAGATTCAGATGCTGGCAGGAAAATATGCCCGGTTTGCAGTCGACCCTTGGCGAGTTGCTACTGTGCCCATATTTCTAAAATCGATAATCAAATACCCGTGGTCATCCTCCAACACCCGGACGAGACTAAAAAAGCCCTTTCAACAGTTCCAATCCTCGAATTATCTCTGACTCGGTGTAGTGTTTATCGTGGCCTTGATTTTAATCATCAACAAGAACTGCAAGGGCTGATCCATAACGCTGCGGTTCAAGTCGCGTTGTTGTTTCCTACGAAACATGCCAAACCAATCTCGGACTGGGGGACAATGCCGGGTGACCCCCGTCTGCAACCAACAACCAAAGCGTCGCAGTCCAGAGCATTAATCGTATTAGATGGCACTTGGCGTAACGTTAGAGAGCTTATGTTGATTAACCCGTTCCTGTCGGCGCTTGAATGTGTGTACCTTCCGGAAGCAGAAGGCCGATACCGGATCCGGAAAGCCCCGGAGAAAGGTCAACTTAGCACCATAGAGGCAGTAGGAGCGGCTTTGCTTGCTGTGGATCCTTTATTCGGCTTGAGGGAATCAAAACTGCTATTGGCACCATTCGAGTTTATGATCCAGTATCAAATTCAGCGCATGGGAACAGCGGTATATCGGAAAAACTATAATTAATGCCATCAATAACACAACCGACACGCAATCGGCAGCGTTATTGATGGTAAGCGTACTATGGAGTTAACAGGATCAATCAATGATTACACGGAAGTTCTGCCGAAACCATCGGTAATCCCCTGTGCGTTTGAAATTGATTAAAATTGTGGTTTCCTGTCCAGACGTACCCAGAGAGAAGTAACTGAACTGGCGTTCGGCCATATTGATATCCGCAATGCGAACGATTTCTTCATTCAGCGAGACGACTTCGAAGCCATCCAGTTCGAAACCGAGCTCAACGGAATTTAATTCAACTATGCGGGTTTCATTGTCGCCTTCATTTAATTCCGCGGCGTAATCCAGGAGAAAAAATTGACTGCCTATATCATTCAGCGCATTTTCGGCTTGATCTGCAAGGTAGTTACCGATTGAGTCGGTGTTCACATCGTCTAGGTGCCGTCTACTCTCGATGATGGCATCTCGCAGGGATTGCAGATCTTCGCGATATTCAAAGTCCTCGTCAAGGTCTTCGCGTTCTGAGCCATCTTCGTTGAATTTTGATTCTGTGTTTGCAATTTCTTCGGGGGTTGGGGGCTCTTCGCAAAGTCGGGACTCTTCTGAGAAAAAGCAGATTTGTTCAATAACCTGGTTGATGGGTGATGTTTCTGTCTCGGTATTCAGCGCAAAAGCATCTTCCGATACGGTAAAATCGATCGGGTCGGAAACCGTTTGCAGGGCTACATTGAACTGCTCGATATTTCGCTCAGTCAGAACAACTTGTTCTCCGGTATCGTTCAGGTTTTCATTCATGACCAGCAGAAATCGGGTCAGGTTACGTATGGTGGTATTGTTTTCTGTAATTTCGACTTCCGGAATTTTATGAGTAGTCAAACCATTTTCGATGCCGCCGATCTGTAAATCTGCGCGAGCGTTTCCCTCAAACTCCAATGGCGTCAAAATATCTTTTGCTGGAACGCCCTCTACCAAAAGCAGGTCACCCACCCAGAATGAAATCGTTTCACCATCTCGGTATGTGAATTCTCCTGCATCATTGAGCTGGCCTTCTTCTGTTGCCGTTCTGTAGGTCAGACCGGAAACGCCAGAGGTGGTCAGACGTCCTGTTTTTAAATCGGGTGAGGATGAATTGCTGCTGTCACTACAGGCGCTGGTGAGCAGACACAGAAGCAGGGTAATAGGAAGAGCTCGCATACTGGGAAATAACCTTAAATTATTTTACTGTGGATTCAATTCCGGATTTTCTTTTTTTTATTACGGGCCGCCCGGGCAGGCCGTAACGTTAGAATAAGGCATAGTCTTCGGGATTGTCATTGTTTAAGTATTATAAGTTTCTCGTAGCGGAGTTTCTGCAAGGCGCTTCGCAAAAAGTGGGATAACTGTTCACAAGTAGTATGCCAAGAGGCAGAAATAGGCCAACTGGAATGTAATTACACACAGCTGGACGTAAATATCCAGATTGAGTGATTTAAAAAAAAACAATCGACCCCATGTTAGGGGGGGAACCACTGAATTAGAGGATGGAATGACAGCAGCACTTGAAATTAAAGATTTGCGAAAGGTTTATGATAATGGCCCAGAGGCGTTGAAAGGGATTAGTCTGACTGTAGAGCAGGGTGATTTTTTCGCAATGCTGGGGCCAAATGGTGCTGGAAAGTCAACTACTTTGGGTATTGTTTCCTCTCTTGTTAACAAAACATCCGGTTCTGTTCGAATCTTTGGCTACGATATTGATGCTGAGTTGTCATCGGCAAAACGGCAGCTGGGTGTAGTGCCCCAGGAATTTAATTTTAATCAGTTTGAGAAAGTGCTTGATATTGTCGTGACTCAAGCCGGGTTCTACGGAATCCCGTCCCATCAGGCCCGTCCCCGTGCCGAGCGATATCTTAAGGCATTAGGACTTTGGGAGAAGCGGGATGAACAGGCGCGAATGCTATCCGGCGGTATGAAACGCCGACTAATGATCGCTCGAGCCCTGATTCATGAACCCAGGTTGCTGATTCTGGATGAGCCAACAGCGGGTGTGGACATCGAGTTGCGGCGATCGATGTGGGAGTTTTTACAAAAGATTAATGCAGAGGGCGTTACGATCATCCTCACAACCCATTATCTGGAAGAGGCAGAAGCGTTATGCCGCAACATTGCGATTATTGACCAAGGGCGAATTCTCGAAAACACTACCAAACGTGCCTTGTTACAGAAACTGCACATGGAGGTTTTCATTCTGGATATTCCTGAGTCGGATCTGGATAAACTACAGTTAAGCAAAACCTACCAATTTAATGTAAATAGTGACGGTGCTGTCGAAGTTGCCGTAAACCAGGGGCAGACGCTCAATTCAGTGTTCGCCGAACTGGAGCATCTCGGAGTATCGGTCAGCAGCATGCGAACAAAAAGTAATCGGCTGGAAGAGTTGTTTGTGGATCTGGTGCAACAGGGTGATAAAACGGGCCAGGGAGAAAAAAATGACTAAGCTTACCGATCTGGAGCGTACTGAGAGTGGGGATTCGCGGCATCTGATTTATGTCGCTTTCAAAACATTGCTGGTAAAGGAAATTCGTCGTTTTACCCGTATCTGGCCTCAGACACTTTTGCCACCCGCCATTACGATGTCACTTTATTTCGTTATTTTTGGTAATTTGATCGGCCCGCGCATTGGCAGTATGGACGGGTTTGATTACATGAGTTACATCGTGCCCGGGCTGATTATGATGTCAGTTATCACGAATGCCTACTCAAATGTTGTGTCTTCATTTTTCAGTATGAAATTTCAACATAGTATAGAGGAACTGCTGGTTGCTCCAATCCCTAATTACGTGATCCTGGCGGGGTATGTTGCAGGTGGGGTTGCACGAGGGCTGGGTGTCGGTTTTATTGTCACCTTGTTGTCGCTTGGCTTTACGGATCTGGAGGTGCATCATGTTGGTGTCGTGCTGAGTATTGTCTTTCTCACCGCGGTGTTGTTCTCCCTGGGGGGATTTATCAATGCAATGTATGCCACAAAATTTGATGATATTTCGATCGTACCCACTTTTATATTGACACCATTGACCTATCTGGGCGGGGTATTCTATTCGATTAGTCTGTTGCCGGATTTTTGGCAGGGCGTGTCACTGATTAATCCGATTTTATATATGGTGAACACATTCAGGTACGGGATTCTGGGTGTGAGCGATATAAACATCGTTTTCGCTTACGGCATGATTATATTATTTATTATAATCCTTACGGTATTCAGCCTTAGGTTGCTCAATCGCGGAGTTGGTATCCGGTCTTAGCTGAATTTTGACTGTTAAAACGTCATAATTAGAGAGTGACCGATGATTAGAGAGTGACCGATAATTAGAGTGTGACAGCCAAAGCGATTGATAGACTTGGTCTCATTTTAATCAAAAACTTTTTCAACAAGCAGTACATGAAGTAACCATGAGTGAATTGAAAAATGCCCCTTTGGGCAAACAGACTTTATATGTGTCGGAGTATGATCCCAGTTTACTGTTCCCGATAGCGCGGGCGCTAAATCGGGAAGAGCTGAATATTGGAACCGAATTACCATTTTTCGGTATCGATTTGTGGACGGGGTATGAATTATCCTGGCTCGATTATCAGGGTAAGCCTCAAGTGGCGATCGCGGTATTTCGCTTTCCTTGTGAATCCCGATACATCATTGAATCCAAGTCCTTCAAGTTATACCTGAACTCTTACAATCAAACACGCTTTGCATCCTCTCATGAGGTTAGAGTGCAATTGCAAAAAGATCTGGCTGGTGCAGTGGGCTGCGCGGTCAGTGTTGATGTACACCCGGTCAGCCGTTACCTGACGGGTGAGGGGCGGGACACGCCATCAAATGCGCTGGATCAGTTTGTATTATTGGACGAATTGGATGTTACGATTGATGATTATCAATACAATCCTCAGCACTTGAGTTTGAATGAGGGAAGCCAGTCGGGTCACTATCGCTATCTGAGTCATCTGCTCAAATCAAACTGTCCTGTTACCGGACAACCAGACTGGGCTACGGTGTATATCGATTTGCAAGGAGAGGCCCCGGATCCCGAGGGCTTACTCAAATATATTATCTCGTTCCGGGAGTATCAGGATTTTCACGAGCACTGCGTTGAAAAAATCTATGTTGATCTGATGCGCCATTTACAGCCTCAGGAATTAACGGTATGGGCGCGCTATACCCGTCGCGGCGGGATGGATATCAATCCTTATCGCAGCAGTAGTAATACCCGACAATTTGATTTTAGCAGGACAGAGCGGCAATAAAGTGCCAGGGTACGCGTGAATTCTGGCTATGATCAGTCAGCTTGCTTCAGCTTTTGAGCGGCGTTTTCAAGGGCCAGTATAACGGTTTCACGGTCCTGAGTGTGTACCTTATCGGTATCCAGATACATCGCAAAACCTTCCTTTTCATGTTCCATAAAGCTTTGATTACCGCCGATATCACGACGGAAGTCGATGATTTGATAGATAGGAACCGGTTTTGCGAAGCCTTTTACGGTGATTTCGCCCTTATCTCGACACATGATTGTATCTTTGATTAACGAGAATGTTTCATAAGACACCAGTATTTCGCCAGATTCAGAAAGTGATTCAAGGCGACTGGCCAGGTTCACTTCTTTACCGATGATGGTGTAATCCATTCGGTTCTCAGCCCCGAAGTTACCGACTGTACAATAGCCAGTGCTGATCCCCATACGAATTTGTAAGGGGGTGCGAATACCCTGGCTTTTCCATTTTTGACGCAGAATCTTCATATGTTTGCGCATTTCAATCGCCATTCCGACGCAGGCAAGGGTGTCCTGTTTCGGGCCTCGGCTGGTTGGGTCGCCGAAGAAAATCATAATGCTGTCGCCAACAAATTTATCGATGGTGCCGCCATACTTGAGTGCAATCTGCGACATTTCATTAAAGTAGTTATTCAGTATCTCGGTCAGGCTTTCTGGCTCAAGTTCCTCTGCGAGATCTGTGAACCCTTGTATATCCGAGAAAAATACGGCAAGTTTTTTACGCTGGGTTTCCAGTCGAACGTCGCGTTCGCCAGTGAATATCGATTGCCATACCTGGGGAGACAGATATTTCGCAAGTTTGTGAGACAGGGCAATGGATTGTTCGCGCTGAAATTGAATTTGATATTTTGCCTGAACCAGCGCGCGGGCTTGCTGGTGAGTATAAAATGCAGTTACGCAGACATAAATTGCTGTGCCAAGCCCCGAGACTACACTCACTGGAACCGGGGTTACGTCAGCCAACTCAATGCCATAGACAATCGACGCGGAAATAATACCAAAGAGACACGCCAGTGTACCGAAAAGCCAGCTTTTCATCCCACCTACAATAATCAGACTGAAGTGCAGCATAAGCATCATGAATAGGGTGGGGGTGAGACTGAAGCCTAGAACAACAAAAGTGCAGCCTACGATGAAAGCATCGATTACCAGAATACGTTGGCGAAAAGCGGGGTCATTCCTGCGACGAAAATAACGACCAACAAAATAAACGAAATGGGGCCAAAGCATTGCCGCCGGCACAAACCAGATGAGATAGCTATCGAAATGGCCTTCGAGAATACCGCTTATGAATGTGGCCGCACCCGCCAAATATCCCAGAACGCGCGCGTTGTAGTCTGGCATAGGGGGGATTGCTGCCGGTTTTCGTGCTTCGGCATGCTTTATTTTAGTGTTCGTCAGCGCGGCTACATTCATCAACGTAGAGTGACCTGATAATAATAAACTTCAAAATGATCGTATTTTTGTTGAAATATAATCGAGTTTTAATATTTGATGGCGCTTGATCAACAATATTAACAGCACTGATACAAAATGACACTTAAACAGCTCTTTAAACCGGCCTGAGGTTGTAGTCAGTGTGTTGCGCATCAATTTTAATGAGGCAGGATCCAACTGTTTCCAGTGGCGGGGACGCACACAAAACCCGGTGCTCCAAAACGGCTTTGCGTTGAGGCGCTCCTGTCTTGGCGCATCGTATTTTCTATTTTCTTCTTTTTTACCAAAACCCTTCCCATCGGTGGCAAAGAGTATCAGTATTCGAGATCCCAGACAATCTCACCATGAATAAGAAGTCATTTTTGGAATGAAATTCTATTGTCGGTGTAGGTCTATAAATCCAGTTCCTTTCGCGGCACGCGCCTAAACGTCAACACGGAAATCCCTTGCCGTATTTTGCCTCTTTCCGCTCGAAATTTTTGCGAGCTACTTCTCTCTGGCAGGGCTGTTCTCTTCTAACTATCTGTAAAATATAGAATAACGATTAAGTGTCGACGATTTTTGGTTTCTGGCACTCTCATTGCTTTATTGGATGTGAAGTTGAAAGCTTGCCGCAAATAGTTTTGGAGTTGATATGGCGATTTCATTTGCAAATGCATTAGGTATCCACGAACAGGCATTGAATGTTCGGGTGAAGCGTGCGGAATTACTGGCGAATAATCTGGTGAATGCCGATACGCCGGGTTTCAAGGCACGAGATATTGACTTCAAGGCCGTATTACAGGGCGTCCAGAAAGATACGCTGGATATGGAGCAAACCAACTCTCGGCATTTGAATACTGGTGCTTCTTCAGAGTTTGATTTGATGTATCGAAATCCCGTTCAGCCGGCAATTGATGGTAATACGGTGGATACACAGCTTGAATTGGCCGCCTACACCAAAAACAATCTGGATTACGAAGCGAGCTTTCAGTTTCTGAACAGCAAGTTTAAGGGCCTTTCAGGCGCGATAAAAGGAGAATGATGATGTCACTGTCTCAGATTTTTGATATTGCCGGTTCGGGTATGAGTGCACAGTCCATTCGCTTGAATACTACGGCCAGTAATCTGGCCAATGCGGAAACGGCAAGCAGCAGTACAGATGAGGTTTATCGCGCAAGAAAGCCAATTTTTGCCACCATTCACCAAGGGGTTATGCATAACCAGAGCCCAACATTGTTTGGTGACGATCTTGAATCAAAAGGCGTACAGGTCAAAGCCATTGTCGAAAGTGATGAGCAATTGCAAATGCGTTATCAGCCGGAACATCCTTTGGCAAATGAGCAAGGGTACGTCTATTACCCGAATGTGAATGTCGTGGAGGAAATGGCGGATATGATGTCAGCCTCCCGGAGCTTTCAGACCAATGTGGATGTAATGAACAGCGCGAAACAAATGATGCAACGCATTTTAACCCTGGGGCAGTAACTTAAGGCGAGGGCAAGATCATGGCGAGTGTAGGTGCAACCTCTCAGGGGTCTGAAGTTTTACAGAATTACGCGTTAGAAAATTCCAAGAAAAAGGATGGCGGAGAGCTCGGTAAAGGCGAGTTTCTGGAATTGATGCTGGCGCAATTGAATAATCAAAGTCCGCTTGAACCCCAGGATAACGGTGAGTTTATCGCTCAGTTAGCCCAGTTCAGCGCGCTGGAAGAAATGCAGGGGTTAAATGCGACCGTTGAGAATTTCGGAACCCAGTTCCGCTCGACTCAAGCATTACAGGCATCGGCAATGGTGGGTCAGTCTGTATTGGTTAATGCCAGCGAAGGTCCGATGGATCCAAATGGCACGATGTCCGGTATCGTGGATTTGCCCGGAAGCACTTCAAGCCTCATGGTATCGGTCAAGAATGCCACAGGAGAGCTGGTCAAGCAGGTAGACATGGGGCAACAGTTTGCCGGTCAGGTTGCCTTCCACTGGGATGGTTTGAATAGCGATGGCGAGCAAATGCCACCCGGGAAATACAAAATTGAAGCTATGGCCAGTTATTCGTCCGGTACTGAACAGATTGATACCTTGCTGAGCTCCAACGTCGACAGCGTGTCTCTCGGGACAGATGGTGCCATTACGCTTAACCTTGCAGGGGTTGGTTCTGTACCGTTAAGCGAAGTACGACAAATTAACTAATATCGAATTCCCATATAAGTGCGCTTTAACCGTCGTCGGTTGAAGCGCGTGTAGAAACAAAAGCAGAGGTGTGTTATGCCGTTCAACATTGCTCTCAGTGGTCTTAAAGCATCGTCCCTTGATCTCGAGGTGACCGGTAACAATATTGCCAACGCCGGTACGGTTGGTTTCAAGCAGTCACGGGTCGAATTCGGTGATTTGTATGCAAACAGTTTCCTCAGTTCAAGCTCTAACCCGGTCGGGGACGGGGTTCAGGTCCAGGATGTACGGCAGTTGTTTGGGCAAGGCAACATCAACTTCACCGACCGCGGACTCGATCTCGCCATCAGCGGTGATGGTTTTTTTATAGTTGAGGATGGCGATCAAACCAAGTTTACCCGCGCAGGGCAGTTTGGTGTTGATAAAGATGGTTTTGTAGTAAATAACACGGGAATGCGTTTACAAGGGTTTACGGCAGACGAAGATGGGAATGTTGGTGGCATACGAGATGATATTGTAGTCAATAATGAGAATTTAGCTCCGCAGCGCACACAGTTGGTCGAGCCGTCACTAAATTTGGACTCATCTGAGCTCGTACTGGAGGAGCGTGGCATTGAATTTACTACGGATGGTGCTCAGGCTGGTTTCATAAATGCTGGTTTGACCAACAGCTTCCCGGCGACAAACTGGACTGTTACTTACGCGGATAGTTCAACGGATACTCTTGTACTTCCTGCTGGACAGTCAGCAGGTGCCAATGCAGCACAAATTACAACCGCTTTAGATGGTGTTGAGGCTACAGCAACAACTTCAGTTGCAATTAATGCAGATACATTTACACCTGATGCAAGTTCTTCACTAACGATCAATGGTATTACTTTTTCCGGTTCTTCTCTTGATTCCGTTGGAGACCTTGCTATTGCAATTAACTCTTCTGCGTTAGGTGGGGTGAATGCTGTCGTAGAGGATGCAGGGCTTGCATCAGAGCGCTTGGTGTTGACACATAACCAAGGTGCTGACCTCGTGATGAGTTTTAATGCTGGAGGAGGTGCTGGGACTGTTGAGCTAGAGCGCTTAACTGTGGATGGGCAGCCAGCGGATGCAACCGGTGCGATAGCCGGCGCGGGTGCATCTCAAACCCATACGTTTCCGGCAGACGGAACAGATGCAACAATTTCAGGGATTATGACTGTCATCACTGAAGAGGGGGCTACGATAGCAGTATTCGATGATGATGGCGATAATGACCCGACGAATAATGTCGTAAATACTGATTTAATCACTGCTGCAGGGTTAACGGGAAGTCAATTTTTAAATAATGTTTTTGACCCCGCTGATGCAGGAACATATAACCACTCAACTTCTACACCTATTTATGACAGTTTGGGGAATCAACATGTGTTATCTATGTACTTTGTTAAGCAGGCTGCTACAAGTGCAACTCAGGCCAATACATGGCAAATGTACACGTTAATTAATGGGAATGATATTGGTGATCCAGTTACTGCTGGTGGGGATCCAACTCGGCAAGCTTTTGCACTTGTTTTTGATAATGAGGGGAATTTAAGGGAAAACCTCTCAGATCTACCCATAATTACGAACTGGTTACCACTTGATGCAAACGGCGATTATAATGGAGCAGATCAGCCGATCAATGGGGCAGATGGAGGCAATGTCTTACCGTTACCTGACCCACCTGACAGTTCAAACTTTTTTATTGATATTACCAATCTCACGCAGTATGGAAGTCCATTCACTATTGCAGATATGCAGCAAGATGGTTTCACAACAGGAAGATTATCGGGATTGGATGTTGATGATTCGGGAATAATGTTTGCGCGATATTCCAACGGAGAATCTCGAGTAATATCGCAGTTAGCGATGGCATCCTTCAATGACAATGAGGGGTTGTCGCCCGTGGGTGACACTGCTTGGGTTAGCACGTTTGAATCAGGTGACCCAATTATAGGTACCCCGGGTACGGGTGTTCTCGGCTCCATTAAATCCGCTTCACTGGAAGAATCCAATGTCGACCTGTCGGATCAATTGGTAAACCTGATTGTTGCGCAACGAAATTATCAGGCCAATGCCAAAACCATTGAAACTGCAGACTCGGTAACCCAGACCATTATTAACCTCAGATAATAATTTGAATTGAACAAGGCGGGGTGAGAGCCCCGTACTTGGTGTGTAATTTGCTCGGTCTCGTGAATAACGATAAATGTAACAATTTTTTGACACTGCTGAATCAGGAGACCGAGGATGGATAAGGCCTTATATATTTCAATGTCGGGTGCCAAGCAAAACATGCTTTCGCAACAGGCTCACGCCAATAACCTCGCCAATGCCAACACAGTTGGCTTCAAGCGCGATCTTGAGCAAGCTCGCAGTATGCCGGTCTTTGGTGATCACTTTCCAACGCGCGCCTATGCCATGTCGGAGCGTCCGGCAACGGATACCCAAATGGGGCCGATGATCGAGACGGGCCGTTCACTGGATGTCGCGGTAAGAGGTGACGGCTGGATTGCCGTTCAGGCGGAAGACGGGCAGCCGGCTTATACCCGAGACGGACAATTTAATATTGATGCGAATGGTATTTTGAGAACCGCCCATGGATTGGCTGTGCTAGGCAATGGTGGTCCGATTGTGGTTCCCCCGGCAGACAAAGTTGAAATTGGCGGCGATGGTACCATTTCCATTATACCGGCAGGTCAGGGTGCTGAGACGATTGCCGAAATAGACCGTATTCAAATGGTCAAGCCTGACAATAAAACCATGGAAAAAGGGCTGGACGGGTTAATGCGCCCCAAGCCCGGTGTTGATCAACCTGTCCCGGATGCTACGGTAACCCTGGAATCCGGATTCCTCGAGGGCAGCAATGTGAATGTTGTCGATGCCCTGACTCAAGTCATGTCTCTCTCCCGTCAGTACGAGCTTCAAGTGAAAGTAATGCGCTCTGCAGACGAAAATTCTCAAGCAGCGGCACGCTTATTGCAGAATTCCTAATATAGTCATCAATGTGGCGTAAAACCGTCACTTGAGGGAAAGAAAGCGCCGCTTGATTTAAGGCGCGCTAACCGCAGGATCGTCAAAGCGGCTAAGTCCTTCCTCTCGAGTTACGGGATCGATGTTAATCGATTCGCCTCGCGATTTGTTAGGAGTGTCGTTATGCACGCAGCACTGTGGGTTAGTAAAACCGGGTTAAGCGCTCAAGATAAAGCGTTGACCACTATTTCCAATAACCTCGCGAATGTGAATACAACCGGATTCAAACGCGACCGAGCCGTGTTTGAAGATTTGTTGTATCAAACCCAGCGCCAGCCCGGAGGGCTGACCTCCCAAAATACCGAGTTACCTTCAGGCTTGCAGCTGGGAACCGGGGTGCGTGTCGTCGGAACCCAAAAAGAATTTACCCAAGGGAACCTGCAGGTCTCCGAGCAGCCGCTGGACATTGCGGTCAGTGGTCGGGGCTTCTTTCAGGTCTTGATGCCGGATGGCAGCATTTCCTACACCCGTGATGGCCAATTTCACCTTAATTCCGAAGGTGTGGTTGTGACTGCCAGTGGCAATCCGTTGGAACCTCAAATTCAACTTCAGGACAGCACGACCTCGGTCACGATTGGCAAAGATGGAACTGTAACCGCTACGGTGGCCGGGCAAACTACTCCAGTCAATATCGGGAACATTACATTGACGGATTTTATCAATCCGGCTGGTCTTGAATCCATTGGTAATAACTTGTTCAAGGAAACCGGCGCCAGTGGCGCTCCGGTCGAAGGTACGCCAGGGCTGGATGGTTTTGGGTCCACAGAACAAGGCATGATCGAAAGTTCGAATGTGGAAGTGGTCGAAGAATTAGTCAACATGATCACCACCCAACGCGCTTATGAAATGAACTCAAAAGTGGTTTCAACTGCAGATAGCATGCTGCAGTATATCTCGAGCAATCTTTAAATCTGGAATCAGGTAGGTTAACTGGTTTACCGTCGGTTTTTTGAAGCAGGTTTATTGTTATGACGTATCAAAGAAATTCAGGTGTTACAAACCTATTTTGCACAGTGGTTGTGATCGCAACCCTGTCTGGCTGTGCATCGATGAGCAGAGAACGTCCAGTACCTGGAGATCCGTTGTATGCACCTGCAGCACCTCAAGAGCTGATTCCTCCTGCGCCTGTAAACGGATCACTTTATCAAGCAGGCCAGGGATATAGCCTGTATACCGACAAAGTTGCCCACCGAATTGGAGACATTCTGACGGTCCAGCTCCAGGAGCGAACTCAGTCCAGCAAAACCAGTGAAACGTCGCTGTCCAAAGATTCCGGAACCTCTTTTAATGAAGGTTCAATATTGGGTAGTGCGTTGTCGATGAATAACCTGAGTTTAGGTACCGACTTGGAGATGGAGCGGGAATTCACTGGCGAGGCTGAGAGTGATCAGAGTAATAGTTTAACCGGGAGCATCGCGGTAACGGTTGCAGCAGTGCTGCCAAACGGTTTGTTAAGAATCCGGGGCGAAAAGTGGTTAACGTTAAATCAGGGCGATGAATATATTCGATTAACCGGATTGGTTCGACCTGAAGATATCTCGGACAACAACATCGTCCGCTCCGATAAAATTGCCGATGCTCGAATTGCATATGGCGCAACCGGTGAATTTGATGACGCGAACCGGATGGGATGGGGTTCTCGTGTGTTCAACAGCGAATGGTGGCCTTTCTAATGATGACACTTCAATCTAGTAAACGATGCACTTTGGTCTGTGGCTTCTTGATGTTGATGACCTCTTTTTCTGTGGTTGCTGATCGATTGAAGGACATGGCCTCTGTGGCGGGCGTTCGTTCCAATCAGCTCATTGGGTATGGTTTGGTTGTCGGTCTGGATGGGACGGGGGATAAAGCGCCTTTTACCAATCAAACATTTCGAAACTTGATGAATAAGTTCGGGATTACGATTCCGGCGGGTACGGATCCGAGCCTGAAAAATGTAGCTGCAGTTACCGTGAATGCGGATTTACCGGCATTTGCCAAACCCGGTCAAAATATTGACGTAACCGTTTCCTCAATCGGCAACGCAAAAAGCCTCCGGGGTGGTACGTTGTTGATGACACCTTTAAAAGGCGCGGACGGGAAAGTCTATGCCGTATCTCAAGGTAGCCTGCTGGTCGGTGGCTTTGGTGCAGAAGGCGCGGACGGGTCTCGTATCAGCGTGAATATCCCGGTAGTGGGCCGTATACCGAATGGGGCCTCAGTTGAGCGTTCAGCACCCAATGCTTTCCATCAGGGTGACACGTTAACGTTTAACCTGCATCAGCCTGATTTTACGACGGCGCGTCGCGTCACCGAAACGATTAATGACCTGCTGGGGCCACATACTGCAAGCGCTGTTGATGCGACCTCCATTCGCGTCCGTGCGCCCAGAGATGCTTCTTCAAGGGTTGGGTTTCTATCCATTCTGGAAAATCTTCAAGTAGACCCGGGTGAAGGTGCCGCAAAAATTGTTGTGAACTCACGCACCGGTACGATTGTTGTGGGGGCTAACGTCAAAGTACTGCCTGCTGCGGTAACCCACGGTAATCTGGTAGTGACCATCAGTGAAAATGTGGGTGTCAGTCAACCGAATGCATTTGGCGAGGGACAGACTGTGGTCGTTCCCCAGTCTGAAGTCGATGCAGAACAGGAGCCTGCCCGGATGTTCAAATTTGGCCCTGCTGTAACGTTGAATGAGATCGTGCAGGCCGTAAATCGCGTAGGTGCTGCACCCGGCGATATTATGGCCGTGCTGGAAGCGCTGAAACAGGCGGGCGCGTTAAAAGCAGAACTAATCGTTATTTAAAGGTTATCCAAAATGGCATTGCAACAGAATGTTATCGATCAGGTTCATACCTACACCGATTTTTCGGGATTGAACTCGTTGAAGGCGCAGGCCAGAAACGACAAGAATGCTGCTTTGGAGACCGTGAGCAAACAGTTTGAAGCCATGTTTCTGAACATGGTGATGAAAAGCATGCGGGATGCGAACAAGGCGTTTTCGGAAGGGAATTTCATGAACTCCTCGCAGATGGAATTCTACCAACAAATGTTTGACAGCCAACTAACGCAAACGCTGTCAAAAGGTAATGGTATAGGCATCGCTAAAGCATTGTTGACCCAAATGTCAGCACAAATAGAAGGGGTAACCCAGGCTGCGGATGAACCGCGCCATATTGATTATGGTGGAATTCAGTCTTACGCCCGGGAAATGCCTGCCCAAGCCATTCAGATTCTGGAGGCGGTCGTCGAGGTTGATGAGATGGTGAAACGAGATCACCCAGGCTCAGCTTCAAGTCATGACTCGGTTACCGGTCATGAGAGTGCCGAAGAGCAGCTGGATCAAGGTGCCGCTGGCGTCGCTGGAATGGATCGGCTCTTAAGCAATCCGGCGGTACTCGCGGATACAAACACCCGCGACCGGGAAGAAGAGGACACAGAAATCGACGTTGATGGTATCGCTGAGAATGAAACGGAAACGGGTGAACAAGTGCTTGAGTCGATCTTGCCGGACCAGTTTGAGTCTCCGGAACAGTTCGTAGAAGCATTGTACCCGATCGCGAAACAGGTTGAGGCTGAAACCGGGATTGATGCCCGCTTTCTGTTGGCGCAGTCTGCGCTGGAAACCGGGTGGGGCAAGCATATGATTGCCAATCAGGGAGAAACGCCCAGCCATAATATGTTTGGTATTAAGGCAGATAGCCGTTGGCAAGGTGATCGTATTGCGATCACGACGACAGAATACCGGGAAGGTATACCCATGAAGGAGAAGGCATATTTTCGCGCGTATCCTTCATACGATGAAAGTTTTCGGGACTATGCACGCTTTCTCAAAGGAAATGAGCGTTATCAGGAGGCGTTACAGTGGGTTGATGATCCTGCGGCATTCGCCCGGGAACTGCAGGATGCAGGATATGCAACGGATCCGGCATATAGCGACAAAATACAACGGATTTATAACAGCGATTTTGTACAAAGTGCCTTGTTGTCGAGTAATTGATTTAACGTTCCAACTATTGATTTCAAGTTCCAACAATATATTTACAGTACCAACAACTGCGCTCAGTGTAAGCGTATAACAGAGCAGTCCTGATTTGGGCATGTGATATGCCGGATTTGGGGAGAAGATTCGATGTCATTAATTAATATTGGTTTATCAGGTATCAAGGTTAATCAATCCGCGTTGGCTACAACAGGCAATAACGTGGTGAATACCAATACTCCGGGGTATAGCCGACAGCATAATGTCATTGAGTCGAATCCATCCCAGTACATCGGCGTAGGCTATCAGGGCACCGGGGCCAACACGGCCAATATTATTCGAATAAATGATCAGTTCCTGACGAATCAGCTGCGTGCGGATACAACCGTATTTCACGAGCAAGATACCTACCTGAGTCAGATTGAGCAGCTTGATAGTCTCCTGGCGGATGTTACTACCGGGCTTACACCCGCCATGAACAATTTTTTTGCGGCACTTCAAGGTGGCGCGGATGATCCGACGTCGATTCCCGAACGTCAGCTTATTTTGAGCGAAGCTGAAGGCCTGGTTGCGCGTTTTTCATCGTTGTATACCCGTCTGGAGGACCAGCAAACCCTGATTAATCAGGAGATGTCAGCAAATATCTCCGAGATAAACAGTCTCGCTGCGGGTATATCTCAGCTAAACCGTGCCATTACGGTGGCTCTGGGGTCAGGCCAGGATAAGTTTCCTAATGATTTACTGGATCAGCGAGACGAAAAGTTACGAGAACTCGCTGAATTTACCCATGTGACGGTGATCGAGCGCAGTAACAGCCAGGAGGTCGACGTACTTATCGGTAATGGGCAACCGCTGGTTATTGGTGATGTTTATAACAGTCTCCAGCAGGTGCAAAGTGTCAATGACCCCTTGCAAAGTGATATTGCATTCATTGACGACGATTCTATTCAGGTGATCTCCAGTGAAATTACCGGTGGTAAAATCGGTGCCTTGCTTGATTTCAGAGATAATATGTTAAGCCAGGCCTTTAACGGCATTGGTTTAATCGCAGTGGGCCTGGCAGACACGATGAACCACCAGCATGAAGTCGGCATGAATCTCGAAGATCGATTAGGCGGTTTGTTTTTCACTGATGTAAATGATCGGGAAGTGGCTGAAGCCCGGGTCTATGGCGATCCAAACAATGCTGACCCTGATGACCGGGTGTTGTTTGTTGAAATTGAAGATGCCAGCCAGCTTACAACCGATGATTACACCCTCGAATTTAACGGGCCTACCAATAACAGTTATACGTTGATCCGAAATTCCGATGAATCTGTGGTTCAATCCGGGCGTTTGCCGGCGGTCATGCCCAGTACCATTTCGGTGGAAGGGTTTGAGATTACATTGGAGTCCGGCAGTTTTCAGGTCGGTGACAGCTTTCTTATCAGACCCACTCATACCGGTGCCAGAGATTTTGGCATGGTGGTGGACCGTGTTGAGGAATTGGCTTTTGCTTCTGCGATCAGAACGGATGCTGATTTGGGGAATACCGGCAGCGGTGTAATCAGTCAGGGCCAGATGTTGGACGTGAACAGTCCATTGACCAATCAGCCATTATCGACCTTTTCGATGCCCAACGAACTGAGCCCACCGATGATGGTGCGCTTCATCAATGAAAGTTACTACGAGGTGCTGGACGCGACGGATCCTGCGAACCCGGTGCCATTGAATCCACCCATGAACAACCGCCTGTATGTTCCTGGGGTATCCAACGAAGTATTCGCCAATGATCCAGGGCAAACCGCGACGTCCTCCCTCGGGGGGGATATTGCGAACATTGGCGTAGTGGCAGCGCCTACTGTGAATGGTTACAGCGCGCAAACATTGACCGTGACAAACCGTGACCCGGACACCGGGCTGGTTAACACCTCTACAGTAAATATCGCGGCAAATGACAGTGCAAAGGTAATCGCCGACCAGCTCAGTCAAGTGGAGGGTGTCAGCGCAACAGCATACAGCGTGGTGGAAATATCCAATTTTGTTGGCGCGGGAATGGGGTTAAGTATCAATGGTCAGGCGATCACGGTAACGGCACCCGATCCCTACGATCCAGACCATGTGGCTGATGCGATCAACAGTAATCCGAATCTGGCGGGGCAAAATCTCTTGGCGGTCAGTGATGGCAACACCATTACCCTGAGATCGATGACGGGGGATGATATTACTGTCGAGGTCACCGGGGCGGGCAGTGTTGATCTGGATACGCCGGATCCGGCAGGTGCCGGAGCGGTTACCGTTAATGCCGGGAATGGTGCAACCATCGGTGGCTTTGTGGATGTAGAAATGGCCCATGGCGTCTCGTTCGTTGGCAGTAACAGTAATATTTTCCAGGCAAATCCGACGGTACAGCCAACATACAAGGGATTTATGGTGCAAATATCCGGGGAGCCGGAAGCCAATGACTTCTTCATGATCGAATACAACAACGGCGGTATTTCTGACAACCGTAATGCACTTGCGATGGTTCAGCTGGAAAATTCAGGCACCCTGGATGGTGGGGTAAATACCTACAATGAAGAGTACGCACAACTTGTGGAAACCATTGGTACGGTTACCAACCAGAAGAAGATCGATACTGACTCAAGCGAGGTTCTGTTGCGTCAGTCGGAAGACGCATGGTCTGAAGTGTCAGGTGTAAACCTCGATGAGGAGGCGGGTCGGCTGATCCAGTATCAGGCCGCATATAACGCTTCTGCTCAGGTGGTGAGTGTAGCTCAGGAATTGTTCGATACGCTGCTCAATGCAGTGCGTTAAGTGAGGTAATCGGAAATGCGAATTTCGACTCAACAGCTGTTTAACCGGGGTATCAACAATATTCAGGACGTAAACGAACAGCTGCAGAAAACCCAATTACAAATTTCCAGCGGCAAAAGGGTGCAGCGTCCGTCCGATGACCCTGTCGCATCCACTCGAATTTTGCAAATAAATCAAGATCTGGATCTGATTGCACAATACAAACGCAATATTGATCTGGCCGAAAACCGGTTACGGCAGGAAGATCAACTACTGGACGGGATAAACGATGTGGTGATCCGTATTCGGGAGTTAACCATTCAGGCCGGTGACGGTGCTCAGAATGCAGATGATAAATTATATATTGCCGCGGAAGTAAAAGAGCGTCTAGCGCAACTGGCCGGGTTTATGAATTCTCAGGATCCCAGTGGCGAGTTTGTGTTTGCCGGCTTTCAGGGGAATAATGCGCCTTTCGTGCAAAATGAGTCTGGTGCGTACTATTACCAGGGGGATGAAGGGCAGCGCTTTCTGCAGGTTGACACCAGCGTGAAGGTTTCATCAGGGGATAATGGGAAAGCATTGTTTGTCGATATACCTGCTGCTGAAAATACTTTTGCAACCCGTGCCAATCCGCGGAATACCTCTGATCCTGCTGCAGTGATTTCCACAGGGTTGATGATTGACCAAGAATTGTATGACGAATATTATCCCGGTGATATGGTGGTGACCTTCAACACAAATCCAGCATTGGTGACACCTCCGGGACCGAATTTCACGATAACCGATCGGGATAGCGGAAAGGTCATATTTAACCCCCAGCCCTACGTTTCTGGCCAACCGATTCAGGCAAATGGTGTCCAGTTTGAAATTGTAGGTACGCCTGCAGCGGGAGATTCTTTTTTAGTTGAGTCCCGGGAAAAGCAAAGCCTTTTAACCACAACCGAGAAACTGATTTACGGTTTGGAGAATTTTCAGGAAACGGGAGAAGGACGGCAAATTCTGGATGCGTTAATCCAGGACACCCTGGCGAATCTGGATAGCGCGCAAACGGCAATTCTGGAAACACGAGGAAATGTAGGGGCTCGACTCAATACCATTGAAACAACCCGGGAAATGCACCTTGATGTTGAGGTGTTGACTAAGGAGGTTCTGTCTGATCTGCAGGATGTCGACTTTGCTGAAGCGACGAGCAATTTGTCACTACAGTCATTTATTTTAGATGCAGCATACGGTACGTTTACCCGTGTTACCGGCTTGAGCCTGTTTGATCAGCTCTAATATTGCGATTTAGCACACGTATTTCGTCATGAAAATACGTAAACTGCGTTGAATATGCTTATAATAAGCACCAAAGGTGTCGTTTATTTGACGCCTTCGGGGTTTATGGCCTACAACTAACAAAGCATTATGTCACGCTGTCATATTTGAAAACCACGACCTGTCGCGTTATGGGAAAATGGGCTAAAATATGAACAGGGTGTGTGAAATGTAAACAGTTGAGGGCGAAATGAGTATGTCGAGAAGACATACCCGTCGTGACGCTCCAGATCGGGTTGTACGTTCATCCGGCCGATCCAGGTACCGAGCATGGAGTGTTCAGTAGTCGTCAACGCAATTTCGATTGTTTCCCTTCGACAGAGACACTAGGTTGAAAAAACCATTGTTTTTACGCAAAAGCTTTTTCGCAAAAACAATTAATTACCGTCCAATCGCAATAGTAAAACAACGGGCCGAACAATGGGAATCACAGTTTTTAAAGACGGTGAACGCCGTTATTTCAGGGTCACAAAAGCATGGAATGGTAAGGAGCACCAAGTATACGTAAGGATCGGGCGTAGTGAAAAGAAAGCACTCAAGGAAGCACACAAAGTCGAGGCAGATCTTGAATTACGGCGTAAAGCCTATATAGAACGAAAAAAATTATCCGGTGAAGGGTTAATCCATGAAGACGGTCGAATCGTCGGATTACAGTTGCAGACGCGACACCGCGAAGGACGCAAACCCTGTACCGAATTTAAAATCCGCGTCAAAGAGCCAGATAAAAAGGCGATATTTAAATCCGTTTCTGTAAACTCCCATGGATTGGAAGTGGCCTTTGATAAGGCCGTGGAAAAGATTTGTGATATCCGCGATATCGCGCTGGGAAGTGATGTTCATAAAAAACTGCTGGCGTCCAAAGCGATTTATCTGGATGAAGGTGAAAAATTACTGACAGATGCGGACAGCGAGGTAGTATCAACGACTGAAACAGAGCAGAAGAAAGATAAATCCGCTGGCTTTCTTGATCAACTTAAAGATTCCTTACAGGACTTCTTGAAGACAAAAGGGGCATCCAAACCAGCATCTACGCGGAAACGTTAGGTAAGTTGGTGTATTGAATCTGACATAATCCAAAAATGGGCCTTGCATCGGGCAATAAAACTACGCCTGGTGACCCAGGGCCCGATTTCTCTTGCAGTGGAATCCTACTAATTGTTAGCGAATACAGGAGTTGCAGTACGCATGCAGTCGTCTGACTTTGTAACCTTGAATAAAATTGTCCGAAAATTACCGAGCCTGGTGGCGCGCCTGCCGCGTGCAATCCAGGGACTGAGAATCAGTAATAATACTGACCCCATGAAGCCGGTGGGCTTGGGCTTGTGTGTGGAGCAGGCTGCCCAGACAAATCCGGGTGGGATTGCGTTTATTTATCAGGGGCGCCAATATTCTTATGCTGAATTTAATGCCTGGAGTAACCGGATTGCCCATTATTTGTTGAAAAAGGGCGTTCAGAAAGGTGATGTGGTCGCGATACTGCTTGAGAATCGACCCGAACTGTTTGCCTGTGTAACAGCGTGTGCAAAAATTGGTGCTGTGAACGCGCTGATCAACACTTCGCAGCGTGGCAAGGTTCTTGTCCACAGTATTAATCTGGTATCCCCTCGGGCTGCTATCGTCGGCGACGAGTTGTTTGAAGCGTACAAAGAAGTCAAAAAAGATCTCAGTGTCCCGGCTGATGGCCAGTTGTTTATGGCGGACACAGACACCTTGTCTGAACCGGGGCGAAAACCGCGAGGGTTTGAAAATCTGGCCAGCAGTGTTCAGATGCAGCCCTCTAGTAATCCTTACACCACGTATCAGGTGTTTTCAGAAGATCCTTGTTTCTATATTTATACTTCCGGTACCACGGGTCTGCCAAAGGCTGTCGTATTTAATCATGGCCGCTTCATGAAAGCCTACGGTGCTTTCGGATTGAGTGCGCTGCAGTTGGATGCTTCTGACCGAATGTACGTAACGCTGCCGTTTTATCATGCAACCGCAATGGCGGTGTGTTGGGGGAGTGTTCTGGCAGGAAAAGCGACACTGATCATTGCCCGTCGTTTTTCTGCATCCCGATTCTGGGATGAAATCCGGGACAATGGTGCTACTGCATTTGGCTATGTTGGCGAGCTGTGTCGGTACCTTATGGATCAACCGGCGAAACCCAATGATCTGGATAACAAGGTTCGCCTTATGGTGGGTAATGGCTTACGTCCCAGCATCTGGAAGGACTTTAAACAGCGTTTCGGTGTAGACCGGGTAATGGAATTGTATGGCTCAAGCGAGGGCAATATCGGGTTCACCAATTTGCTGAACTTTGATAATACGGTAGGCGTGTCACCGTTCCCGTATGCAATCGTGAAATATGACAAAGAAGCGGAAGCGCCGATCCGGAACAGCAAAGGGTTTATGGTTCGGGCTGATAAAGGTGAAGCGGGTTTGCTCATTGGTGAAATCACCCCGAAAACCCCGTTTCATGGTTATACAGACCCCGAGAAAACCGAGAAGTGTATTTTCAGGGATGTATTTAAAAAAGGTGATGCCTGGTTTAATTCAGGTGACCTGATGCGGGATATTGGTTTCCGTCATGCCCAGTTTGTTGACCGTCTTGGCGATACATTCCGTTGGAAAGGCGAAAATGTGTCAACCACTGAGGTTGAACATATTCTGGATGGTTATGACCGGGTGAGTGAAACGGTTGTTTACGGTGTGGAAATTCCAAACACCAATGGCCGGGCCGGAATGGCTTCAATCCGTCTGGAGTGCGAGCCGGGCCAGTTTGATTTTGAGGGATTGTTTAATTACCTGAAATCGGAACTTCCGCCCTATGCAATTCCAGTATTCTTGCGCATCAGCGAAGGAATGGAAACAACCGGAACGTTCAAGCACAAAAAGGCACCGCTGAAAGAGTCTGCCTACCATCTGGACAAACAGGACAATCCTGTTTACGTATGGTTGCCGCGGGATAATAAATATGTTCAGTTAACGCCTGAAATTGAAGGTAAAATCAACAACGGTGAATACCGCTATTGATTTAAAAAACAATTCTGAGTGGATCTGCGGCTTCAGCGCGATCCACTTCTTTCAAAAGCGCTTGTGCCGCCTCGTGCTCCGGATGATTTTTGAGCACCGCATTTAAATGCTCTCTTGCTTCCCTTAAGTTCCCTGCTTCCGCTGCGATTACCGCCAAGCCGTAGTTACTGGTATTGACCATAACCCGTTTTGGACTGTTGAGCCCCATCTGGAAAATCGGTTTAAGAAACTTCATTTGTTTCGGGTTCTCGCAAATCTGGATCATGATTGCGAGTTGGTTGCTGGTATAAGATGTTGTCGGTGGTTGTTGCAGGCTGCTCAGGATACGCTCCCTCAGCTGTCTGACAGTATCAACGTTATAACGTTGTGGGTAGGCACAAGCCAGTGACATTTGTGCCATGACATAACCGGTCTCAACCGGATTCAGGGACTCTGCGACAGTAAGTGCTTTGAATGACGCATCCGGTTGACCTGCCTGGAAATAAAAATTCGCTACCTTGGCCCACACTCTGGGGGATTGAGGGTTAACCTCGACCCAGTGGTCTATCAGTTTCTCTTCGCTACTCCAGTAGCTCACCCTTTCAAGCGTAAGTAACGCCGGGATCAAAATCACACTGCAGAGGATCAAGCCCTTTAGTAGCGGTCTTAAAGCCGCTTGTTCAATGGTCGGGACGAGTGCGGCAATGAGGCTGAAAAGTGGGCCTACATAGGGCAAATAGTTTCGATGTTCAAACACGAGTTCCAACGGAATCGTCGTAGATTCCATCGAGTGGGCAACGAGATACCAGAGAATGCCGAAAGACAGCAGGGGCAATCGATTGAGCCACAAACACAGCAGTGCGATACCGAGAAGTGTTATCCATCCAGCCACACTGATTAACGTTGTTACAGGGGCAAAAAGACTTTGACTGACCGGGTAGTTGTCGTGGAGAAAATGTAAATTAGCCGGTATGGGATAGATAAACCAGTAGAGATATTCCCAAAGCACGCGCGCCTCAGTGAGCAAGCGTTGATCCAGGGTAAACTCCCGTACCTGCGAAAGGTTCGGGTTCCCTTTAAAATAGAAATAAATCAACATCGAGAGCCAAGACAGTATCAGCATTGCCGCAGCCAGCCGATAACTTAACAAAATGCCTCGATTACATGCCGGATGGAACTTGAAGCGGAAAAAGCATGCTTCGATTACCAGGCAAAGTAGCAATGTGAGAATGCCGTTCTGTTTTGACAAGAACGCTAGAGCAGTGAAAAACAGTACTGAACAGAAACCCGCGATTATCGTTAAACTCGAGACTTCGGATATAGAGGAGCGACTGAGCGTTTTACGGGTAATAACAAATAGAGAAAGCGCAACAAGGGAGAACAGGGTGCTCAGTTGCGTCATGCGCTGTACATTGTATAAAACGGTACTGACCATTAAGGGATGTAATAGCCAGATCACTGTCACCAGGAGTGGAATCCACTCGATTGCTCCGGTTTCCGACCCTTGACATTGTTCTGAGGGTGTATGACTACCTGTTGATCGCAAAACGGCCATCAGAATTTTAGTGAGAAAAAATACGGCGATCCCACAGAGCAGGTGTATGATAATGTTTGCGGTTTTAAAGGCGCTCTTCGGGTCGTCCGAAAAATAAAACTGCAAGGCAAACGAAAGGTAACTTATTGGGCGATTTAACAGCGGACTGTAGTCATGATAGGGGCCCGGAATTGAAGTTGCGGCACCATATAATGATTCGATGCCGAGATCTTGTATGTGGAGCTTGTCGTTAATGACCAGATTAACGTGGTCATCTAGCAGGCTCGGCCCCTGGATTCCGGGTATGTAGATGATCGCGGTCAGAAAAAGCGCGATCACGAGTAGCCACTGGGTTTTACTTATGCTGTCAACGTTATTAAAAGTATGTATTGTCATAGCACTAGACTATAGACAGCAGGCTGTAACTTGTCATGGCTACCGATAAATATGCAGGTAATAGAGTGAGTCTTCCGCATCGCGCTCGATGGAAATCTGGTTGCGTTCAGCCCCCGCATTCTGAGCGATAGAGAGCAATTGATCCTGGGAGCGGTGAGCGGCATGCCAGCCAAAAACAGACATCATGGCCCGGCTCGGATTGGTTTCAGCGAAACAGCTAATCAGTATTTCACCCCCTGGAGAGCATCGATTAATCAGCCTTTTTAACTCTTTGCTGCAGGTTAAATCATCCCCTTGATCGAACAAAGACGTAGACCAGATAAAGCTGTAATTTTCACCTGAACGAATTCTGTGGACGTGTGAGCGGGAAAATGTCAGTCGGTCAGAAAGGTGAGAACAGCGGTTCTTCGCCCGAAGTAGCGCGTTTCTGTTTCGCTCTGTGCATTCAATGAGCAACAAGTTATCTGGATTATGGCGCAGGAAGGCGTATAACTCTGGTGTAGTCCCACAAGCGTAAGCCAAGGCTTTTTCAAATGGTGTCGTACGTGATTTCCGTTCCAGCTGAGCTTTTAAAAAGCCGGTTCGATTGCGAAGTGAACGAACGACAGGCTGGGAGAAAAAGTAACTGTCCCAACGATTGTTTTCGAGATCATCGAAGGCCTTGTGTCCACAAACTCGATCGACAATATCAATATTGCGTTGGTGCTGATTACTTTTTTCTCTTAACAGTTTATGGATTGTGGTGTCGAGTTCAGACGTACCAAACGCATCACGAATAAGGTCATCCACATGGCTATAATTTTCACGACTTTTCAGCTCGAACAAATTCTGAGTGGCAGCATCCAATGCAGGATAATCAACCTGTTCGGGGCCGCCTTTTTCGGCCAGGGTGCCGACATATGCCAGCTCGGTATACATTATGTTTTCCTCTCTACTACTCTAACGCAAGAAAACGGTTTTTCTGTGAGCATCATTCTCAAGCTGGAGCGTAATCCCGTCCATTAAATGCATGCATTTCAAGCCGCTTTAAGCCTTTGTTTTTCCATGAGATCAATTACCTATGAAAAAATTAGGTAATACAATCAAATTTCGGAAAAAGCCGTCTTTTGTTATACTAAAGTCTTATAGAGAGTGGGGTGGGCAAGCTGAAATGCAGCCAATACTGTCGTTGATCCCCTCTGCAGTCGATGTTTTTTTCCCGTGTGAAGTTGTATCCAGTTTGTCGATTTACCTGGATTTGCAAAATATCTTCTATCTCTTATTCCACAGGTCTTCTACGGTAATGATATTGATTTGGGTGTCTTTAACGGCTTGCAGAGCACAGCGCAGGATAGTGCTTTCCTGAATCAGGTCGTTCGTGTTACTCGTACTGGTTGAACAGGCCTGGATCTCCGCCGGAGGCATTGATATTGACCGATTCCGCGATTTCATTAACAAAGTGCAGAAGATAATGTGGTCCTCCAGCCTTCGTCCCCGTACCTGATTTACCGAACCCGCCGAAAGGTTGGCTGCCAACTACAGCGCCAACAATATTGCGATTTACATAGATGTTACCCGCGTTAATTTGCTCGATAACACTTCGTATCCGACTTTTTATCCGGCTGTGAATGCCGAACGTTAAACTGAACCCCTTTTTATTCAGCGTTGCGATGGTTGGCTCCGGTTTGGATTCATCATAGGGTACGAGATGCAGCACGGGTCCAAATACCTCTTTGTGAATTTCTTTCAGGTCAGGGCACATCATCAGCGTTGGCGCGATATAGTGGCCGTTGGGGGAATGCTTTTGAAGTTCAACCTGATGTACGTTATAAGTGGACATTTCATGGCGGATATAGCGTTGTATCGAGGTAAAGGCGTCGCGATCGATCACGGGGCCAATGTCGGTCTCCGTGAGTAACGGTGAATCAACCCTGAGGGTATCCATCGCCCGGATTAACGTTGTTTCATAGAGTTTGAGTTGTTGTTGTGGTACGAGCAGAATGCGCAGCGCAGAACAGCGTTGTCCTGCGCAGTTGAACGCGGAATGCAGCGTATCCTGTATGACTTGTTCCGGAAGGGCGCTGCTGTCTACCATCATGGCATTCAAACCGCCCGTTTCGGCGATCAGTGGCACCAGGCTGTCACGGCGGGTAGCAAGCGCAATATTAATTTCCCGTGCGACGTCAAAGCTGCCGGTAAATGCGACACCTGAAATCTGTGGAGAGGGGATCACCGTATCAAATATAGTGTTTCCCGGTGCGAGAACGAGCTGAACCCAGTGATCCGGCAAGCCAGCCCCCTGAAGGATTTTGATGATTCTGTGGGCCAGAAAAACCGCGTTGCTTGCCGGTTTTGCAATAACTGCATTACCAGAAACTAGCGCCGCGATGATTTGGCCGATAAATATGGCGATTGGAAAATTCCAGGGACTGATACATAACACAACGCCTTTACCCCGAAAGCCGAGTTTGTTTTGTTCTCCTGCGGTATGTGGAAGGGGGTGGGTGACCAGTACATTTGCTGCGCTTTGACCATAGTAGTAGCAAAAGTCGATTGCTTCACGGATTTCATTTAAACTGTCGAATATACATTTACCGGTTTCCAGCGCAGCAAGATGGCTAAGCTCTTCTCGGTGCTGGTGCAGTGCTTCAGCAAAAACGGACAATAAATTACACCGGGTAGACAGTTTGCTGCTGCGTATATCCTCATAGGCATTATGTGCATTTGACAGGGCTGTTTCGACAATCTCGACGTCGGCAGTCCCACATGTCCCAAGCTTGAGTGATGAGTCTATCGGACTGTATTTAACGTGCGAAGATGGCCCGTGGCAATCTTCCCCATTCAGGATGGAGGTTGCCATAAGCCCCGGTCGCTGGAAGGTTGTGGCATGGTGTGCGGTTTGATTCAGTGCTTCATAGGCCTGGTTCAGTGTCGCGAGACAGCTCAGGTTAACACCCGGAGAATTTTTCCTGTACGGTTTGTACAGATCAGCGGGGTTGTCTAAAACCTTTTTTGGCTGCGCGAGAACTAATGGGTGCCGTACCGTTACCGGGGAGCTGGAACTGGTCTGGGAATTTATCGTGCCGCGATGAAAAGCCCCTAGAATTGAAGAGTTGACACCATTCTCCAGTAGCCGACGCACTAAATAGGGCAGTAGCTCACGATAGCGACCGACGGGTGTATAGGCCCTGACAGTATAGGGGGTTTCTGTTTTGAGGTATTGCATAAACAGATCACCCATGCCGTACAATTTCTGAAATTCAAAACGGCGACTTGTCGGCATTTGCTCGGGTATTGCCTGGCTATACTCCAGAACCGCAGCGATTGAAACCGGATTGTGAGTCGCGAATTGAGGGTAAATGAGATCATGGTGCGCTAACAGTTTTTTCGCGCAGAGCAGATAGTTTAAATCGGTATTGCGCTTATTAATGAAAACCGGGTAGTGCGCCAAGCCATTCTGTTGTGCTGACTTTATTTCGGTATCCCAATAAGCGCCTTTGACCAGGCGAATATGGAGCGTACGACCGAATTTTTCAGCACTTCGAATCAGGTAGTCGATCGCAGGTATCGCTCTTTTTTGATACGCCTGGATCGCAATACCCATCTCATAATTGGATTTGAACGGAATGTCACCCATGAGTTGACTCATGAGCAACAGTTGCATCTCCAAACGGTGAGATTCTTCTGCATCAAGCGTAATGGGGATCTCCGCTTCACTGGCTTTTTCGCACAGTGCACGTAATCGTGGATAGAGGCGTTTATGGCACTCGGGCCAGTGTCTAATTTCATATCGGGGGTCGAGCGCGCTAAGCTTTATGGAAATTCCAGGTATTGCTGTGAATGATGTATTTTTGGTTTCGCGCAGGACATCGATTGCATGCAAGTAAGACTCAAAGTATCGATCAGCATCCGCAAAGGTTAATGCGGCTTCGCCCAGCATATCGAAGGATTGACTGTACCCGAGTTCGATTGCATTCTGGCTCTTTTCGACTGCATTTTCGATGGTATCTGCGCAAACAAAATGATCACCAAGCTTTTCAATACATTTCCGGACTGCGCTGACGAGAACCGGAGCGCCAAATTTATGAACCAGACCATCAATAAATGAACTGAGGCGGGATATTTTTTCCAGCGAATTCAGCGTTTCACTGCCCAGCAGAAACGCAAAAGTTGACGAATTGACAAAGGTTGAGGGTGAGCGACCAATATGCTTTTCCCATTGCCCTCTCAGCAGGGCATCTTCCAGTGCGAGAAAGGCGGTGTCGGTATTGTCAATGCGCAGGAAACACTCGGCCAGCCCCATCAGAATGATACCTTCTTGTGTATCGAGCGAATATTCACTGATCCAGGCTTCAAACAAATTGGACACCGGTGGATGAATCGCGTTTCGAGCTTCTTGCCGGGATGATGCTGAATGGATAATTGATCGAGCCCGTTTCTCAATGTGGTTGATGGTTTCTTCAGAGTCGATTAATTCAAATGGATACCGGGAGGCGACGGCATTGGGGGTCGAATACTGGAAATCCCCACGAATCGTATTGAAGTATTCGTTATCCGGCATAAGAAAATAGCGCGTAAGTCGGTCGCAGGGTGGGGTACTGTTGAAGCAGTTTGTTGTATGCAACGGGCTATGTGAAGTTCCCGTATGTCGAGAATCCGTGTATTGAGGATCTAAGCGTTGAGAATTCGAAAGTTGGTGCAAATCTGGCCTAGGATTCTGAGTCATGGGATTGCTCCACAAGATTGAATCGACGAGACAGGCGAGGATCAAACACCTGGCTGCCACACCAGAAGCCTCTGTGCTTGTCAGAGACTTCCCGGTGGGGTTTGCCGACTGAGATGCCCCGGCCAACCCTTACTAAGCATATACTCTTTTAGAGAGACTTGCTATTTTTAAACCGAATCAGAATGCTTAAGCCTCCGAGAGGTCTGCCATCGCGGTTATATTGAAGCCACCGTCTACGTACATGATCTCGCCCGTCACGCCACTTGCGAGATCAGAGCAAAGAAACGCCGCGCTGTTGCCAACTTCTTCGATGGTTACATTCCGGCGTAATGGCGTTCGCTTTTCATTTTCTGCCAGCATTTTCCGAAAGCTTTTGATGCCAGATGCTGCCAGGGTTCTAATTGGCCCGGCGGATATGGCATTTACCCGCGTGCCTTCCGGGCCCAGGCTGTTTGCCAGGTAACGAACGTTGGCTTCCAGGCTGGCTTTGGCAACCCCCATTACATTGTAGTTCGGTAGTGTGCGTTGGGCACCTAAATAAGACAGTGTCAGCAGACTGCCCTGGCGTCCCCGCATAAGTTCTCGTGCACCCTTTGCGAGTGCCACAAAACTGTAGGAGCTGATATCGTGGGCAATTCTGAAACCTTCTCTGGATGTGATATCCACGTAGTTGCCATCCAGTTCTTCAGCCGGTGCAAAGCCAACGGAGTGAACGAGAATATCGATACCATCCCACTTTTCTGCCAATGCGGAAAACATGGCTTCAATTTCCGTATCCTGACTGACATCGCAGGGGAACACCAGGTCACTGTTGTATTCTTGGGCGAAGCCTTCGACGCGTTTTTGCAGTTTTTCATTCTGATAGGTCAGGGCAATTTCAGCGCCTTCCCGATAGAAGGCGTCCGCGATACCTTTAGCGATAGAGAGCTTGCTTGCGACACCAACAACCAGTGCTTTTTTTCCAGCTAAAAATCCCATAAGTTATTTTAATCCTGTAATTTCGATAAAGTGGGTGCTTGCAACATTAAGGTTTGTTGACGTTTCATATTAACGGACTCAAGTACCCTTGTTTTGACAAAAAGTGTCAATTTATAAACCCTTTGTTTCAACTGTATGTCGGTGGCGTGTCGACCCGGTGCTGTATCGGCGCGGTATTGTAAAACGCCGCTTTGAGTAACTCTTGCGTATAGGCGTGTTGAGGTTCGGAAAAGATCGCTTTACAGGGGCCATGTTCGACAACGGTTCCATGGTTCATTACCATCACCTGATGACTGATCGCTTTGACCACGGCAAGGTCATGGCTGATGAATATATAACTGATGTTGTATTTTTTCTGAATAGTCTTCAACAGTTCCACGACCTGTTTTTGCACGGTCCGATCCAGTGCTGACGTCGGCTCATCCAGAATAATCAGCTCAGGTTTCAGTACCAGTGCTCTGGCAATCGAAATGCGTTGTCGCTGGCCCCCGGAAAATTCATGGGGATAGCGATCTCTAAGCTCAGGACTCAATTGCACATCCCGTAGCGCATTGTTTACCATCTCTTTACGGCTCTCGGCGGTGCCAATTTTGTGAATGAGCAGACCTTCTTCAATGATTTGCCCCACTGACATGCGTGGACTGAGACTGCCGAACGGATCCTGAAACACGATTTGCAATGATCTGCGGTAGGGACGGAAAGCTTCCTGGCTCAGTTTGTGGACCGGGTCGCCCTTGAAATAGATCTCTCCCTGATGTCCAAGTAATTTCATAATCGCCAGGCCGAGCGTGGTTTTGCCGCTGCCGCTTTCACCCACAATACCTAGCGTTTCCCCCTTGCGCAGGGATAAAGACACCCGGTCTGCTGCGGTCAGGAACTCCACCGCTTTGCCGAAGAAATTTTTCCGGGTCGGGAAACGAATCGTGAGATCTTCGGTTTTTAACAGCGTCTCCGCTGAGTCAGGTAGCTCATCTGCCATACCTTCCGGTTCGGCGGCCAGCAGTGCCCGGGTGTAGGGGTCTTCAGGTGCCTCGAAAAGTGCTTCACAGGGGCCATGCTCAACGGCTTCACCCTGCTTCATGACGACGACATGATCGGCGTATTGTCTAACGATATTCAGGTCATGGGTAATCAACAAAATACCCATACCGAGCCGGGTCTGGAGCGAATTGAGCAAGTCGAGCACTTGTTTTTGTACGGTTACATCAAGCGCGGTGGTGGGTTCGTCGGCGATTAGCAGGTCGGGTTCGTTCGCCAGGGCCATGGCGATCATGACCCGTTGTTTTTGACCGCCCGAAAGTTGGTGGGGGTACGCCGAAAGACGTGTTTCCGGTGCAGGAATGCCGACCAGTGAAAGCAATTCGATACACCTTTTTCGAGCTTTGGGGCCACTCAGGCCTTTGTGCAAGAGCAAAACTTCGCTGATCTGTCTTTCGATGGTGTGCAATGGATTAAGCGACGTCATGGGCTCCTGAAAAATCATGCTGATTTTATTGCCACGAATGCGTCGCATTGCCTTTTCATCGAGGTTGAGCAGGTTTTCGCCATTGAACTTAATCGTGCCCCGGGGGTGGTTGGCTTTGCCTTCAGGTAGCAAACGCAGGATGGAAAGCGCTGTAACGGACTTGCCGGAACCGCTTTCGCCAACCAGCGCGAGTGTTTCACCCTTTCCAACGGAAAATGAAATCGACTTTACTGCATTGACTGTTCGTTCCCCGCTGCCGAAATTTACTGCAAGATCGTCAACCGTCAACATACCCGCATGATTATGATTTTCGTGGGTCAAAGGCATCTCTTACCGCTTCTCCAATAAAGACCAGTAACGTTAACATCACAGATAATACAACAAACGCAGATAGGCCGAGCCAGGTTGCGTGCAGGTTGGTTTTACCCTGGGAGATAAGCTCGCCCAGCGACGGTGAACCCGGCTCAAGGCCGAAGCCAAGGAAATCCAGAGAGGTCAACGTCGTGATAGAACCTGTGAGGATAAATGGCATAAAGGTGAGTGTGGCAACCATGGCGTTTGGGAGCATGTGTTGGAACATAATGCCCCAGTTACCCTTGCCCAGAGCTCTTGCCGCTCTGACGTACTCGAAATTTCGGGCTCTTAAAAATTCTGCTCGCACCACATCTACCAGTCCCATCCAGCTGAAGAGCAGCATTATTCCCAGCAACCACCAGAAAGTGGGTTTTACAAAACTCGATAAAATAATCAGCAGATACAGAACGGGTAAACCAGACCATATCTCGATAAAGCGTTGCCCGAGCAGATCGACTTTACCCCCGTAGAAGCCCTGTATGGCACCCACGATAATACCGATAATCGAGCTGATGATTGTCAAGGCAAGGCCGAACAAAACTGAAATACGGAATCCGTAAATCAATCGGGCCATTACATCTCTCGCCTGATCATCGGTGCCAAGCCAGTTGTCACTTGAGGGGGGAGCAGGGGCTGGTACGGGTAAATTATAGTTGATGGTCTGGTAGCTGTAAGGTATCAGTGGGAACAACATCCAGCCGTTAGCGTTAATGAGTTCAGCGGCGTATTCATCCCGGTAATCGGTTTCAGTCGGGAAATCGCCGCCGAATGTGGTTTCCGGATAAACATTGAAAATCGGGAAATAGAAATCACCGTCATAACGAACCAGTATGGGTTTGTCGTTGGCGATGAATTCAGCAAACAAACTGATGAAAAACAAAACAAGGAATATCCAGAGTGAATAATGGCCTCGTTTGTTTTTTCGAAAATTAGCCAGACGCCGTTGATTAAGTGGTGTCCAGGATTGGCTGTTGAACAGATGTCGCATTCTTAACCCTCCCGGCTCTCAAAATCGATTCGAGGATCGACCAGTACATAGGTAATATCGCTCACCAGTTTCAAGATCAACCCGAGCAGCGTGAAAACATACAGCGTTCCGAACATAACCGGGTAATCGCGGTTGATGGCGGCTTCAAAGCCGAGCAATCCTAATCCATCCAGGGAAAAGATCACTTCAATCAGGAGCGATCCGGTGAAAAACAGGGTGATCAACGCACTGGGCATGCCAGCAATGACAATCAGCATGGCGTTTCTGAAAACATGGCCATAGAGTACTTTGGACTGCTCCAGCCCTTTGGCTTTGGCAGTGACAACATATTGCTTGTTGATTTCATCCATAAAACTGTTTTTGGTGAGCATGGTCAACGTCGCGAAGCCACCGATTACATTTGCGGTGATGGGCAACACCATGTGCCAGGCATAATCCATGGCTTTCTCCGGCCAGGACATTTGATCAAATTCCGGTGAGGTGAGGCCCCGGAGTGGGAACCAGTCCAGGTAAGATCCCCCGGCGAACACAACAATCAGCAGAACGGCAAACAGGAAACCCGGTATTGCATTGCCGACAATGATGACACTGCTGCTCCAGACATCAAAATGTGTACCGTCCTTGACGGCTTTGCGAATACCTAAAGGAATCGAGATCAGATAGATAATCAGCGTGGACCACAATCCAAGTGAAATCGATACGGGTAATTTTTCGATGACCAGGTCGACGACCGACTGGTCACGGAAGAAGCTGTCTCCAAAGTCAAACACCATATAGTTGGATATCATTTCCCAGAAGCGTTCCGGGGCAGGTTTGTCGAAGCCGTATAGTTTTTCGATTTGTTTGACGAGCTCGGGATCCAGGCCCTGGGCACCACGGTAGCTTGATTCACTGCTGTTGGATGTCGCGTTCATGGCTTCCGCAGCCGAGCCACCCATCCTGCTCTGCAGATCGGAGTCAAGCCCCTGTAATTGGGCGAGTGTTTTTTCCACAGGCCCGCCAGGTGCGGCCTGGACGATGATAAAATTGATCAGCATTATACCGAACAGCGTCGGTATAATGAGTAATAAACGACGGGCAATGTAATTAAACATTCTTTTCGTAGTTCCGGTGAGAGTTCCGCTATTAGTTCCGCAAAGCGTTCCGCTAAAAGTTCCGTTGGTAATTCTGCTCGGTGAGACCGACGTTTAAGGTTTAAACCACCAGGTCATTAAATCCGCGCCGGAATCGGGTGTAATAGCGGGACGCATCAAGTTTGCCTTGTAGGCAACACGTGCGGACGGGTTATGCCAGTTGGGAATGACATAGTGATTCCAGAGTAGCACGCGATCCAGGGCGCGGGTATGTGCGATCAAGTCTTCCCGGTCTGTGGCACTGATAACTTTTTCAATCAGGGCGTCTACAACCGGGTCTTTGACACCGGGAATATTCCGGCTGCCTTGTACGTCAGCATTGCCAGAGTACCAGAAGTCCCGTTGTTCGTTTCCTGGTGAGTTGGATTGCGGAATGGTGTAAACCAGCATGTCGAAATCAAATTCGCGAATACGATTGATATATTGCGTGGTATCGACAAGACGAATGGAAGCCTGAACCCCCATTTTTTTCAAGTTTTGAATGAACGGCTGAACGATTCGCTCAAAATCTTTGGAATACAGCATGATCTCAAACTTGAGGGGCTGGCCGGTTTTACCGTTGACCAGTGTACCGTTCACGATGTTCCAGCCTGCCGCTTTTAATATTTTTAACCCTTCCCGCAGGTTCTTTCTCAGATTGGATGGCGCTGCTGTGGTGGGCGCCTGGTAGGCCTTTGTAAACACTTCTTCAGGCAATTGTGATTTATAGGGCTGCAGTATTTCCAGTTCGGCCGCACTGGGCAATCCCCTGGAAGCCAACTCCGAATTTTCGAAATAGCTGTTGGTTCGTTTGTACTGACTGTAAAACAGGTTTTGATTGGTCCACTCAAAATCGAAAGCATAGGCAAGAGCCCGGCGCACTTGAGGATTGTCGAATTTCGTCCGGCGCGTATTAAAGACAAAGGCCTGCATTCCGGCGGGTCGTTTGTGGTGAATTTCTTCTTTCACCAGCTCACCGCTGTCGAATTTTGGGCCAACATAGGCATTTGCCCAGTTTCGAGCGGTGTTTTCAACGGTAAAATCAAATTCGCCGGCCTTGAAGGCCTCCAGCGCAA
The DNA here is from genome assembly GCF_002162375.1 of Oleiphilus messinensis. Taxonomy (GTDB): domain Bacteria; phylum Pseudomonadota; class Gammaproteobacteria; order Pseudomonadales; family Oleiphilaceae; genus Oleiphilus; species Oleiphilus messinensis. The sequence continues at coordinate 3,434,633 of NZ_CP021425.1, read as the reverse complement.
CGGTTCGATCCTTGTAGTATTCGTAGATAATCTCGTCGAAGTTGTAGAAACCTTTGTTTACCGGAAGATTTTTTGCCCAGTAATCAGGGTTGCGTTTCCAGACAACACGTCGGCCTGCTTCGTAAGATTCGAGCAGGTAAGGGCCACTGCCGACAGGGACAGTTAAATCTGCTTTCTCGAAATTTCGAGTCGCCCAGAAATGTTTGGGCAGGATATTAAGTTGGCCGAGTATCAGGGGTAATTCTTTATTTTGGTCGTTTTTGAACTGAAATTTAATGCGCAGTGGATCCAGAATCTGTACTTCCGTGACGTCGCCATAGTATGTCTTGTAAAAGGGTTGTACTTTGTCGCTGGTAGTCAACATTTCGAAGGTAAATTTAACATCCTCCGCGGTGATAGGCTGACCGTCACTGAATTTTGCTTTCGGGTTAATGTGGAAAATAACCCAGGAGCGATCTTCTGGCATTTGAATTTTTTCCGCGATCAAACCGTATTCGGTAAAGGCTTCGTCACCGCTGTGTTTCGTGAGGGTGTCAAACATCAGACCTACACCTGCCGCAGGAACGCCTTTGACCAGGAACGGATTGAAAGTATCAAAATTGTCGCCAATGGTTTCCCGTGTCAGCGTTCCACCTTTCGGAGCATTGGGGTTTACGAACTCAAAATGGGTGAAGTCCGCGCCGTATTTTGGCGTGCCATGCATGGCAAGGCCGTGTACCGCAGCAACTTCTTTCGCAGCAACTTCTTCAGCTACAACGACGGATTGAAGAGACAGGGAAAAAATAATTGAGGACAAAAAAGACAGAACGGTTATCGATAGCGGTGAAGTTTTCGGTTTATTTGGCTGATCTTTACAGTGAAGTGGATGAGCTTCGGACTGATGTGGGTAAAATCGCCGGGAGCGCTTGTTCGATACCTTCATACTGATCGATAGATTCATACTGGGAAATTCACTTCTCATTATTATTTAATTTGATAAATTCGTAATACGATAACGCGCGCGATCAGGGTTTCGATCAACGGTGCGCAGCCTACTTTACCGGAACTTGGAGGCCCGGGAAAGTTTCTGGCGGGAAACTGCATTTATTTGTGGTCATCAATTGGGCTCCGATACCACCAATTTTCGAAGCCGAGGACAAATTCAGCCTGTTGTTGCGGTAAGCCAAACTTATTCCAGTAGGCAACCCGGTGGTAATCGATATGCCAGTTCGGGATGACGTAGTGTTCCGATAGTAACATCCGGTCCAGCGCTTTCATCGTGACAATGAGTTCATCATAATCTTTCACTTGGGTGATACGCTCGGTTAATCGGTCAATTATCGGGTTCGCGATACCGGCGTAATTCTGGCTACCCTGAACACTTTTCAACGTCGAATGAAAGTAATTTTTCTGCTCATGACCCGGCGCTGGACTCTGCGACCAGATGTGTGTAGTAAGATCAAAGTCGAATTGGTCCAGGCGTACTTTGTACTGGGAGGAATCAACCAGTCTCAAACTCCCTTCAATGCCAAGGCGTTCAAGGTTTTTGAGATAAGGTAGCATTACCCGTTCCAAGCCCTTTTGTCGTATCAGTAGCTCAAAGCTGAGAGGTTGCATTTCGGCATTTAATAATTTGCCGTCCAAGAAGGTCCAGCCGGCATCTTTCAGTAAAGCGAGGGCTTGTCGCTGTTGCGGGCGTATATTGCCATTACCGTTGGTTTCATGATGGTGTAATGGTTGATTCAGTATGGGGGATTGCTCGTCCAGACCCAGCGAGATCAGGAGTGCTTTTACCTTCGGGCTGATCACTTTGTTTGCGCTAAATGGCGAGTTGGGATAGAAGGAGCGCGTTCTCCGATAAGCATCATGAAACAGGTTTGTATTGGTCCATTCAAAGTCAAACATCAGCGAAAAGGCTTCACGGACGCGAATATCATCGAATGGGGCCCGGCGGGTGTTGAATACAATCGCTTGAGTGGGTGATGGAATGTCGTGAGGAATTTCGGCTTTTACGACTTTACCCTGTTTCAGCGCTGGAAAGGTATAAGCGGTTGCCCAGTTTTTTGCGGTGTAATCATAGAAAACGTCAAATTCATCTGATTTGAATGCTTCGAAGGCAATGGTTTGATCACGGTAAAAATCAAAATGTACCGTATCAAAGTTAAATCGCCCTTTGTAGACCGGGTGGTCTTTCCCCCAATGATTGGGGACCCGCTGAAAGGTGACCCGGTTGCCCAGTTTTGCTTCTGATATCCGGTAAGGACCACTGAGCAAGGGTGGGGTTGTCAGCGAATCTTTAAACTCGCGACCGGACCAAAAGTGTTCGGGCAGGATTGGCATTTCACCGGCGCGCAAGATTGCTGAAGGTTTATTCCGGGCTTTAAAATTGAAGCGCACCCGTTGTGAGTTGACCTTCTGAACATCCGCGATGTCTTCAAGTGATTGTCGATATATCGGATGCCCCTCCGAGATCAGAATATGATAGGAATAAATAACATCATCCGCATCAATGGGGTGACCATCGTGAAACTGTGCTTTCGAGTTAAGTTCGAACTCAACCCAGGAAAAGTCCGCTGGATAGGTGAGGTGTTTGGCAATCAATCCATAAGCTGAGAACGGTTCATCCCCTGATTTGAGGTAAGCGCTACTGCCCGCAAGCAGGCTTTCGTTCAGTTCACCAATGCCGTACATGAAAAAGCCCGGACTACCCCAGGGACTGATGCCCTTGAGTGTATAGGGATTTAACGTATCAAATGTGCCAAAACCCATGAGTGTAATTTCACCCCCTTTGGGAGCATTGGGATTGGTGTAGTCAAAGTGCTTGAAGTCAGGTGGATACTTCAACTCACCATAAAGTGCAAAACCATGGGACGTTGTCAAACCGGACTGCTCGACAGATATTGGCGGAGAGTCGATTGAGGGGGATACAGCTGACGCCACGAGCGGGCAGAGCAGTCCCAGGCAGAAAGTAAGTGTTCGGGCGAGATGAAATAACGGTTCGATGACAGTCAAAAAGCGGGGCGTTTGCATTACTTGGTGTGGTGATGGTTCTATCGATATCATGTGGATTGGGTTGAATCTCGCAATGATTTGAAGTCAGCGTTTCTTGGCTTTAACGCCAGGTTTGTGACGAACGGTTTTGCTCCCGAGCCGGAAGCTGAAACAAGCCTGGTTTCGCTTTGGATCAAAATAAAGCACAAGATTAGCAATAATTGACCTTGTTAGAATACAAACTGTTTCTAAAATTAAAGGAACAAGCCATTTAATCTTAAGCTATTTTTCGAAAATAGAGTAATAATCCCGAGGGTAAGGTAAATCTGGAGTGGAAACAAGGGGTGTAGAAAAATGGCTGGAGCGTTTGGAAAACACAGAAGGTGTGGGTCTTACAGGGATTATTCAAAAGCTGAATGAGTTGACCGCGTCAGACGAAAGTTCCGCGAACCAGCTTGCCGAGGTCATACTCAAAGACTCATCACTGACAACCCAAGTGATCAGAGTCGCCAACAGTGTGCACTTTAATCCGAGTAATACTGCAATCACAACCGTCAGCCGTGCCATATTTCACATTGGCTTTAATACGATCAAGTCAATCTGCGTTTCCATTAAAGTGCTGGAAACCTTGCTGCAAGAAAAACCTTCCAGCCAATTGGTTCAAGTTATCGCGAGCAGTCTGCATGGCGCGATTCAAGCCAGAAACCTGTGTCAAAAACTGAATTCCAGTCGCAAGGAAGAAGTCTTTGTGACCTCAATGCTATTCAATCTTGCAGAAACACTGGTGTTAACAACTGATGAATCAACCGCCCGAGAATATGAGGAAAATGTCAATTTACTCACCTCCCGGGCGGATAAAGAGCTGTTGGCGGAAAAACACCTGGGTGTTGGCTTCACGCGGCTGGGACTGGGATTGGCCCAGCGTTGGAAACTTGGGGGCTTGTTGATTGAGTCGTTGAAACCTTCAAGTAAGCCTTCAGAGCAGGCCCAGGCAGTAATTTTAGGGGAACGGATAAGCTACGCCGCCAAGAAAGGCTGGAATTCCCCGGAGTTCAGAGAACTGCTGAAGGATCTAACCAAATTTACCGGTCTTTCAATCAAAGAATTACACAAGCAGGTCATGGACAGCGCGAACGAGGCTGCAGAGGTTGCCGCTCGCTATGGTAACAAAGAGCTTATTCGCCAGATACCGTCGAGTAAAGACAAGAATGGTGTGTCACTGGATGATCTTTTCGACGAATCAAATCTGTTGAACCCGAATCAGGATCTACAACTCAAAATCATGCAAGACCTAACCTCCATGATTATGGAGGGTGGGGACATGAACGCGATATTCCAGACGATTCTGGAAGGATTGAATCGCGGTGTCGGCCTCGAGCGGGTTGTTTTAGCCATATTTGATAAGAATCGTGAATTCCTGCAGACCAAATACGCATTGGGTAAAAATACCGAAGATTGGCGTAGCCGCTTTCGATTCAGATTTGAGAAACGGGAAGGTAGCTATTTTTATCAGGTATTTCGTGAAGCCACTGCTTTAAAGTCAGTATTCGGCGGCTCAGGCAAACTCACACCACCGGCCGAAATTAAAGCGATCACCGGCGTGAATGAATTTTTGATCGCGCCGCTTGCCGTCGCGGAAAAACATATCGGAATTATTTATGCCGACTTGGGCGTGAGTCACCGCTCACTCGATGATAAATATGTCAGTGGTTTTAAACATTTTGCCCAGCAAGCCAATGTCAGTCTCGCGGTTTTAGCTACGCGGCCAAAACGCTGACGGTACCCACATCGACTTGCGCTTGTATCGGTAGTGCTTAATCAACCGAGGCGATATTCACGAACAGCGTCAGTTTTTGGCCGGGTTGAAGGTAACGTTTCGGATTCAGTTTATTCCAGGACACGATGTCATCGATACTCACGCGAAAGCGGTTGGCGATCAGGTAAAGTGAATCACCGCTTCGTACCTTGTAGTTGAGTTTTTTCTTTTGCAGTGCAGGGCTGGACGCACTGGAGCTGTTGGCTGCCAGCGTAATCTTTTTGTTGGGTTTAGACCAGATCGTCAGGGTTCTGCCTGGCTTCAATGGGTCTCTTGGAGACATGGCATTCCATTTAGCCAGCTGTTTGACACTGACCTTGTACTGGCGTGATAAATCCCACAGCGTGTCACCTCGTTTAATCTTATGTTTAATCTTGTTCAGGCGTGTATTGGCCGAAGCTTTCGCAAGGTGTGCCTGTAAACGCTCGGGTGCGCTATACGCGTAATAATCTTCTCCCCGCGCCGCGACCGGAATCAGCAACGGTTTACCCGCACGAATCAGATTGCCACGAATGTTATTGATCTGACGTATTGCATCCACGGTAGTATTAAACTTCTTGGCGATTTTAATCAGTGAGTCACCATTTTGAATCTGGTAGCGCTCCCAACGGACACGATCTTCTTTGGGGAGTTCAGCAAATGCCTGCTTGAAGCTTTCTGCTTTTTCAATGGGGATAACCAGTGCATGGGGACCATCCGGGGGGGAGGCCCAGCGATTGAAACCGGGGTTGAGCAGGTACAGTTCTTTTACATTGATTCCGGCAAGTTTCGCGGCCTGAGCAAGGTCGATTTGCGCATCAATATCAACAATTTTGATCTGATCTTCGTTTGGAATGCCCAGTAAGGTCACGTTGTATTTAGCAGGCTCATTAACCAGTTTGGCAATAGCCAGTAATTTGGGTACATAGGCGCGGGTTTCGCGGGGGAGCCTTAAATTCCAGAAATCGGTTGGCTTGTTTTTCTTGCGATTGTAGCGGATTGCCCGTTGTACGGTGCCTTCACCCGAGTTGTAGGCGGCTAAGGCATGCAGCCAGTCACCATCAAAGAAGCGGTGCAGATATTGAAGATAATCCAGTGCAGCCCTGGTTGATGCAATCACATCTCTGCGTCCGTCATACCACCAGTTCTGCTGCAGTCCAAAGCGCTTGGCGGTGCCGGGGATAAATTGCCAGATTCCGGATGCTCTGCCGTGGGAGTAGGCAAAGGGATCGAATGCACTTTCTACAACCGGTAGCAAGGTTAATTCAAGCGGCATACCGCGGGCTTCGACTTCTGCAACGATGTAATGCAGGTAAGGTTTAGCCCGAACGAATAAGCGATCCAGGTATTTTTGATTTTTGGCATACCAATGTAATTGCACATCAATTCGACGGTTGTCCAGAGCTAAATCCAGCGCAAAACCATTCCGTACCCGGGGCCAAATGGTATCGTGTTTCGGTTCAAGTTCAGACGTGACTGCGGTCTCGTCTGAATCACCCGTTCCCGGCAGGCTGTTTTCAACGGGTTGTTCGGCTTCTTTTTCCAGCTCGGCTAACTCCTGGCTGTTCGCCGGTACGAATGACTCGCCATCAATACTGCTGTCCGAGTTGTTTTCGTCGCCTTTATTGATGGTCTCAATTTGATCGCTCAGGTCTTCGGTTTGAAGCGCACTGTCGTGCTCAGCGGTATTTTCCGAAATATAAGGGATTTCCAGGTTGGAAAGTGTGCTGCACCCCGTTAAAGAAAAAATGAGCAGAATCAGCGGGAATAGGGGGTTAACTCGATTGAATCGGGTTACTCGGTTGAACGAAGCAAATTTGAGCATAAATGAGTCTTTTTTTATGTGGTTTATTGCATTCTGAAATAGTGCAGAATTACGAATTCAGGAAATTGAAACACTTTCAGTGGATAAGCATGATTCAAAGCACTCAGAACCGGTCCTTCCAGCTTCTTATTGCAGTGAATACGTCCACATCAGATGCGAGGGGATGGGCCACTTGTGTTGCTGCAGCAGCGGCGACTTCCGGGTCGGATGTTCGCAGGAACGGGTTGATGGCCAGTTCGGTTTTTATTGATGAAGGTAATGTTGGCATGTCGTTTTGGCGCTGGTGTTCACAGCGCTCAATATACTGTTTTAGCGCAGTATTTTCCGGAGCCACCGTTTTAGCGAAATCCAGGTTCGCGAGGGTGTATTCGTGGGTACAGTAAATGGCAGTCTCTTCAGGGAGCGCCTTCAACTTTGCCAGAGACTGAAACATGGTTTCCGGTGACCCTTCGAAAAGTCGACCGCATCCAGCGGAAAAGAGCGTATCACCGCAAAACAATACGGGATAATCCAGGCTGTCGCTGAAATACGCAATATGATCAAGGGTATGGCCTGGCACCTCGATCACATTGAACTCCAGTCCAAACAACGTGAAACTGTCGTTTTCGTGCAGTGCATGATCAATTGGCTGATATTTTGATTGATGGCCGGCATATACAGGGCAGTTGAATTCAGCGACCAATTGCTTGACGCCACCGACATGATCAAAATGGTGATGGGTGAGCAGGATTGTGGTGAGCGTCAGTTTGTTGTTTTTTGCAAATGCTAGAACGGGCTTTGCATCACCCGGGTCAACCACGGCCATGGCGCCATTCTCTTGATCAATCAGTGCCCAAATATAATTGTCGTTAAAAGCTGGAATTGGTGTAATTTTGATCATAGGAGTTATTCAGGTCTGCAGAAGGTGCCATGTGTGCATCGGTATAGCCAACGTATATTCAATTGTTACTTGGAACGAGTCGTTACTTGGAACAAGTTGATCGTGCGCAAAGTAAGAAATCTCGCGACTCAACCTACACACAATAACACCAAAATCGATAAATTTAAAACCGTCAACCGGTAACCGCAGCTCAACGCAGGATGGATTGCGAAAGCGTGTGTGTTGCTGTGAGACCTCAGGTCGCTTAATATGGGGAAAAGAATCAAAATATTGGTACATAGAACCACTGGTGCATGGCCATGCGATTGATGAAAAACCGAACTACGGAAGATTATGTGTATTTTCTCAAGCAATTTGAAGACTGGTTTCAAAACCCCCTAGGTCGCGCCTTGCTGGAAGACCAGCGAAAGTGTGTTGATCACGCCACATCCCGTCTCTTCGGGTTTCATCAGCTGGAGGTTGGTATCAGCCATAGATTGCCCCTGGCGATGAACAGCAGCCTGGGACATAAAATGATATCCGTGCCGGCATGGTGTCAGGATATGCCGGAAAACTGTTTGGTGTCCCAGCCACACGAGCTGGCCATAGAAAGCGATAGTCTGGATTTATTGGTCTTCCACCATACGCTGGATTTTGCGGCAGCGCCCCATCAGACATTAAGGGAAGCGAGTCGAGTGCTGAGATCCGGTGGCCATATGCTGATTCTCGGTTTTAACCCCATATCCACCTGGGGTGCAAGAAAATTAATGCTGAGGCAGCGTGTTTCGCCGTGGGCGGCGCGATTTATCGCATGCAAGCGGATAGAAGACTGGTTGAGTTTGCTTAACTTCAGAATCAATTCAGTGGATTATCACTTTTTTCGATTGCCCGTGCTGTCCGGTGGGAAAGAGGCCCAGATTCGCTTTTTCGAGTACCTGGGGCGGCGGTTCCACTTGCCGACCGGGGCTTATTATCTAATCAGCGCGCAAAAACAAGTCGCCGCGACCATCCCGCTCCGACCCAATTGGGCCAAGGCCAAAGTGATCGGAATGCCGGTGGCGAATGGCTTGAGTAAAACCAGCCTGTTCAATAAAGAACGGGACGATACCTGAGTATTTCTAATATAACAGCGTACAAGAATACAAAACATGACGAAACACGTAACAATGTATACAGATGGAGCCTGCAAGGGGAACCCGGGTCCCGGAGGATGGGGGGTTTTCCTTAAAAGTGGTGAACACGAGAAAGAATTATTTGGCGGGGAAAAAGAAACAACGAACAATCGAATGGAGCTTCAAGCTGCAATTGAAGGTTTGAATGCGTTGAATCAGTCCTGTGAGGTTGATCTGTATACGGATTCTCAATATGTCCGGAAAGGAATTACCGAGTGGATAACGAACTGGGAAAAAAACGGCTGGAAAACCGCCGCGAAAAAACCGGTCAAAAATGCAGATATGTGGCAGGCGCTTCAGGCGGCACTGAAGCGGCATCAGGTCAAATGGCATTGGGTTAAAGGTCATAGTGGTCATCCGGGTAATGAAAAGGCGGATGAACTGGCCAATCGCGGTACCGATGCGGTCCGCAATGGTAGTGGCTTCAGATCGTCTTGAGCCCGTTTGAACAATTAACCCGGACGCCTAATTTCAGGAAATAATATGCGACAAGTTGTACTCGATACCGAAACCACCGGTCTTGAAACCGCTCAGGGCCATAGAATTATCGAGATTGGTTGTGTCGAAATGATTAACCGGGAGTTGACCGGACGACACTATCATCAGTACATCAATCCTCAGCGCGAAGTGGATGCCGGCGCACTCGAAGTGCACAACATCAGCAATGAATTTCTGGCAGACAAGCCTCTGTTCAGTCAAGTGGCTGGAGAATTTCTTGAGTTTATCCGGGGTGCTGAGCTGGTCATTCACAATGCTGCGTTCGATATCGGGTTTATGGACTATGAATTCGCTATGCTCAACCCGTCCCCCGGGAAAACCAGCGACTTTTGTACCGTACTGGATACCCTGCTGTATGCACGTAAAAAGCATCCTGGCCAGAAAAACAATCTGGATGCGCTCTGTAAACGCTATGGTATAGATAACAGTCACCGGGAGCTCCACGGCGCGTTATTGGATGCCGAGATTCTCGCGGTGGTCTACCTCGCCATGACCGGTGGCCAGACAGCGCTGATGTTGGACGGTCAGCAGGAGGAAGGGCAGGATGATGTCGGGACAGTAATTCGTCTTGACGCCAATCGACCCCGTTTGCCCGTGATCAAGGCCAGTGACGCCGAACTGACCCGGCATGCCGATAAATTGGCTGCGCTTGAAAAAGGGGGCGCAGAGGTGCTGTGGCGTCGCTTTGAATAGATCAATTTCGATTCCAATTACGCATTGATGGTTACCGAGTGAAACATGTAGTTTCTTGTGAAGCCTGAAATTTGTGTTATAAGTTAATGATGATTACTCACTTTTGCATGGCTGGTGGGTCACAAATTCAGACAATCGCTTTAGGTCGTAAAGGAACTTATCGCAGATGGCAGAAACGTCATTGTCAACAATGGCAGGATCGTTTGATCTTGTTTACGGAGAATTACAGGTCACGATAAAGGAAGCGGAACAAAGTCTGGAACGCTTTCAGGAAAATCGTGAAAGTAGTGAAGATCTGCAAAATTGCATTGATTATATCAATCAACTTCGTGGTATTTTTGTACTAGTTGAAGTGCAGGGTGGTGTATTGCTCTGCCAGGAAGCCGTTTCGTTGGCAAACGAAGTGCCGGTAGGTGCCACCGATGACAAAAATACCCTGCTCACCACGTTGAACAGTTCGCTGTTCGTATTGCGTCGATATGCAGAGTATTTCAAAACCAAACGCGAAGACCACCCGGAATTGTTGCTGCCTGTCATCAATGATTTACGACAGGAGAAAAACAACAAGCCCCTGCCTGATTCCCATTTTTTCGAACTGGATATTTCCAAAAAGTTCGACATGTGTCAGCCGTTCAAGGCCCACGCCAAGGCCCCCTTGGCGGATTTCGAACACCATTCCCGACGTTTGCGGCAAATGTATCAGGTCGCGTTACTGGGTATTTTACGGGATAACAATGTTGATATAAGCCTGAAGTTGCTTTCAAGGGCATCCAGTGGTTTATCCCGTTTGTGTCAGGATTCACCGCTTGCCCAACTCTGGTGTCTGCTCGTGATCGTGGTTCAGGCCATTCAGGACCGGAACATGGAGCTGACCAAGCCCCGTAAACGCCTGTTCATGCGTATTGAAAAATACACCAAAGAGCTGGTGTATGTGGGCAAAGTGGTAACCGGTAAAACAGCGCCGGACTCCATTATCAAAGAATTGGTCTACATGCTCGCATTAAGCGGATCACATAATGAAGAAGTGATGTACGTGCTCGGCGGGTATGGCAAAGAGCCCATGCGCTTCAATGAAAAACAGTTGGTGTCCCATCGCAAACAATTATTCGGGCCCGGTTTGGATGTTCTGCAGTCTCTGGCGGGTGCACTCCAGGAAGAGGTTGTGCAGCTGAAAGACAAACTGGATATCATCGAGCGCGGTATTGATCCGGATCAAAGTGATTTCTCTGTCATTGTCAGCACATTCAAACGGCTTTCCGATACGCTCAGCATGCTGGACCTGCACAAACTCTCGGAACTGACCCGGTCTCAAGCAAAAATTTTGGAAAACTGGTCCAACTCCGGCACCGTTCCATCCGAAGATGAACTGTTGGGCATCGCGGATGCCGTATTAGCGGTGGAACAAGCCGCCCACAAAATCGTGGATCATGGTATCTCTGCAGAAGCAGATGACACTGCCATGCCCGAAAACCTGAACATCAACCAAAGTCCGTTCCTGACCGAAGCCCTTATCGTTGTCAATTCCGAAGCACAGGGCGGTTTGGCGCTAACAAAACGCGCCATTACAACCTACTACGAATCCAACTTCGATAAAATGCACCTGGCCAACGTATACAGCAGTTTAAATGCCGTGCGCGGCAGCATGATCCTGATCGGACAGGAACGACTGGCAAACTCGCTGAAAGCCTGTGCAGATTGCATTCAAAAAGAACTGATCGACAGCGAAAACCTGCCGGATCAAAAACTCATGGAAACCCTCGCGGACATATTAACCTCCCTGGAATACTACATCGAAAGCATGTCCAGCCGCGAAGCCCCCAATGCAGACTTACTCTCACTCACCGAAGAAAGTTTGAAATCAGTTGGATATAGCACTGCGGCATAAAAAGTTCATATTCACCATCGAGCAAACTGCACTGTTTAGGTAAGGGTAAATCAGTGCAGTTTGTGCATTAGATGCCTTCGAAATCTACCTGTCAGCACTTTTAACGTTACCTAGAAGTGGCAACTGCTTCCTTTTTATCATCTCTGAAAAAAAAGCTGTTCATAACGACAGGTGTAATGGGAGTTGAGGTTTTTTTGAAAATTCTGTCTATGTAGAACCTGAAAAACGAAGCGCAGTTTTTCCTCCTATAAAATTTTAAGTGGCTGATAAATAATAAAAATATGTTCTATATTTTTATTTACATAGACAAAGCGCCTGTCTATGTATGTTGGAATGCTTCCTTTTCCTCCTGCAAAATGCTGATACACTCATAGTTAATGTTAGGTTCAGCCACTGATGATCACGGTTACAAACGTGATAGAAATGAGAAATCTTGTGGGCTGGGAGTTATTTACGAAGCATGCAAGGTAATAAGCTGTTAGGCATATGGGGAGAGGAAATCAAACATGGATTTAAATTCGTTAGAGTATGCTACTTTAAGGGGCGAACAAAATGGTTGTCCAATTACCTATAGGTGCATTAAAGATCCCAAAGAATTAAAGGAGTTGTTCACTCATCGTATCGGAATCTTTTGGCCATATGAATCTACTTCAAACGGACTTGCGCCTGGTGATGTTAATGAACTCCAAAATAAATTTGAGGATGCCATTGATGTATTGGAGAGTGAAGAGCAAGGAATCTTGTCGTTAGTTGTATTTGGTGGAGGAAGAAAAGAGTGGCATTGGTATGTAAAAGATATAAATGAGTGGATGAATAATTTTAATGAAATTTTAAGCTCTCACAAGCAATATCCTTTGCAAATTGAATTCACAGAAAACGATAATTGGGGCTATCATAATGCATTTATTAAATGGGCAAAAATCGCCTAACAAGAGGCTGCTACGGACCCAAAACGCTTGGCACCTTTTGTGCGTTCGCTGGCGCTCAGCAAAAAAGTCGCCAAGCATTTTGGGCCGCAGAGCCATGCGTTAAAGCTCAAAAGCAGCAGGAGTTCGAAATTTGAGTACTTATGGACAAGCAATGGTTTCTGAAATAGATGAGGCATTGCGGTTACTGAATTGTTATATCATCGAGGGGTATGATGGATCAGATATTAAAAATCTACTATCAAAGATCGCTTCAGCGACAGAGCTGTTTCTCAAGCGTGATGTGTTCCCTACGAAAAACAACAGAGATAATTTCTACTCATTCATTGAAGAATTAAAAACGCATTCTATAAGCCAGTCTAAAGTCGATTTCATTCACAATATCAGGCTTGCATATAATGATGCCAAACATGATCCAAATAGTGTCCTAAGCATACTCCAGGTTAAGGAGCTGCTGGAAAATCTGAAATTGGCCATTGACGATATTGTAACTGGTTCTATTGGCAGAGTTGGTTCTTCTGTTCGAGCAGCTACTACAAGAGTGTTTTGGATTTGCGCATGGGATCATTATACAGGAGGCGAAACTGAAGTTACTGTCTTCCTGCCTAGTGAATACAATGGTTTTCTTGGTGCCCACTCTGTAGATCATGTAAGCATTCATGGATTGAAATGGGATGATTTCAAAGCTGATCTTCCCAATTTTGGAACTGTACATCCTCATGATGGACTTATACCGGAGGGGCAAGTCAAATTTTGGCTGTCGGAAGGTGATTGTTTAACTCCATTTGTGTTCGAAGGTGAATACAGTTCTTTAATTATTTGCCTATCAAAGTATCTTAAAGATGTAGATCTGATATCAGGTCTGGCGAGGGAAGATAACCCTGTGAATTTACTGCAAACAGCAGTAATGGCCGTGAGCGATGCTTATGCAAATGATCCTAATGCGTCAAAAGAAGTTCAATGTGCTAGCGCACTTACTCTAGCAAACAGTCAATATGCAGTGCTGCCAAAATTTAATGAACGTATAGAGCATTACATCAGTAAAGTGGTTGATGTAATTGATCAAGCACCGATGCTAGTAAAATCCGCTTTAACAGGGCCGATATGGTCCACGAAGGATTCCTATGATTCAAATGAATCAATCTATCGAGATGATTCTATTAGAACGCTCATCGATTCCAAAAATAGAATTGTACTGGGCGTCAGAAAGCTTTAACAAGGCGCTGCTGTCGGACAAATTTTCCGCTGCGCTCCAAATTTGCCGCAGAGCGCGGCGTTATATTTAGGAGAGAGATTGTTCAGAGTTGCTGTTGTCTGTATTTTATGGGGTGTTTATGGAGCATTGCTACCACATGTTTTCGCGTGGTTCATTGATTCATTTAGCCCTATACCATGGATTAGCTCGTTCATAGTTTGGGTGGTTTTGTTATCTTGGCCTCAGTCTATATTGTGGTTATTTTCAAAGAACTCCACAATGGCCGAGTTGCTGAGTACGCCAGACCTTGAATACACTTCGACTTTAACAGCGATTTTTTATATGTTTGTTGTGCTTGCCTATTACCGCGCCAAAAAACAGTGTAGCGATAGTCGCTTTACGATGTTTTTTTACGTCATATGTGCGTATGCTCTAGGGTATCTAGTGGCTTTCTTGTTGCCTTTCGTGAGTCTTTTAACATAGAAATATAACAAGTTTATCAAACCTCGTTCCGCCCACAAAGGAACGTGGGCTACACTGGACGCGCAAAGACACGCGCGCCGTTTATAAAAGCGTTAGGCAAAAGGATATGTAACATGATTATTACAGTGAAAGTTGAATTAATATTTGGTGGCTTTTCATCAGAAGAGGATGAAGAGTGCGTAAAGGTAGTCGAAATTGACTCGAGCTCGAATTTGGATGATTTGCATATAGCAATCCAAGAAGCTGTGGGTTTTGACAATGACCATTTGTATGAATTTTTTATAGCTAATACATTTCGTAGCATGGAACGTAGACAGTTTAATGATGAAAACAATGGATTGTATGAACACACATTAGAAGATTTATTCCCTTTACCCAAAGGCAAATCGTTATTTTACTTGTTTGATTATGGAGATAATTGGAATTTTAGGGTTAGCAAAACAAGACACAAGGCAAAACTCCCTTTAAAGGGGGCAATTTACCCTAGAGTTATTGAAGAATTTGGTGTTAATCCAGTGCAGTATCCTGAATATGAGTAATCACTGCCTAACAAGTGCATGCTACGGACAAAAAACAGCTGTCACCTTTTGCGCATTTCCGCTGCGCGGGCGCAAAAGCCGCCAGCTGTTTATTGCCGCAGATGCAGGCGTTGAGCCTGTAGAAAAAGGTCGATTCCCACCCATATTTTGCTAAACTCAGAGAAGGGAAATACCGAGACAGCCACCTGTAAATTCCAAACGACAGCTTTCGGAACACCGTGTGTCACAAAACAAAGATAAGGCGCAATTTGCGGGTCAAAACAAAAACAATGGATGTGAGGTGTTAGGAATGGCGCTTAAAGGAGCGTAAATCGCAAATTCCGAGCGCAAAGTGCCCCCGAGTCTATTCGGTAGTGGTTCAGGGTGGCGGGTTATACGCGTTGCTTATGTCGGAAACAGACTTCGACACTGGGCCAGTCCAGAAATCCGTCGGTGTCCAAGGCGCTTACTGGCGATTTCTACTCGTTCAGCTTTGCCAACGAAGGTTGGAAACAAAGACTCCATTTTACCCGTAAGTTGAGTCCACTGTTTTTCGTTGATGTTCAAACGTTTCAGGATCGGCGGTAGAGTGGTTGAGATCGACCCGTGCTTATCGTCCCGTTGAATTCGTCCGGTCCAATCCACTAGCTCGAGGTAATCTTGTAAGTTAAACTGAAGGCCATCCGGTTGGTCATTTCTGGGGTTTCCGACGAAGGGTAATAGATAACCCGGTTGATGAGGAGTGTCAGCCTTTGCCGCTTTAATCCGTTTTTGAACCGAGGTGTGATCCGATGATTCCGGCGAATCGGCAATACCGGCGCGGATTGGGTTGAGGTCGACATAGGCGAGACCAGCAGCTAAGGCTTGTTCATCCAACAACGCCTGACATTTAAACCGGCCTTCCCAGAATCGTCCTGTGCATTGATCCTCCTGATTGGCTGCACGGGCAATGGGCTCATTCAATGATCGCATGAACCAGCTAATATCTTGCAACCGCGCTCGCCATAGTTTTGCTAAGCTTTTTAAACGGTGCTGTTCATATTCGAGTAATGTATCGCCGGATAAATACCGCTTGGAGAGTGCATTACCGGCATAAATACCATGCCAACGTTCAATGACTTCTCTTGTGCTCCAGCTTTCGGCTTTCGATTGATTGATCCGAAGTACGGTATGGGTGTGGTTTGACATCACGGCAAAGGCACAGACATCAATAGCAAAGGTACGTGCTAACAGGATTAATCGGTCTTCGACCCACTGCCGCCGATGTTCATAGCTTTTACCGGTGTAATGATCGACGCCACAGAGGAAACTGCGGCGCACGCAGCGGGATATACAGTGGTAGTAGGGCGTTGCGTCGAGTGAAATTTGAGCTTTCCTTGGTTTCGGCATGTCTTCAGATCCGTTGAAGAGGATGTTTAGTCTGGTTGAATATACAGTAAATTGTTCATGAGTCAATGTTTCGAATGGATGTCCTGGATTTTCTACAAAACACAGATAAGGCGCAATTTGCGGGTCAAATCAAGAATTATGGTTGTGCAATGTTAAGAATGGGGCTGACAGGAGCGTAAATCGGAAATTCGAAGTACAAAGTACCCCCGAGTCTATTCGGTAGTGTTTCAGGATGGCGGGTTATACGTGCTTAACCGCGAAAAAAGGAGTAGCAGATGTCAATGAGTTTGTTTGTTGTATTGGCTCTTAGTGTCGAGCCTAGCACAAAAGAATTGAACGAGTATTCGAAGGAGCATGGATATAATATCGAGTATACTCATGAAGCAAATTTGGCAGAAATGTCAGGCTTTTTGCCTGCTAAGCTAAATAGTAAAGATGCTGGAGTCGAGGTTTATTCCTTCCCCGCTTCAGAACTTCCTACACCGTTTAAGTCGATAATCCCAGAAATTTACAATGATGGTATCGTTTTTCAGTTCCGTTTTGGTGGCAACTCAGTTGAGGCTCAAACGGCATTTACAACAGCGATTATTCTAAATACCAAATATGGCGGCGTATCCCTCGATGATCAATCTGGTCACCTTATGTCAGTTGAGCAACTAGAACAGTTAAACTCTTACTTCGGTGGCATGTGATGCAAGCGTCTAACCAGGCAATCTTACGGAACTCCATGAGCTGTCACCATACAAAAAACGCAAACAATTGGGGTGGGTGTCCTTCTTAACCTCACCTAGCACAGGTCTGGCGTTGGTGGGAAAAAGGACTCCATTTTGCCCGTTGAAGTGGGTGTCTTATTTAACCGCTTATTTGCTGGCAAATTCAAATGAAAGAGGTTAATGCGTAAATGGCATTATGGCATTACAAATGTTACCTAGTTCCGGAGCCCACTAAATTTGTTTCGGAAGGTGAAAGCGAATTTTTACCTGAGACAGATGAGAATTGGGAGTGGTTGGATTGTGGCAAGGAAGTTCTTGAGTTCGCAGAGGAATATTTCCGACCCGTTGAAAGTTGGTCGGAAGAGATATTAATGTACGGTTATGGCGAGCATAGAATTGAAATTGGTGTCCAAGAAAAAAAAGTAACGGACGTTAGAGTTCGGGCTGCTGTTTCCAGTGAACATTTTTCTGAATTTATGACGGAAATTCTTGAACTTTGTGATATTGCTGGCCTTAGAATATTTGATGTGTACCAAAACCACATTGTCGATGCCAGTTCTGAAAATTTGAAGAATAGTATATTGAATTCGAATGCTTATAAGTTTTGTAAGAATCAAGAAAGATACTTTGAAGGTTTAGATCGTGGCGAGAAATTAAATGAGAAATGAATAATCGAGACAGCCACCTGTAAATTCCAAACCACGGATTTCGGAACACAGTACGTCACAAAATACAGATAAGGCGCAATTTGCGGGTCAACACATACACGCCGTACAATTTGCCGAGCTACCATACGGCGTCTCCGCTGTCGCAGTTTGTCACGATGAAAGCGGCAATCAGGAGTGTGACACAAACATGCTTGTATGCCATGGAGAGATCGTAAATGGAGCGAATAGCTGAACTTGAAACGTCGCTACGGGATTCAATTCTGGTCGCATTATCAATAGAGTATGAATACCACACAGAGCGAAGCTCTCAGACAAATTTGATTCGCTGCTAAAGCTTATTGTCTAGATGTCTCAAGTTGTTGATATTTTGCGATAAATAATGCATTTTCGAAGGCTTGAATGATCATCAATGAACTTTTACAGATCTCGAATGAGGGACGTTATGAGGAAGTGTTTTCCATGATCTCATTTTCCGATTAGTCTACAATTACTTAACAGCCCAACCCCTTCTCTGGAGTGGTTATGTCTTATCCGGTGTTGTCCGGTATTATCTTTCTCGTTGCTTCGATTGGTCTGCTGTGGTCTGCGTATCTTTACTTGCAGACTGGGCGATGTTTTGTCAGAGGGCGACCCTTTCGTGGGGCGAGTTTTTTGCTTGTAGCGCTTTGTTTTAGTGGTTTGAGTGCTTATTCCGCGCTATTTGCCGGTGAAATTTACCATTATCGTAAAATGTCTCAGGAGCGTCCTGTTGCGGATGTTTCTATCGTGGCTTTGGGGCGGCAGCAGTTTGAATTGTCGTTAAACTATCCGGATGGACTATCCGAGCAGTTCTTGATTCATGGTGATTTGTGGCAACTCGACGCTCGCATGGTGACGTTTAAAAGTATTTTTTATTTTTTCGGGTGGGAGCCTGCATTTCGTTTTGAACGGCTCAGTGGCCGGTATCGATCTGTTCATGATGAGCGATACAAGATCAGGTCGGTGTATTCTCTGGTGGATAATGAAAGCGAAGAAAATACTAACCGTGATGGTAATCATGAGCGATCAAAGTGGTCTCTGGCAAATAGTACGTTATTCAGTGCGTTTGTCGATTCACGCTATGGTGCGGGTGTTTATGTGCCATTAGCCCATCAGGCGGTGTATTCGGTTTATTTGACACCTGCAGGGTTGAAGGTTAGGGCGGTGAATACCGAGGCGGAAGTGGCGCTTGATAATTGGTCGTCTTGAGAGGGAGAGCGTAAAATCGCACAAATGGAATGTGCGATTTTACATCGTATAACTGTGTGTGGCCTAGCCCATTGAGAACAGTTCACCCAGTTTGGTTGCCAGCATCATATCGCCTTCAGCTTTCAGGTTGCCCGCCATAAATGCTTGCATACCATCAACTTCGCCAGTCACAATGCCTTGCAGAGTGGAAGAATCCATAATCAGGGTTACAGACGGATCGTCATGATCGCCTTGCGTTAAATCGCAGTTACCATCTTTGATGACCAGGTAATAGTTATCTGCATCTTCGATGTTAAACTGAAATACCAGGTCAAGATCGCTGGCAGCGTCAGAATTGAAGTTGGATTTCATTTTGTCGAAGATTTCTGCTACAGGCATATCGCTTTCCTTTGGTTATTAGTGTAGGCCGCAAAGTCATCCATTTATGCACAAGCACTCGTGGTTGCTTTGCTGGCTTGAGATGTACTTCGGTAAAGATGAGTACATTTACCCCTGGTGAAGCTGTCAGTGTAAGAATGATTTCACCCTCGAACTGACAAATGTCAAGACGGAATGTATTGTTAATTTGTCGCCATGTCAACAGCAAATCGAACGCTTGTTTGAAAAAAACGGCCAATTGATTTGGTAAACACTTGTAATTAAATTGCTAAACCCTATTTATTAAGTTCGGATTGCAGGAATATCTTCTGCCCAGCCGAGTGTTGCGTTCCGGCCTTTGGCTTTGGCGCTTATTTTAACGTGGATTTCTCTACAAATATCATTCAACTTTTTGTTTGTCGGCCAAGAGGTGTGCTTTGGACTTTTTAACGGAATATGG